>JAKOQZ010000152.1 GCA_029778105.1 Pseudomonadota bacterium | reverse complement strand
CGACGATGCCGCTCTCCGAGATGGGGGCGTCGAAGCAGCGGGTCTTGCCGTATTTCTGCTGGAGCCCTTGAGTGCAGCGGAAGACGCCGCCGAAATAGCCGACATCCTCACCGAAGACGACGACATTGCCGTCGCGCTCCATGGAGACGTCCATGGCGCTGCGGATGGCCTCGATCATGGTCATGCGTGCCATGTGTCAAATCCCCGCCTGCTGGCGTTGACGACGAAGATGCGCGGGCATCTCGGCATAGACACCTTCGAACATGTCGCGCGCGCTGGGTTTGCCGCCCTGATGCAGCGTGCCGTGGGCCTCGGCCTCTTTCTGCGCCGCGATGACGACCGCGAGGATTTCGGCTTCCGCCTGCTTGTGGCGGTCTTCGGACCAGAGGCCTTTGGCGATGAGGTGGTTCTTGAGGCGGATGAGCGGATCGCCAAGCGGCCAGGCGACGCTGTCGGTCTTGGGGCGGTAGGCGCTGGGGTCGTCGGAGGTCGAGTGCGCGCCGGCGCGGTAGGTGACGTATTCGATGAGCGTGGGGCCGAGATTGAGGCGGGCGCGTTCGACGGCCCATTTCGCGACGGCGTGGACGGCGAGATAGTCGTTGCCATCAACGCGCAGCGCCGGGATGCCGAAGCCGTGGCCGCGTGCCGCGAAGGTGGCGGCGCCGCCGCGCGCGATGCCCTGGAAGGTCGAGATCGCCCACTGATTATTGACGACGTTGAGAACGACGGGCGCGCGATAGGTCGAGGCGAAGACCATCGCGGCATGGAAATCGCTTTCCGCCGTGGAGCCATCGCCGATCCAGCCGGCGGCGATGCGGGTGTCGTTCTTGATGGCCGATGCCATCGCCCAGCCGACGGCTTGGATGTACTGCGTGCCGAGATTGCCGCTGATCGAGAAGAAGCCGTACTCCTTGGAGGCGTACATGATCGGGAGCTGGCGGCCTTTCAGCGGGTCCTGATCGTTGGAGTAGATCTGGTTCATCATCTGAACCATCGGATAGCCGCCCGCGATGAGCAGGCCCGCCTGACGATAGGTCGGGAAGTTCATATCGCCGGGCTTCAGCGCCTTGCGGAAGGCGCAGGAGACGGCCTCCTCGCCCAGATGCTGGATGTAGAAGGAGGTCTTGCCCTGGCGCTGGGCGAGCTGCATGCGCGCGTCGAAGGCGCGCAGCGTCATCATGTGGCGCAGGCCCTCGGCGAGTTCGTCGTCCGTGAGGCTGCCTGCCCAAGGGCCGACCGCCTGCCCCTCGTCGTTCAGGACGCGGATGATGGTGTAGGCGAGATCGCGAATGTCTTCCGGCTTCGCGTCGACCGGCGGGCGCGGCTGTTCGCCGGCCGGGGGCACGACGACTTTCGAGAAGTCCGGCGTGTCGCCGGGGCGCACTTCAGGTTCGGGAACGTGGAACTGGAGCGGGCCTTTATCCGGCATTTCGCCTCTCCCAAGGGGCTATTTCCCTAAGGTCATATACCGGCTTGGCGCGTGCGCAATCATGTTTCGTGCGCGGGAAACTTTCGCAGCCTTGCGACGCAGGGCGACGAAACAATTGCGCCGCCGGGGAGACCGGCGGCGCAACGAGATTCAGCCGTAGAGACCGCGACTCACCAGAGCTTCACGCGGCTCGCGTCGGGGAGCGACAGCTTGGCGTCGGCGGGGACACTGAACGCGTCATACCAGGGGCCGAAATTCCGGACGATGCCGTTGACGCGGTTATAGGCCGGCGAGTGCGGGTCCGACGCCAGGCGGGCGCGGAGGCGCGCGTCGCGGACCTTGGTGCGCCAGCTCATCGCGTAGCCGAGGAAAAAGCGCTGGTCGCCGGTCATGCCGTTGATCACCGGCGCGTCCTTGCCCCCCAGCGCGATGTGGTAGGCGCGATAGGCGATGGCGAGGCCGGCGAGATCGGCGATGTTTTCGCCGAGCGTCAGCTCGCCGTTGATCTTCACGCCGGGGAGGGGTTCGTACTGGTTGAACTGTTCGACCAGCATTTTGGCCTGCGCCTCGTAGGCGGCGGCGTCTTTTTCGGTCCACCAGTCGCGCAGGGCGCCGGTTTCATCGTATTTGCGGCCCTGATCGTCGAAACCGTGGCTGATTTCGTGGCCGATCGTGGCGCCGGTGGCGCCGTAGTTCACGGCCATATCAGCGGTCGGATCGAAGTAGGGCGGCTGCAGGATGCCGGCCGGAAAGACGATCTCGTTGTTCACCGGATTGAAGTAGGCGTTGACCGTCGGCGGTGTCATGCCCCAGTCGGTTTTGTCGACGGGACCTTCGATGCGGGCGGTATTGCGCGTCCATTCGAAGCGGCGGGCGCGCAGGATATTGCCGACCGGATCGCCGGCCGCGATCTCCAGCGCCGTGTAGTCACGCCACTTGTCGGGATAGCCGATCTTCACGGCCATCAGATCGAGCTTCTTGTGGGCTTCGGTCTTGGTCGAGGGATCGAGCCATTCCGCCTCGTCGACCATCTGGCCGAGGGCGGTTTTCAGGTTCGCGACCATCTCGGCCATCATGGCCTTGGACTCAGGCGGGAAGCGCTTGGCGACGTAGGCCTCGCCCATTGCCTCGCCCATATTCTCGTCGATGATGTCGAGGGCGCGCTTCCAGCGGTCGCGCTGGGTTTCCTGGCCCGACATGGTCTTGCCGTTGAAGGCGAACTGGGCGTCGTCGAAGGCCTTGGTGAGGTAGGGTGCGGCGCCGTCGAGGGCGTGGAAGGTGAGGTAGGCCTTCCAGGTATCGAGCGGTTCGGACTTGGCGAGCTTCGCCATCTCGAAGATGGACGATTTCTCGCCGACGATGATGTTGGGAACCTTCGACAGGTCGGCGGCGGCGAGGAAGGCGGGCCAGTCGAAGTCCGGCGACTCCTTGGCGAGATCGGCTTCGCTGTAGGGGTTGTAGGTCTTCAGCGCATCGCGGGTTTCTTCCGCCGGCCAGTGGATCTTCGCGATCTTCAGTTCCAGGTCATAGACCGCCTCGGCCTTGACCTTCGCATCGGCGATGCCGGCGAGGGTGAAGATCTGCTCGATATAGGCCTTGTAGGCGGCGCGGTATTTCAGGTTCTCCTCGGTGTCTTCGAGGTAGTAGTCGCGGTCGGGCAGACCGAGCCCGGACTGGTAGATATAGACCGCGTAGGCCGTGGGCTTCTTCGCGTCGGCTTCGGTGTACATGCCGAAGGGCGAGATGCCGAAGCCGATGACGGCGTCGGCGAAGGCCTTGGCGAGATCGGCGGGCGTCGCGATCGCGTTGATCGCATCCAGCGTCGGCTGGAGCGGGGTGAGACCCGCCTTCTCGATGGCCGCTTCGTCCATGTAGCTGGCGTAGAAGTCACCCACCTTGCGGAGCAGCGTGCCGGGTTCAGCGGTCTTGGCGCTCTCGGCGATCTCGTGGAGATCGGTTTCGGCGCGCTGCTGGATGTCGGTGCCGTCGCTGTAGCCGGAGCGGTCAGCCGGGATTTCGACGCGCTTATCCCAGCCGCCGTTCACATACATGTAGAAGTCGTCGCCGGGCTTCACGGCGGTGTCCATGTCCTCAAGCGGGACGCCCCATTCGCCATAGACGGCGGCGAGGACGGGCGCCGCGAGGGCGGTGGTGACCGCCAGGGCGGCGGCGAACGAGCGAAGACGGTTCAGCAGCATGGGAGACCTTGAGAGAGCGCAGCTTGCGGGGCGGACCCTAGACCCGCCGCCGGGCGAGCGGGAAGCGGCGCTGCGTCACATCCTCGGCATTTCGGCCCGCATTTGATGCGCGCGGGTTCCTCGCTAGTCTTCCGCCCATAAAAATACAGGAGGAACCCATGGCCGGCACCGAATACACGCGCGTTCCCTATCTCATCGTGTTCGAGGAGCAGGCGGG
>JAKOQZ010000151.1 GCA_029778105.1 Pseudomonadota bacterium | reverse complement strand
GTTCCGCCGCTCAGCGAGGCCGACTGGGAAGCCGAGCTCGAGAAATACCGCTCGACCACCCAGTATCAGGTCCTCAACAAGGGCATGAGCGTCGCCGAGTTCAAGCTGATCTACTGGTGGGAATGGGGCCACCGCGTGCTGGCGCGCACCATCGGCATGGTCGCGCTGATCGGTCTTGCGATCTTCTGGTGGCAGGGCCGGCTCAAGGGCGCGATGCTCCGGCGCGGCGCGGTCCTTGTCCTGCTGGTCGGCGCCCAGGGCGCGCTCGGCTGGTTCATGGTGGTCAGCGGTCTCGTCGGCCGGACAGAGGTCAGCCAATACCGCCTCGCGGCGCATCTCGGGCTCGCCTTCATCATCTTCGCCTGGACGATGCTGATGCTGCTCGACCTCAAACGGCCGCGCGAGGGCAGGGCCGCGCAACCCGGCCTCACGCTGGCCCGGATCACCCTCGGCGCCGTTTTCCTGCAGGTCCTGCTCGGCGGCCTCGTCGCAGGCCTCGACGCCGGACTCACCTACAACACCTGGCCGCTGATGGACGGCAGCCTGGTCCCCGACGGTCTTTTCCTGCACCAGCCCTGGTGGCTGAATTTCGGCGACAACGTCACGATGGTGCAGTTTCAGCACCGGATGACCGCCTATGCGGTCGCAACGCTTGCGGTGCTGTGCGTCATCGTCGCGGGCAGGACGGGCGCGGGCAAGCCATCGGCGGGCCTGCTGGGCAGCGTCACGGTGGGCCAGATCCTGCTCGGCGTGCTGACGCTTCTGGCCGGCGCCGGCGGCGAGCAGCCGATCCTTCTGGGTGCCGCGCACCAGTTCGGCGCGCTGGTTCTGTTCGCCGCCGCGATCGCGCACTGGCACGCGCTGACCGGAAAGCCTGTCCGCTAGACAGCGCGCATTGCCGCACCTGCGAAGGGAACCCTTCCTTTCCGCTGCGAAACGGAGAGAATACGACTCGTCTCGGCCCGTCGGCGGGCGGCCAACGCAAGGGGAAATCCGGATGTTCGTGACCTGGCTGCAGTTCCTTCTGACATTCCTCACGCTCGCGGCGGTTTCGCTCACATCGGCCGCCAACGGCGCGGGCCCGGCGGCGCTCAAGCCGGTTCAGGACATTCTCAAGCCGGTCGCTGCGCCGCTCGCCGGCTTCATCGGGACGATCGCGATCACCGGCTTCATCTGGGGCCTGTATGTGCTGATCGGCCTGATCTTCGTGATCCTGGGCGGATACATTACCTTCGACCTCGTCCTTGGCCTGATCGGGGCGCTGCTCCTGATCGTGCTCAGCGTTCTCGCCGGCTATATTTCGGTCGCCGCGTTCTTCGGCGCCCCGGCATCCGGCGCGGGCAAGGTCGTGGACGGGATCAAGCGCAGCTTCGGCGGCGTCGAAGCCATCCTTGGCCTGGCCGGTCTGGTGTTCGCGCTCTGGACGCTGATCGAATTCATCCTCAACCGCTTCGGCGTCTATATCTGAGGCGGAAAGCCCGATTTGTCGCAGGCGACGGGGGTTGGCTCCCTCGCGGCTTGTAGTCAATCTGTCGACCTGCGAATCCGGCCCACATTTGGCCATAAGGGGGATTTTCGTATGCTGTATTTCGTCTTGAACCTTGCCTTCCTGCTCGTGTTGGGCCTGCTCGGCCTCATGGGTACCGGCGGCCTTCCTGGGGGCAATAAGGACGCGAACGCCGCAGCTGAGAACGTCGCGGCCAAACTCGCGCCGTTTGCAGGCATTATCGGCGTGGTTGCGCTCGTCTGGGGCATCATCGCGCTTATCGATATCGTCACCTCGCTCGGCATCCTGCTCGAGTTCATGCCGATCTATGCAATCGTCGGCCTCGTCGGCGTTGCGGTCCTCATCGGCCTTGGCCTGATCCTCGCCTATCCGCTGATCGCCAAGGCGCTCGGTGGCGCGGGCGGTCAGGAGAGCCTGGACAAGGCGCTCGCCGCCGTGAAGCCCTATCAGCGACCGCTTTCGCTGGCCGCTATCGGCCTCGCCGTGCTGTACCTGCTGCTCTATATCCTCGCCCGCGTCGGCGTGGTCCTCTAAGAGCTTCAGACATCACCTGAAAATGGCGCGGCGGGGGTAACCTCGCCGTTCTTTTTTTGGCCGGCTTGGTCAAGCGCCTCGCGGCCCTGCTATGCCAAGGCGCGGATACTCGATCTTCGGGCACTTATTCATAACGACCGTCAGGCCGGCCTTCCGGGCCTTCGCCGCCGCCGCCTCGTCGATGACCTCAAGCTGGGTCCAGATGGCGGGCACGCCGGCCTCGATGCACTCGGCGACGATGCCGTCCAGATATTCGCTGGCCCGGAATACATCGACCATGTCGATCTTCTCCGGCACATCGCCCAGCCGGGCATAGACCGTCTCGCCCAACAGCGTCTGGCCCGCGAGGCCCGGATTGACCGGGATGACCCGGTGTCCCTTCTCCTGCAGGAAGGCCATCACGTAATGCGCCGCGCGCTGCGGATTGGTGCTCGCGCCCAGCAGCGCGATCGTCTTCGCGCCGTTCAGCAGGGCCACGATCTCGCTGTCGGCGGGGTTGCTGAAGGCGGTCATGGGGCGGCCGTTCCCGAGGTCTTGAGGGCGTAGGGGATATAGAGGTCCAGATCCAGCGGACCCGACTGATACCAGGCGATCGGGTTGTGCAGCCCGTCGACTTCGACCCCGAACCCCGCGCCGAAGATGGCAGCGGTCTGCCGCGCGTCGGCGGCGATCAGGCCGATCAACTCCTGGCGGTTCCGCTCCGGCCCGACCAGCGTCAGATCCCAGCGCCCGTCGGCCAGCACCTCCGTCCGCCCGGTTTTGGGCGTCGCGGCGACGAAGCCGCGCACGCGCGCCACCGCGCCGTCATACGTGTCGTCGGCCGTGACGGCCGTCTTCACCACCACGGCGGCATAGCTCGTATCGGGCCGCCCTTCGGGAAAGATCGACTTCTCGATCATGCTCTCGTCGAACGGCACGAGGATCGTGTCGCCGACGCTCAGCGTGATCGTGCCGCCGCTGGCCGCCGCCGTCGCAATCATGTCGCGCAGCGTCTTGCGCAGCTCTTCGCCACGCAGGGTTTCGTCTCGCGTGTCGCAGACCACCCGCACCGTCGTCACCAGATTGTCCGCGCGCCGCTTCAGCGTCACATGCGGAATGACGACGGCGGCGCCGCTGTCATTGTCCATGTAACGCGCCGCGGTGACCACGATCTCGGCATTGTCCTGGGCGGCGGCGACGCCCGCCAGCGCCGCCAGTCCCGCCGCCAAAGCCAGAACCTTCAGCCTCACGAAGCCTCCTTCGGCCAGTTCGGCGGCCGCTTCTCCACGAAGGCGCCGATGCCTTCACAGGCTTCCGCGTTCAGCATGTTCATGGTCATCGTCTCGGCGGCGAAGGCATAGGCCTCGTCCAGCGTCATCTCGGCCTGCGCATAAAAGGCCGCCTTGCCAAGTTTCAGCGTCGCCTGCGGCTTCGAGGCGATCAGCGCCGCCAGCGCTTCGGTCTCGCTCTTCAGGACGTCGGGCGGGGTCACGCGGTTGACAAGGCCCATCGCCATGGCCCGCTCGGCGCTGACGGGCTGCCCGGTCAGCAGCATCTCCATCGCCGGCTTGCGCCCGATATTGCGCGACAGCGCCACCATCGGGGTCGAGCAGAACAGGCCGATATTCACGCCCGGCGTCGCAAAGGCGGCCGTTTCGGACGCAATGGCCAGATCGCAGCTCGCGACGAGCTGGCAACCCGCCGCCGTCGCAAGCGCATGCACCTCGGCGATCACAGGCCTTGGATGGCGCACGATTTTCGTCATCAGGCGCGCGCACTGCGCGAACAGGGCCGCGAAGAACGCCGCGCCC
>JAKOQZ010000150.1 GCA_029778105.1 Pseudomonadota bacterium | reverse complement strand
CCATCAGGCCGCGGAGGGCGTGGTCGGGGCCGCCCAGCGTGGACACGTCGCGCGTGCCCTTGATCCGTTTCAATTCGATCTCGACCGCGCGCGCCACCTGTTGCAGCTCGTAGGCCGAGCGATCCGGGTCTTTCGTCCAGAACGTGAGGGCCAGGATGGGCACGTCGTCGATGCCGCGCGGCTTGATCACCGGCTCCTGGACGCCAAGGTTGGGCGGCAGCCAGTCGCGGTGCGAATGCACGGTGTCGTAGAGGCGCAGCACGGCGTCGTTGTACTTGACGCCGACATCGAACTGCACGGTGATTACCGCCATGCCGGGGCGCGACATCGAATAGACATGCTCGACCCCGTGCATGCGCGACAGCACCTGCTCGGCAGGGCGGGCGACGAGATTTTCGACATCCTTGGCCGAAGCGCCGGGGAAGGCGACCATCACGTCGGCCATCGTCACGTCGATCTGGGGTTCTTCCTCACGCGGGGTGACGAGCACGGCAAAGACGCCGAGCAGGAAAGCAACCAGCGCCAGCAGCGGCGTCATCCGCGATTCCTGGAAGGCGGCGGCGATGCGCCCGGAAATGCCGAGCGGCGCGGCGCTGGCGGTCTTCTCGCTGGCCATCTTATTTAACCGCAGCCGGGTTCTTGAGGGCGATGGCGGCCTTGACCGGGTCGGCGATCACCTTGTCGCCGGGCGCCAGGCCCGCCAGTACTTCGATTTCGCCAGCACCGACCGCATCGCCCAGGCGCAATTGGCGCAGGCTCAGGCGCTGGTCGGCACCCTGCACATAAACGGCGGCGACTTCGCCCCGGCGCACCACGGCGCTCGCCGGCACGGTCAGCTTCTCGGCCTGCCCAACGACGAAATGAACGCGCGCGAACATGCCCGGCGTTGCCTCCGGCACCGGCGGCAAACTGACGCGCACCTGCGAAACGTGGGTCGCGGTATCGGCGGTCGGCAGCAGCTTGACCGAAGTGGCATCGACCCACTTGCCGAGCTCGGGGAACTCGACGCGGGCGGTCGTCACCTTGCGCAGATCGTTCAGGCGGTATTGCGGAATGCTGGCCGTGACGCGCAGGCCGCCCGGTTCGTAAATCGTGAACAGCGGCTTGCCCGGCGTTGCCATGTCGCCCAGTTCGGCGTGGCGGCGGGCGACGATGCCGGTCAGCGGCGAAACGATGACGGCGTGGCTCTCGCTGGCACCCGCTGCAGCGCGGTTGGCGGTGGCGGCGTCGTAATCGGCCTTGGCTTTGTCGAGCGCGGCGGCGCTCATGAATTTCTGGGCGACCAGACTTTTTGTGCGTTCGTAAGTGAGCTTGGCGTTGGCGTACTGGGCGTTGGCGGCGCGCGCCGCTTCCTCGGCCTCGCGGGCATCGATGCGCATCAGGATTTCGCCCTTGGCGACGTTCTGCCCGGCGTCGGCCTTGACCTCGACGACGCGCCCAGCAACCTGCGCGCCGACGGTGGTTTGCTGCACCGCTTCGACCAGCGCTTCCGCCGGAAAGCTCAGGTCGACCTTGTGGCGTTGAACGACGATGCTTGGCAACTCCTGCGCGAAGGCTGTTGCGGTCGACGCCAAAAAAAGGGCAAAAATCAGTTTT
>JAKOQZ010000149.1 GCA_029778105.1 Pseudomonadota bacterium | reverse complement strand
GTTCAATTCGCGGCGCCTTCGGCAAAATCGACAAACGAATGCCCCGTCATTACCTCCCGGGTCATTGCCAGCCCGTGCGCCGGGGCGTCTCCTCGCCCCATGACCGCACAGCACGACACGTCCGGTTTCGGCGCGCTGCTCCGCGCCTGGCGCCAGACCCGCCGCCTCAGCCAGCTCGACCTCGCCCTCGCCTGCGGGGCGTCCCAGCGTCACATGAGCTTTCTGGAATCCGGCCGCGCCCGGCCCAGCCGGGGCATGGCGCTCACCCTCGGGTCGGTGCTGCGTGTGCCGCTGAAAGACCAGAACCTCATGCTGCTCGCCGCCGGCCACGCCCCCGCCTTCGCGGAGCGGGCGAAAAAGAAGACGCCCGACGCCAAGCCCATCGACGCCACCCTCATCGAGGTGATCCGGCGGCAGAACCCCATCCCCGCCATGCTGCTCGATGGCGGCACCCGCATTGCCGCGGCCAACGAAGGGGCCGAGCGGTTGTGCGCGTTCCTGCTGGATCGTCCGCGCGATACCGATGATCTCGGCCAGCTTTTCTTCGCCCCCAACGGCGTCGGCCGCCACCTGGAGAACGCCGACGAGGTCATCGCCTGGTCCGAACGGCAGCAGCGCGCCCAGCGCATCCTCAATCTCGCGCCCGGCGAGATGATGGTGACGGCGCCCGCCGCCGCCACGCGCCGCGAACCGATGATGCCGGATTCGCCCGCGCTCACGCTGCGCTTCGCCAAGGATGGGGTGAGGCTTGGCATGTACACGCTGCTGGCGACGCTCGGCACGCCGCTCGATTTCGGGGCCGAACGCCTCAGCCTGGAATTCTTCCTGCCTGCCGACCAGGCGACGGAAGCCTGGTTCCGCAGCGCCGCCGCATGACCGCGCCTTTGTCGGTCGACGCCGGTTCCCTCAGCGTGGCAGGCGCCCGGACGGTGCCTTAGGCGGATTTCCGCCTTTTTCAGGCCTTCGCCTTCACGGGGGCGTCGGTTGACTTGGCGTCAGCCAGCTTCTATCAGTCCGCCCCTTCGCCGCCGGCGGGGCCTCCAAATTGGGTCTCGACGGCAGTCCATTCCGGCGCGATGGTAGCGCCTGTCGGCCCTGCGCCGATCGTCATCCGAAGCGGACATGCATATTCAAGTCAGCGGACAGCAGATCGACATCGGCGATGCGTTGCGCACGCATGTCGATGAAAAACTCAACACCGGCGTCGCCAAGTTCTTCGACCACACGATCGATGCCGTGGTCAGCTTCACGCGCGAGCGCGAACGCTTCCTCTGCAACGTCGCCGTTCACGTCTATAGCGGCCTCATCATGCGCGCCGACGCGGCCGCCACCGAAATCTACGCCGCCTTCGATGCCGCCGCCGCGCGCATCGAAAAGCAGCTCCGCCGCCACAAGAGCCGCATCAAGGCGCACAAGGGCCGCGGCGCCGCCGCCGGCGAATCGCTCGCCGCCCAGTACTACGTCATCGACGGCGAGGCCGAAGAGGCCCCGCACGCCAATGGCGAGGCGGGTGAGCCCGCTATCATCGCCGAATCGCCCGCCTCGGTCGCGACCCTGCGCGTCGGCGACGCCGTCATGCAGCTCGATGTGTCGGGCGCGCCCGTTCTGCTGTTCCGCAACGCCGGCAATGGCGGGCTGAACGTCGTCTACCGCCGGGCCGACGGGCATGTCGGCTGGATCGATCCCGCTTTCGATCCGGCGGCCGCCCGATGAATTCCGTTTCTCCTCTTCCACAAAGCCGTTCCCACCCCATGGCCGATCTTTCGGATCTCGTCACGCAAACCGGCGTCATCGCGGCGCTGAAGGCGCAGAGCAAGAAGCAGCTGCTTCAGGAGCTTGCGCACCGGGCCGCCCAGATCACGGGTCTGGCCGAACGAACGATCTTCGAGACCCTGCTCGAGCGCGAGCGCCTCGGCACCACCGGCGTCGGCCACGGCATCGCCATCCCGCACGGCAAGCTCGCCGGCCTTCCCAAGATCGTGGGCCTGTTCGCGCGGCTCGACGGCAAGATCGATTTCGACGCGATCGACGACCAGCCGGTCGATCTGGTTTTCCTGCTGCTTGCGCCGGAAGGCGCCGGGGCCGACCACCTCAAGGCGCTCGCCCGCGTCTCGCGCCTGCTCCGCAACACCCAGGTCTGCGAAAAGCTGCGCGGCGCGGAAGACCGCGCGGCGCTCTACGCTATCCTCACCGAGCCGCTCGCTTCCAGCCAGGCCGCCTGACACCAGGCCGGAATCAGAAAGGCCCGCCCCTTTGCGAGGCGGGCCTTTTGCATGTCCGGGGCGCGGCGCGTCAGTGAACGCTGACCGGCACCAGATCGTGCTGCACCGCGGCGGCGAAGGCGCGCTCGCGGTCGTCCATGACCGCGATCCGGCGGCCATCGGCGAGATGAACGGCATAGAGCTTCACGCCCTTGGGGATCGACGCGCCTTCCGGCATCGCCCCTTCGGCGATCAGCGTCTCGGGGCTGACCTGGCGGACATAGACCAGCGGGCCGCTGTCGGCGGTGTGTTCGAACTCGTTCGCTTGGGTCATTCGCTTTACTCCTTTGCCCCAGCCGTCCTTATGGGAATCGTCTTGGTCCGCGTTTCGGGCCGCTTTCGCGTCAGGCGGATCGTCAGCAGCCCGTTCTCCAGTTCGGCGCCGGCCACCTCCATGCCGTCTGCCAGCACGAAGGCGCGCTGGAACTGACGGGCGGCGATGCCCCGGTGAAGATACGAACGCGCGCCGTCGTCGGTTTGTTTCCCGCGGATGACGAGCTGGTTGTCTTCCACCGTCACGTTCAGATCGGCGGGCGCGAACCCGGCCACGGCCAGCGTGATGTGAAACACGTCCTCGCCCGTCTGCTCGATATTGTAGGGCGGATAGCCTTCGGCCCCGGTCTTTGCGAGCCGGTCGGCCAGGCGCTCAAAGTGATCGAAGCCCAGAAGATAGGGGCTTCCGAAAGCCAGTACGCGTGTCATATGCCCTCCTGAAGAGCGGCTGGTATGCGAAGCCCGTCACAGGCGGCGCTTCGGTTACCTGTGATAAATGTGGGATGGCCCGCAGCGCTGTTCAAGCGCGATGCCGCAAGGCAGGATCGGGCAGGGGCTTGGGACGGCTAGGGTTTTGGCGCGGGTTTTCCCCACTCGGACTGAGCGGCGTCGCGCCCTTTTGGGCGGGGACCGTTCCGTTCTCGATACGATGCGATGGCTGGCGCGCCGCACCTGGTCGGTGACGCCCGAAAATCCGCGTCTGGCGCAGGCGTTCCGCACCGAGGAGCGGGCCGGTTTCATGCTGGCGGCGCTCGTGCGGACGGCCTGCGTCCTCGCGGCGGCCCTGTGGATCGCCCTGACCTCGAATTACCGGGGCGGCGCCTATGCGTTCGTCGTCGGCGAGGCGCTGCTTCTGGCCGCCGTGGGCGCACTGCAATTCGAACTGGCCCGCCGGCGCATCAACCCGCCCTGGCTGAAATATTTCTGGGCGATCTTCGATTGCGCCCTGCTGACCCTCGTGATCATGGCGCGCAATCCCTTCGTGGAAGGGGGGCCGCCGCCCTCCACGATTCTGCGGGAAAGCCTGATTCTGCTCTATCTGGTCTTTCTGGTGCAGGCCGCCTTCACCTTTTCGCCCCGGCTCGTGGGCTGGTGCGGTCTGTGCATCATCGCCGGATGGACGGTGGTGCTGTTCTGGGTGATGGGAAAGCCGGGGGTGTTCTTCGATCTCGGCCTGCCCGACGAATCGGGCATCCGCGCCTATGCCGCCCGCTACGCGAACCCGTTCTACTTTCCGCTCTCCAAATGGCTGATCGAGGTCTTCGCGGTCGCGCTGCTGACCTTCGGCCTCGCCATCGCGGTCGCCCGTTCGCGCCGTCTGGTGGCGCAGGCCACCCATGCCGAACGCGCCCGCTCCAACCTCGCCCGCCACTTCTCGCCCAACATGGTCGAGACCCTCTCGCTCAGCGACCAGCCTTTCGACCGCGTCCGCCGCCAGAACGCGGCCGTTCTGTTCGCCGACATCCGCGACTTCACGCGCTTCGCCGAAGGCGCCAATCCGGACGACGTCGTCGATTTGCTGCGCGCCTTCCACGCCCTGTTGCAGAACGAGGTGTTCGAGGCCCAGGGCACGCTCGACAAGGTCATGGGCGACGGTCTGATGGCGACCTTCGGGGTGCCGGTCTCCGGCTCAGCCGACGCGGCCCGGGCGCTGCGCTGCGCCCGCGGCATGTTGCGCGCCATCGAGCAATGGAACGCCGAGCGCCAGACGATCGGGCTCGATCCGATCCGCATCGGCATCGGCATTCACTACGGTCCGGTCGTCGCCGGTAATGTCGGCAGCGAACAACGCATGGCGTTCGAGGTCATCGGCGACACGGTCAACACCGCCAGCCGCCTGCAGGGCCTGTCCAAGGAACTCGGTGTGCGCCTCGCGATCTCGGCCGAGGCCATCGCGGCGGCGACGCGCGAAATGGGCGACACAGCGCCCAGCATCACCGAGGGCCTCAAGACCCACGGCGACATGAACGTGCGCGGACGCGAGACGGCGATCACGGTATACAGCCTCGCATGACTCCCGTCGCTCTGCCGGCCCGTTCGCTGTATCTCGACGATGCACGCCCGGGCGGGCGCACCATTGTGTTCACCGAACCGCTGGACTGGATCGAACTGCGCGATCCTGCGGATCTGGCCGGCGCGTTGGCGCGGATCGATGCTGCGGTGGCGGCGGGGTTCTGGGTGGCGGGCTCATTCGCCTTCGAGCTTGGCTATTTGCTCGAGCCCCGGCTCGCGCCCGCCTTCCGCCCCGGCCCCGATCCGCTGATCGCCGCCGGCGTCTATCGCGCGCCCCGCGCCGCCGCCTTTCCCGCTTCCGGCGGCGCCGTTGCGCTGGGCGCGGCGAAGCCGGCCTGGTCGGAAGCGGCCTATACCGGCGTCTTCAACCGCGTGCGCGACTATATCGCGGCGGGCGATGTCTATCAGATCAACCTGACCTTCCCGCTGGAGATGGATGTCACGGGCGATCCGCTGGCGCGCCTTGCGGCCTGGCGCACGCTGGCGCGCGCCGGCCATGCCGCGATCCAGCGTCAGGATGACCGCGATGTCTTCTCGTTCTCGCCGGAGCTGTTCCTCCATGCCTCCGGCGACGGACGGATCAGCGCCCGCCCCATGAAGGGAACCTCTCCGCGCGCGCCCGACGCGGGAGGCGAACCGCAAGCCCGCGCGGCGCTGGCGGGCGACGCCAAGCAGCGCGCCGAAAATCTCATGATCGTCGATCTGCTGCGCAACGACCTGACGCGCATCGCCGTGCCGGGCAGTGTGAGCGTCAGCGATCTCTTCACGGTCGAGACCTATCCGACGCTTCACACCATGACGTCCGGCATCGAGGCGCGGCTGCGCCCGGACGTGACGCCGTCCGAGATTCTGCGCGCCCTTTTCCCCTGCGGCTCGGTGACCGGCGCGCCCAAGGTCCGCGCGATGGAGATCATCGCCGAGGTCGAGCCGTCGCCGCGCGGCGTCTATTGCGGCGCGATCGGGGCGTTCGGCCCCGGCATGCAGATGGACCTCAACGTGGCGATCCGCACATTGGTCCACCAGCACGATACGGGACGGCTGCGCATGGGGGTCGGCGGCGGCGTCGTCTTCGACAGCCGTGCCGGGGCGGAATATCGCGAATGCCTGCTGAAAGCGCGGTTCGCCACGGCGGAGCCGTTCGAAATTCTCGAAACGCTCCGATGGGAGCCCGAGGCGGGCGCATTCCTGCTCGGCGGTCATCTTGAACGCATGGCGCAAGCGGCAGCCTATTTCGGCGCGCCGTTCGACGTGACGGCGGCGATCGGGGCGCTGGATGCGCATGTCGCGGCGTATGACGCGCCGCGGCGGGTGCGGCTCCTGCTGGCGCTCGATGGCGCGCTGCGGGTGGAATCGAGCGCGCTGTCAGACCCCTTCATCAGTGAAGGCGGCGCAGCGATGCGCGTGATGATCGCGGGCGTACGTCTGGATGCGGACGATCCGTTCGTCCGCCACAAGACGACGCGGCGCGGCGTCTATGAGGCGGCGTTGGCGGAGGCCAAGGCGGCCGGCGCCGACGAGGCAATCCTGCTGAACCGCGCCGGCCGTGTCGCCGACGGGTCGTTCACCAGTGTTTTTGCGGAAATCGGCGGCATCCTGGTGACGCCGCCGGTCAGCGAAGGTGCGCTGGACGGCGTCCTCAAGCGCAATCTCCAGGTGGCCGAGCGCCCGATCGGCGCCGGCGAATTGCTGCGGGCCGGCGCGATCTATGTGGGCAACTCGGTCCGCGGTCTTCGCCGCGCCGTTCTGCTCTAGCGGCCGACGACCAGCCGTTCGGTATCGCTCGGCGACTGGCCGTTCCAGAACGTCGCGTGCACCCAGAGTTCGCGGATCGCGTCGTCGTTCACGTGCGTCAGCCCGGCCACGCCCTGCGAGAAGATGTCCTGCCCGAGATTCTGGTCGATCTGCATCACCAGAAACGGCTCGGCCGGCGCGGCGCCCTCCGGCGTTTCGGGCGTCGCCCAGTCGCCGCCCTCGCCGATCCCCAGAAGGGCCTGCAGATTGCGGGCGACGAACGGCGCATTCAGGCCGGTCATGTCGTCTTTGCCATAGGTGATCGTGTAGGGCACCGTCATGCCCGGCATGTCGATCGCCTCGGCCGGTTTGGCGCCCTTGGGCGCATAGTCCATCGCGCCGGAGGCCAGCGACCGGCACGGGCCGCTGATGCACGCTTCTGCGGCATCGTCTTCCTTCAACTGGGCCTCGCCGTCGGCGATCACGCGGCGGCTGCCAGAAAGGGCGAGCGCGCTGTTGCCCATCACGGTGGAGAACGCAAACCGCCACGCGACATCCGGGCCGACGCCGAAATCCTCCGGCCCGGCGGTATTTTCCGGGCCGTATTCTTCGGCCGTCTGCTTCCGAATGAGCGGCCCCAGATTGTAGCGGCGCACCTCGACCAGCATCACGATGTTCGATCCGCCGTCGGCCTCTTCGATGACATGGCTGTAGGAGATCGCGTAGCGCACGCGCTCGGGCGAGGTTTCCTCATAGGAATTCACCAGCAGCAGCGCCTTCTCGATCGGCCCGACCATGGCGTCGGCGTGGGTCGCCGCCGCGCCGCTCGTGGGGAAGTTCTTCTCATAGGGCGAGCCCGCGTCGTGGATCGTGTCGACGTCGAACGCGGCATAGCCCGGCGCCGCGACGAAGGCTTCGATGGCCTTGTTCGCCTCTTCGACGCTCAGCGCGGACGCAGGGGCAAGAAGCGCCAAAGCGGCGCACGCGGTCGTGAAAAGTCTCTTCATGGAATGATCCCCAGGTTGAAGGCCGCACGTTCCATCGAACATGCGGCGAAAACGCGGCCTTATCAGGCGCGGCTGCGCTGGCTCGCGGTCGGCAGGACGGCCTGCCCGATCCAGTTTTTCAGTTCGCGGGAGCGCACGGCCGGATCGAGAACGGTCTGGTCCAGACCGTATTTCCAGATCAGCGCCTTGTTCGCCGGATCGGCGTGCAGCGCGTCGAGATCGGCGATGAAGGCATCCTGCGCGGCGAGGTCGGGGAAAATGCCCTGCTTCACCAGCACATCGCCATAACGGCGGAAGACGGCGGCGATCTCGGCGAAGGTGTATTCGGGGTGATACTGCACGCCCCAGAAATTGCCCGATCCCGGCGTGTCGATCTCGGCCGCCTGCACCTCGCTCCAGGCGTTGGTCGCCAGCACGGTGGTGCCGGGCGCCAGCGTCTCGACCTGGTCGAGATGCACGGTGATAGCGTCGAAGAGGCGCGGCTTGCCCATATAAAGGCCATGACCGTGGCCCGGGCTCAGGATCTCGATCCGCCGCCCGATGCCGATTTCCCGGCCCTCGGGATGTTTGGCGACCGTTCCCCCGCAGGCGACGGTCGCGAGCTGCAGGCCCCAGCACGAGCCGAAGCAGGGCGTGCCGGTACGGAAAAGCGCGCGCGCCAGCTCGATCTGCGGATCGATGGCCGGACCGCCGTCATAGATATTGAGCGCCGAGCCGGTGATGGCGACCCCGTCATAGCCTTCCAACCCGCCGGAATCCGGCAGATTGGCGCCCGGATCAGCCGGATAGCAGATATCGACGACGGTGCCGGCCGGGCTGAGGCTGCGCAGCAGCTCGGCATAGGACTCGCTGGCGACCGTGCCGCCGCTGGCGACGGCGCGCTCGCGGGCCGCGCGGGTGTTGCCTTCGACGACGAGGAGACGGAGTGCGCTCATGGCGTGAGTTTAGGGGGCTTCGTCCGGGCTTGAAACCCGCCTCGTCCCCTCGCTCAACCCGCCGCCAGCGCGAAATCGCCCGTGCGCGCGGCCCGGAAGATGCGGGTCATGTCGGCCTCGGTGATGGCGCGTGGGTTCCCGCCGGTCGACGGGTCGCGGAAGGCGTCGCGCCCCACGATTTCCGCCTTGTCCTCCGGGATGCCGATCTCGCCCAGCGTGTGCGGAATTTTCAGCTCCGCCCGGAAGGCGACGATCCACTCCAGCACTGCCTTGGCGTCGCCGCCGGGCAGATCGAGCAGGCGGGCCAGCGGCCTCAGCCTCTCTTCCAGAACCGGCAGGTTGAAGGCGAGCACGTAAGGCAGCAGCACCGCATTCGCGAGCCCGTGATGCGTATCGTAATGCGCGCTGAGCGGGTGGGCGATCGAATGCACCGCGCCGAGGCCTTTCTGGAAGGCGGTGGCGCCCATCGACGCGGCGGCGAGCATCAAGGCGCGGGCCTCGATATCCTTGCCGTCGGCGACGGCCCGCGGCAGCGCCTGCTTGATCAGCGCCATCCCGTTCAGCGCGACGCCGTCTGCGAGCGGGTGGAAGCCCGGCGCGCAATAGGCCTCGAAGCAATGGGTGAAGGCGTCCATACCCGTCGCTGCGGTAATGAGCGGCGGCAGACCGACCGAGAGCGCGGCGTCCGAGATGACGATCTCGGGCATCATCTTCGGGTGGAAGATGATCTTCTTTTCGTGCGTCTCTTCGTTGGTGATGACGCTGGCGCGGCCGACTTCCGAGCCCGTGCCGGCGGTGGTCGGCACTGCGACGACGGGCGCGATGCCCTTGGGGTCCGCCCGGGTCCACCAGTCGCCGATGTCTTCGAAGTCCCACAAGGGGCGCGTCTGGCCGGCCATGAAGGCGATGGCCTTGCCGACATCCAGCGCCGAGCCGCCGCCGAAGGCGACGACGCCGTCATGCGCCCCGTCGCGATAGATCCTGAGTCCTTCCTCGACATGGCGCGCGGTCGGGTTGCCCTGCACGCCGCCATAAAGCGCGTTGGTCCGCAGCAGCGCCAGCGCGTCGGAAATCATCGGCAGACCGGCGAGCCCGGCATCGGTGACCAGCAGTGGCCGCTCGATCCCGGCGGCCGCGCAGGCCGCCGGCAGTTCGGCGATACGGCCGGGGCCGGACCAGACCTTGGTCGGATAGTTCCAGTTGCCTTTCAGCGTGGTCATTTCGTCGACTGCCTGAGATGGAAGGATTTCGGCCGCGTCAGCATCTCGAAACCGATGGGCGAGAGAGCGGCGCCGCGGCCGGTGTCTTTCACGCCGGTCCACGCGAGCGCCGGGTCGAGATAGTCGCAGCGGTTCATGAACACCGTGCCGGTCTGCACCTGGCGGCCGATAGCTTCGGCTTCGTCGACATCGGCGGTCCAGATCGAGGCGGTCAGGCCGTACGGGCTGTCATTCATCAGCGTCACTGCGTCGGCGTCGTTCGCCACCGCCATGATGCCGACCACGGGGCCGAAGCTCTCGTCCACCATCACGCTCATATTGTGGTCGACGTCGACCAGAACCTGCGGCGCGAGATAGGGCGATCCCTCCTTGTCGGCGGCGAAGCCCTTGGGGTCGATCAGCGCGGTGGCGCCCCGGGCGCGCGCCTCTTCGATCTGCTGGCGGATCAGCGTGGCGAAGCGCGTCTGCGCCATCGGGCCCAGCGTCGTCGCCTCGTCCAGCGGATTGCCCAGCACATATTTGCGTGTCAGCGCCGTGAAGCCTTCGACGAAATCGCGGTAGCGGCTCTCATGCACATAGATGCGCTCGATGCCGCAGCAGCATTGGCCGGAATTGAAGAACGCGCCGTCGACCAGGTTCTCGATGGCGAAAGGAAGGTCGGCGTCGGCCCGCACATAGGCCGGGTCCTTGCCGCCGAGCTCCAGGCCCATCGTGGTGAAGGTGCCGGCCGCCGCGCGCTCGATCGCCTTGCCGCCGCCGACGCTGCCGGTGAAGTTCACATGATCGACCGCGCCCGAGGCGAGCAGCTTCGACGTCTGCTCATGCGTGAGGTTGAGGTTCTGGAAAAGCCCCCTGGGAATGCCGGCGGCGTCCATCGCCTGCTGGAAGCGCTCGCCCACCAGCAAGGTCTGCGAGGCGTGTTTCAGCAGCACCGCATTGCCCGCCATCAGCGCCGGCGCAATGGTGTTGACGGCGGTGAGATAGGGATAGTTCCAGGGCGCGATGACCAGAACCAGACCCAGCGGCTCGCGGCTGACGAAGCGGCGAAAGCCCTCTTTGGGGTCGGCGGGCAGCACCGGCTTCAGGCTGTCTTCGGCGATGCGGGCCATATAGCGCACGCGCTCTTCGAAGCCCTTGAACTCGCCGCCATAGCGCACTGGGCGGCCCATCTGGAGCGCCAGCTCGGGCACGATCTCCTGATTGAGCGCCAGCATCGCGTCCATGAAGTCCATGACGGCGCTGACACGCTCGGCCACCGGGCGCTTCGCCCATTCGATCTGGGCGGCATGGGCGGCGTTCAGTGCAGCTTCGATGGCTGCGTCGGTGGCGGGCTTGCGGCGCGCTACTTCGCGCCCGTCGATCGGGGAAATGCAGACGATATCGTCCATGATCCTGTCCTTGTGAAGCCGCCCCAAGACAGCTCAGATGATCTCGAAATAACGCGCCATCTCCCAGTCGGTGATGGCTTTGCGGAATTCCCGCTCCTCCCATTTGCGGGTCGCGGCGTAGTGCTCGGTGAAGGCGTCTCCGAAGAGATCGCGCGCCGCCGCGCTGGCTTCCAGCCGCTCCGCCGCTTCATACAGCGTTCGGGGCAGGGCCGCCTCTGACGGAAACTTGATCTCGTAGGCGTTGCCCCTGATGGGTTCGCCCGGATCGATCCGGTTCTCGATGCCCCACAAACCCGACCCGATCGCGCAGGCGAGCGCGATATAGGGGTTAATGTCTGCGGCGGCGATGCGGTATTCGACGCGCTGGCTCTTCGGCCCGCCGGGAATGACGCGCAGCGCGCAGGTGCGGTTCTCGATGCCCCAGGTCGCGTCGGTCGGGGCCCAGAAGCCGGGGATAAGCCGGGTGTAGGAATTCACCGTACAGGCGATCATCGCCAGAAGCTCGGGCATCAGCGCCTTCTGCCCGCCGACGAACCAGCGCTGGATGTCCGACATGCCGTTCGCCCCATCGGCATCGTGGAACGCATTGGCGCCGTTCTTGTCCTTGAGCGACACATGCAGGTGGCCGGACTGGCCGGGCCAGTCCTTCGACCATTTCGCCATGAAGGTGGCCATCCAGCCGCGCTTCTGAGCCAGAACCTTGGTGTAGGTCTTGAAGAGAGCGGCGCGGTCGGCCGCCTCCAGCGCCTCGGAATACTCGATGGCCGCCTCCAGCACGCCGGGGCCGGTTTCGGTGTGCAGCCCTTCAAGCGGCATCCGCATCGCGGCGCACATGGCGATGAGATCGTTATAGAAGTCGGCGTGAACGCTGTTTCGCAGCATCGAATAGCCGAAGAAGCCCGGCGTGATCGGCTTGAGATTGCGGTAGCCCTTCTCGCGCACGCTGTCGGGCGTCTCGCTGAAGACGAAGAACTCGAACTCCGCCGCCGCGTTGACGCCGTAGCCGAGACTTTCCGCACGCTTCAGCACCCGGCGCAGCAGTCCGCGCGGGCAGATCGCCTCGGCCTCGCCTTCGAATTCGGCGAGAAACAGAACCATCTGCCCCTCGTCGGGCAGATCGCGGCACGATGACGGGATGATGCGGACATTCGCGTCCGGATAGGCGGTGTGCCAGCCGGTGAATTTGACGTTGTCGTAGAGCTGGTCGTTCGAATCCCAGCCCAGAACCACGTCGCAGAACCCGAACCCCTTCTCCAGCGCCGAGAAGAACTTGTCGCGGCCCATATACTTGCCGCGCAGCACGCCGTCGGCGTCGAACACGCCGACCTTGACGTGCGTGAGCCCCCGCATCTCCACGATGGCGCGGGCGTCCGCCGCCGTCTTCACGTCGCGTGCATCCATGATCGGTCTCTACATCTATGGGCGGAGGCCCTGGACCTCCGCCGTCCAACCCGGTTTCAGCTAATCTCGCCGACCGCCTTTTCGGCAGCCGCGATGGCGGCCTGACGCTTGGCGATCATGTCGCCGATCGGCGGCCCCTGGAAGCGGCGGCTCTCGAACCCGAACCACACCAGAGCCGTCAGCACCAGAAAGCCGACGGTAATGTACAGGGCCCACTGGTTCGGCGGCTGGATGCCCAGAACGAAGATCAGCGCCATCGCCGCCAGGGAAAGGACGGCGAAGAAACGAAACAGCGTTCCGCCCAGATTCCACGGACCCATCCGGTCCCATTTCGGCGTTCCCCAAGCGACCAGTCCGAGCGCGATGGGAATGGCGAACGAGAAGAACAGGAAGATGACCGTGCACGACACGACTATCGTGTAGACCGGCGTGTCTCCGATAGTGACGAGCGACGAGCCCCAGACGAACAGCACGGCAGCGATGGCGCCGGTCCAGATCGCCGCGACCGGCGTGCGGTAGCGCGGGCTTACCTTGGCGAGCACCGACGAAGCGGGCAGGCCCTTGTCGCGCGAGAAGGCGAAGATCATGCGGGACACCGACGTCACCGTCGCCAGCCCGCACAGGAACTGCGACAGGAAGATCGCGCCATAGAGCACATCCTTGACGACCGGGTTGACCCGGCTGTCCATGGCCCAGAAGAAGACGTTCCAGCCCTGGGCTGCGGCCTCGTCCATGCCCGGCAGCATGAGGACGAAGGCGCTGAGCATCAGCCAGCCGAAAAGCAGCGACCAGAGCACCGACGCGATCATGCCCCGCGGCACGGAATGCGCCGCCTTGATCGTTTCTTCCGATGTGTGTGCCGACGCGTCGTAGCCGGTGATGGTGTAGATTGGCAGCAGAAGACCCAGCAGGAAGACCCAGCTCTGCGAAGTCGCGGGCCACACGCCGCCGCCCGCATCGCCGGAATAATTGGTGAAGGTCCACAGCCGGCTGACGTCATAGCTGTCGGCCGAGATCAGGCAGACGGCGGTGAGCGCCAGCGCCGTCGCAAAGATCAGATAGCCCGAGAAGTCGGTCAGCTTGGCGGTCAGGCCGATGCCCAGGTGGTTGATGAGCGCCTGGGTGCCGGTCAGCACGGCGAGGAACCCGATGCGGACCTCGATCGAATCCTCAAGCCCCAGATAGGCGCCGAAGGCGCCCATGAAGAAATAATAGGTGCCGACATTGATCGCACCGAGAACGGTGATGAGACCCAGAAGGTTGAACCAGGCCGTCAGCCAGCCCGTGAAGCGGTTCCCCAGGATCGAGCCCCAGTGATAGAGGCCGCCCGCCGTCGGGTAGGCCGAGGCGATCTGCGCCATGCAGATGGCGAAGACGCCCGAGATCAGGCACCCGATGGGCCAGCCGATGCCGATCGAGGCGCCGCCGGCGCCGGACGTCCCCTGCGCGAGCGAATTGATGCCGCCCGACAGGATGCAAATGATCGAGAACGAAATGGCGAAGTTGGAAAAGAGGCCCATCCGGCGGTCCAGCTCCTGGGCGTAGCCCATGGAGTGAAGCGCTTTCAGATCATCCTTCTTGTGCTCATCGCTGTACCCACGTGCGTCCGACATGCAAAGCCCCCGGGCCTCGAGTTTCGACGCGAAATCCTGAGCGCCTTTTTTTCCTTCCGCGCTGCGCGTTGTGTCGCAGGGCTTGCGCGCATGCATTTCGATCCGCTTGGATACGCTCGGGCGGTCATGGAGGCGGCGTGCGTAGGACGTTTTGGGCGGTAACGGCGCTTCTGGCGGCTCAGGCCTCGGCTGCCGAACCTCATGTTCCGATCAAGTGGCCAGTGCCCGCGTGCGCGCCGCAAGTGGTGGCCAGTGCTTCGCCCGCGCCTGCCACCAGCAACTCGGACTCGTTGCTGAAGCTGCCGGCCTCCGCTTCGCTCATTCCCATGTCTGCGGCGGTGATCGTCAGCCTGACGCCCGAAAACCGTCCGGTGATCGAGTGTGTCATCGACGAGGGCTATCCGACTGGCTTCCAGATCGCCGCCGTCGAGGCCATATCCGACATGGTCTTTTCGACGCCGCGCGCGGTCAACGAGGCCGGGCCGGGCGGGCGCTATCTGGTGCGCGTCTCGACGCTCTTCGGCGTCCCGTGGGTCGAACAGCCGCCGCCGTTGCCCATCCTGCCCAAATGCGCCGACAGCTCCGGCGTCTGGCCTTGGTGGCCGAATGCGCCGAAGCCGGTTTCCCGCACCCGGCCGGTCTATCCGTCCCGGGCGCAGGAAGAAGGGATCGAGGGATCGGTGGTCGTCGTGATGGACATCTTCTCAAGCGGCGCGGCGATACCCCAATGCTTCGCCTCGGCGGCGCCGCCCGGATGGTTTGAAGAGGAAACGCTGAAGGCCGTGGCTCAATACCGCTTTCCCGAAGGCACGGTACGCGGCGGGTACACCGTCACCGTCAGATTCCGGATGGAAGACTGATCAGACGAGCTGCTTGTCGATTGTCACCGGCTTTTCCAGCCAGGCCGGAACCGGCAGGTTCTTCTCGCGCAGGAAGACCGGGTTGAAAAGCTTGGACTGATAGCGCGTGCCATAGTCGCAGAGAATGGTGACGATGGTCTTGCCCGGCCCCAGCTCGCGCGCCAGGCGGATCGCCCCGGCCACGTTGATGCCCGACGAACCGCCGAGGCACAGGCCCTCATGCTCCAGCAGGTCGAAGACCTGCTCCACCGCCTCGGCATCCGGGATCTGAAAAGAATAGTCCGGTGTGAAGCCTTCCAGGTTCGCCGTGATGCGGCCCTGACCGATGCCTTCGGTGATGCTGGAGCCTTCCGACTTCAGCGTGCCGGTCGTGTAGAAGCTGTGCAGGGCCGCGCCGAACGGGTCGGCGAGGGCGATCTTCACGTCGCTCCGGAAACCGCGCAGCGCGATGGCCGTGCCGGCCAGCGTGCCGCCCGTGCCGACGGCCGACACGAAGCCGTCTACCTGGCCGCCGGTCTGGGCCCAGATTTCGGGGCCGGTCGTTTCGATATGCGCCTGACGATTGGCGACATTGTCGAACTGGTTGGCCCAGATCGCGCCGTTCGGCTCTGATTTCGCCAGGGCATCGGCGATGCGGCCCGAGACCTTCACATAGTTGTTGGGGTTGGCGTAGGGCACGGCCGGCACCTCGACCAATTGCGCCCCCGCGAGGCGCAGCATGTCCTTCTTCTCCTGGGACTGGGTCTCGGGGATCACGATCACGCTGCGAAACCCGAGCGCCGACCCAACCAGCGCTAGCCCGATGCCGGTATTGCCGGCTGTGCCTTCCACGATCACGCCGCCGGGCTTCAGCAGGCCCTTCGCGACCGCGTCCTTGATGATGAACAGCGCTGCCCGGTCCTTCACCGACTGGCCGGGATTCATGAACTCGGCCTTGCCCAGAATGCGGCATCCGGTGGCCGCGCTGGCGCGGCGCAGCTCGATCAGGGGGGTATTGCCGACGGCTTCGGCTATATCGCGGGCGATGGTCATGGACGGCGGCTTACCAGCCGCCGCCCCGCCGATAAACCCATCCCGGTGAAGCCTGGCTTTAGCGGCCCTTAGGTCTCAGTAGACCACGACCGAGCGGATCGACTCGCCGGCATGCATCAGGTCGAAGCCCTTGTTGATCTCGTCCAGCGTCAGGACGTGGGTGATCATCGGGTCGATCTGGATTTTCCCGTCCATGTACCAGTCGACGATCTTCGGCACATCGGTGCGGCCGCGCGCCCCGCCAAAGGCCGAACCCTTCCAGACACGCCCGGTGACGAGCTGGAACGGACGGGTGGCGATCTCCTTGCCGGCCTCGGCGACGCCGATGATGACGCTCTCGCCCCAGCCGCGATGGCAGGCTTCCAGCGCCTGACGCATGACGGTGGTGTTGCCGGTGCAGTCGAACGTGTAGTCCGCGCCGCCATTCGTCAGCTCCACGAGATGCGGAACGATGTCTCCCGAAATCTTCTTCGGGTTGACGAAATGGGTCATGCCGAACTTGCGGCCCCAGTCTTCCTTGCTGTCGTTGATGTCGACGCCGACGATCATGTCGGCTCCGACCATTTTCAGGCCCTGGATGACGTTGAGGCCGATACCGCCAAGGCCGAAGACGATGCAGTTCGCGCCGGGTTCGACCTTGGCGGAGTTCACCACCGCGCCGACGCCCGTGGTGACGCCGCAGCCGATATAGCAGGCCTTGTCGAAGGGGGCGTCGGGCCGGATTTTCGCGACTGCGATCTCCGGCAGAACCGTGTGGTGCGCGAAGGTCGAGCAGCCCATGTAGTGATAGATCGGCTGGCCTTTATAGGAAAAGCGCGAGGTCTGGTCGGGCATCAGCCCCTTGCCCTGCGTGCCGCGAATGGCGGTGCAGAGATTGGTCTTCCGGCTGAGGCAGCTTTTGCACTGCCGGCATTCGGGCGTGTAGAGCGGGATCACATGGTCGCCCGGCTTCACCGAAGCGACGCCGGGGCCGACCTCAAGCACCACGCCCGCGCCCTCGTGCCCCAGGATCGAGGGGAAGATGCCCTCGCTGTCCAGCCCGTCCAGCGTGTAGGCATCGGTGTGGCAGATGCCGGTCGCCTTGATCTCGACCAGCACTTCGCCGGCCTTGGGGCCTTCCAGGTCGACCTCCACGATCTCCAGCGGTTTTTTCGCTTCGAAGGCGACGGCGGCGCGGGTTTTCATGGGGCTCTCCTCGAACGAATGGGATCGCGCGAGGTTTAGCGGCTGGGGCTTGATTCTGCGAGCCTCCGGACGGGCGATAGGTCTTGAGCGCGCGGAACGTCAGGACCGCGAAAATCAGCAGCACCAGCCCCTGCGTAATCGCAAAGGGCGGCTCGTTGCCGTTCGGCGCCAACGAATGGATGACCGGGAATTTGACGAAGGTCTGCGCCACAAGCACGAACACGTTGAGATAAAGCGCCGCCATCGCGGTCAGAACGTAGATCGGCCGCCACCAGCCCTGCAGCCGTTGCGCGTAGAGGGCATAGAACGCAACGATCAGGATCGCTGTGGAGAGGATACCGACGGCGATCGCGGGCGTGAGACCGTTGAAGGGAAACAGGAACCCCGTCAGGCTGGTCAGCAGCGTCGCGGCGAGGAACAGCAATGTCGCCCGCGGCATGCGCAGCGAACTCATCAACCCGCCCAGCACGGTAAATCCCGCCAGGATGCCGACGATGCTGATCGCGACGTGAAAAAGTTCAAACCCGGCCGAAGCAAACATGGCTGCCCCCGCGTCCATGAAACCGCCATCAGCCTTTCACGGCCCTGCAGCGCCGTCGCCCTTTCAAATTGCCGCGCCTGTGCGCCGGGCGAGGCCCTGCCTAGATGCCGAGCTGCCTTGCGTGAAAGGCGATGTGGTCGGCAATGAAGGTCGAGATGAAGAAATAGCTGTGATCGTAGCCTTCGTGCCGCCGCACGGTCAGATGCGCGCCAGCCTTCGCGGCGGCCTCCTCGATCAATTGGGTCTTGAGCTGGCTTTCGTAGAAGCTGTCGGCGAGCCCCTGGTCGATCAGGATGTCGGCGAACGGCGCGGCCTTCCCGGCGGCGACCAGCGCGGCGGCGTCATGCGCGGCCCAGCTCGCGCGATCGGCCCCGAGATAGGCGCTGAACGCCTTTTCGCCCCAGGGGCAGTTCATCGGCGCCACGATGGGCGCGAAGGCGCTGACGCTCTTGAAGAGGTGCGGGTGCTTCATCGCCAGGGTGAGCGCACCATGCCCGCCCATGGAGTGGCCGGTGATGCCGACCCGCGCGGGATTGGCCGGGAAATTCGCCGTCACGGCGCTCAGCAGATCGCGCACGACATAGCTTTCCATCCTGAAATGAGGCGCCCACGGCGCCTGCGTGGCGTCCAGATAGAATCCGGCGCCCTTGCCGAGGTCGTAGGCCGGGTCGTCCGCCACCTCCTCGCCGCGCGGGCTGGTATCGGGCGCGACAATGATCAGTCGCGCATCCGCTGCGGCCCGATAGGCGCCGGCCTTGGTGGTGAAATTCTCTTCCGTGCAGGTGAGCCCGGCGAGGAAGATCAGGGCAGGGAACGGACCTGTGCCGTGCGGCACGAAGACCGTGAAACGCATCGGCGTGCCGGTCGCCGCCGAAGCGTGCCGCACATACGACAAAGCACCGCCGAACACGCGGTGCGTTGCGGGAATGTCGATGCTCATCATGCCTCCGGGTCTGCTGCGCCCTTCAAGCGCAGCAGGCGGGGGCGATCAAGACTTAGCGGCGCAGCAGCCAGGCGAGGACCGCACCGGCGCCCACGGCCAGCGCCGCAGTCTGCAGCGGCTTTTCCTGAATGCGCTCGCCAAGCGCCGACATCTTCGACCCGGCCCAGCTCAGTGCATCCTCCACCTGGTCCACAGCCGAGACGAGCCCGCCGCGCGCCGTATGCAGCGCCCCGTCGATTGCATCTTCCGCTGCGTCCGCGCCGTGCCGCACGGCCGACTTCGCGCGCATCGCCGCGCCATTGTGGGTCATCGCCATGAAATCTCTCCCGCGTCTCGAAGGTTTGAGACCGCTGCGCGGCCATACCTGCTTACAACGCACGCCCGGAACTTGCGTTCCGGGGGGCGGGGCGCGTCCGAACGATGACGGCGCCCGCCGCACCGAGAGCCGGTGCTGCCGTGTCATGATGGGGAAGAAATGGTGGAGCCAAGCGGGATCGAACCGCTGACCTCCTGCATGCCATGCAGGCGCTCTCCCAGCTGAGCTATGGCCCCACTCTGTTGCGCCGGGTTGGGGCCCGGCGCGGAAGGGGCGGAGCAATAATCTCCGCCTCACCGAAACGCAAGACGCCTTTGGGGGCGTCGTGCATCGATTTTCAGATGTCGTCCTTGCCGGGTTCGTCGTCGACGATATCCGACAGGTCGTCGTCGCCATCCTCATCGTCTTCGATCAGGGTGTCGTCGTCCTCGTCGTCGCCTTCGATGTCTTCCTCGTCGAACTCTTCAAGGTCGGGGTCGACTTCTTCCGTCGTGCCGCGGCGGCCCTTCTTGCCCTTGGGCCCGTTGGCGTCCGTGTCGTCATCAACGTCTTCGTCGGTGTCCTCGTCGCCCGACAGTTCGGTCTCGACTTCGTCGCCGGCCTCGATTTCCTCGGCCTCGTCTTCGGCGTCCTCGACGTCCTCGTCTTCCGACTCGTCGGCGTCCTCGTCATCGACCTCTTCGTCTTCGGTCTCCGCCTCTGCCGCGACGGCAGGTCGCGCGACTTCCTTCGCCTTTTCGGCGGCGCGCGGCTTGCGCGGCTTCAGGATGACTTCAGGCTCGAAGACGGTTTCGCACTTCGGGCATTCAGCCGGTTTCTTGTTGAGGTCGTAAAAGCGGGCGCCGCAGTTAGGGCATTGGCGCTTTGTGCCGAGCTTGGGATCAGCCACTTAGGTCGTCATCCTGTCGAATTGATCGTTCGCGTGCACGCCGAACGGGTGCGCGTTCCGCACGGCGCCCCCCGCGAAAGGCCGGGACCATTGCCATGCGCACGCGCGCCTGTCAAAAGAGAAAAACACCCCGCCCGCCGCCGGATTTGCGACGCTCATGACCGCTCCCCATTCTGCCGCGCCTCTCGGCGCCGAGCCCTCCCGCGCGCTGAAGGGGGAAATCCGGGTTCCCGGCGACAAATCCATCTCCCACCGGGCCCTGATTCTGGGGGCGATGGCGGTGGGGGAAACCGTCATTTCAGGCCTGCTCGAGGGCGAGGACGTGCTGCGCACCGGCGCGGCAATGGCCGCCCTGGGGGCCGATGTCAGCTGCGATGCCGACGGCATCTGGCATGTTCACGGGGTCGGCGTCGGCGGCTTCGCCGAACCGGCCGGGGTGCTGGATTTCGGCAATTCCGGCACCGGCGTCCGCCTTGCCATGGGCGCGGTAGCGACCACACCCATCGCCTGCACCTTCACTGGCGACGCCTCGCTCTGCCGCCGGCCGATGGGCCGGGTGCTCGATCCTCTGGCGCGTTTCGGGGCCGAATCGATGGGCAGGACCGGGGGGCGGTTGCCGCTCACCATGACCGGCGCCAAACAGGCGATGCCGGTGACCTATGTGTCGCCCGTCGCCTCCGCCCAGGTGAAATCGGCGGTTCTGCTGGCCGGTCTCAACGCCCCGGGCGAGACCACGCTGATCGAACGCGAGGCGACGCGGGACCACACCGAAAACATGCTCCGGGCGTTTGGCGCGCGCGTCGAGGTGACGGCGCATGAGGACGGCCATGCTGTGACGGTCGGGGGCCATGCCGAGCTGAAGGCTGTGCCTATCGCGGTGCCGGCGGACCCCTCCTCGGCGGCGTTTCCGCTGGCGGCGGCGCTGATCGTGCGGGATTCGGAGGTCACGGTGAACGGGGTGCTGATGAACCCCACCCGTGCCGGCCTCTACGAGACGTTGCGCGAAATGGGAGCCGATCTCACCATTGGCGCCCCCCGTGCCGAGGGCGGCGAGCCGGTGGCCGATCTCACCGCCCGTTTCTCCAATCTCAGGGGCATCGACGTGCCGCCCGAGCGTGCGCCGTCAATGATCGACGAATATCCGGTCCTGGCGGTGATCGCCGCCTTCGCCGAAGGCCGCACCGTGATGCGCGGCCTCAAGGAACTGCGCGTCAAGGAAAGCGACCGCATCGCCGCCATGGCGCGGGGCCTCATCGCCTGCGGCGTGAAGGTGGAGGAACTGGAGGACGGGTTGATTGTCGAGGGGCTGGGTGCCGGCGGCATGCCGGGCGGCGGCACGATCGCGACCGAGATGGACCACCGGATCGCCATGTCGTTCCTGGTGGCGGGGCTCGCTGCGAAAAAGACCGTGAAGGTGGACGACAGCGCCTTCATCGCGACCAGTTTTCCGGGATTTTCCGACCTCATGATGGGCCTTGGCGGCCGTCTGGTGCGCCTCAACCGATGAGCGCCGTGCCCGTGATCGCGATCGACGGGACGGCGGCCTCCGGCAAGGGGACGATCGCCCGGGCGCTGGCCGCCAAATTCGGCTTCGACCATCTCGATACCGGGGCGCTCTACCGCACGGTCGCGGCGCTGGTGTTGCGTGCCGGCGGCGATCCGGCCTCGCGCGAGGATGCGCTGGCGGTCATACCGCGCTTCTGGTCATCGACCATTCCGGAGGCGGAACTACGCAGCGCCGCCGTGGGCGAAGCCGCCAGCCAGGTGGCGGTGATCGCCGAGGTTCGGGCGGCGCTGTTCGACCTGCAGACGGCCTTTGCACGCCATCCGCCCGGCGGCCGGGGCGCGGTGCTCGACGGCCGCGACATCGGCACGGTGATCTGCCCGGACGCCCCGGTGAAGATTTTCGTGACCGCGAGCGTCGAGGAGCGGGCGCGGCGGCGCTGGCGGGAGCTTGCGGCTCTCGGGTCGGCCAAGACCCACGAGATGCTGATCGAGGAAATCCGCATCCGCGACGCACGCGATGGCGGCCGCCTCGCCGCCCCGATGAAGCAGGCCGCCGACGCCGTGATGCTGGACACCACGGATCTGGGCATCGAGGCCGCCGTGGCGGCGGCCGAGGCGATCGTCCGCGCCCGGCTGGGCTGACCCCCTGCGCCTTGCTTCACCATGGCTTTTTGTGCTTTAGAGCGCGCCGCTGCGGCGGCCCAGGGGGCCGTGACGCAGTCTGTCGAAGCCTGAAGCCTTGGTCTTTGGATTTCGGAACGTGCCCGGCCTCCCGGCCTGGCGCGCGTTTCCGCATCGAGCGACCGGGGAAGACCGCCGAAAAACGGCCGGCCCGTATCCCGTGTCCCGCGAGGCACGAAAGACTGGAGAACCTGATTTAATGGCTCGTACCGCCAAGGCCGGCCGCAAGAGCGCCGCCACTTCTGCCGCTACCGCTGACGACTCGCTCAGCTTCACCCCCACCCGCGACGATTTCGCCGCCATGCTCGACGCCAGCATGGGCTCCAGCAATGCGCTGGAAGGCAATGTCGTGAAGGGCACCGTGGTCGCCGTCGAACATGACTTCGTCATCGTCGATGTGGGCCTGAAGACCGAAGGCCGCATTCCGCTGAAGGAATTCGCGATGCCCGGTCAGCCCGCCGATCTGAAGGTCGGCGACACCGTCGAGGTCTTCCTCGACCGCATCGAAAATGCGCACGGCGAAGCCGTGCTGAGCCGCGAAAAGGCCCGCCGCGAGGAATCGTGGGTGAAGCTGGAAGTGGCCGCCAACGCCAACCAGCGCGTCACCGGCGTGATCTTCGGCCGCGTCAAGGGCGGCTTCACCGTCGATCTCGACGGCGCCACCGCGTTCCTGCCCGGCAGCCAGGTGGACGTCCGTCCGATCCGCGATGTCGGCCCGCTGATGAACCAGCCGCAGCCGTTCCAGATCCTCAAGATGGACCGCAAGCGCGGCAACATCGTCGTTTCGCGCCGTGCCGTGCTTGAAGAAGCCCGCGCCGAACAGCGCAGCGAGATCGTCTCCGGCCTCAAGGAAGGCCAGGTCATCGACGGCATCGTCAAGAACATCACCGATTACGGCGCCTTCGTCGATCTGGGCGGCGTCGACGGCCTGCTCCATGTCACCGACATGGCGTGGCGCCGCGTGAACCACCCCAGCGAGATCCTGAAGATCGGCGAGACCGTGAAGGTCCAGATCGTCAAGATCAACCAGGACACCCAGCGCATCAGCCTCGGCATGAAGCAGCTGGAGAGCGATCCGTGGGATGGCGCCGTCGCCAAGTATCCGATCGGCGCGAACTTCAAGGGCCGCGTCACCAACATCACCGACTACGGCGCGTTCGTCGAGCTGGAGCCGGGCGTTGAAGGCCTTGTCCACGTTTCGGAAATGTCGTGGGTGAAGAAGAACGTCCACCCGGGCAAGATCGTCTCGACCAGCCAGGAAGTCGAAGTGAAGGTGCTTGAGGTCGACACCTCCAAGCGCCGCATTTCGCTGGGCCTCAAGCAGACCCAGGAGAACCCCTGGTCGCAGTTCGTCGAGAGCCACCCGATCGGCAGCGAAGTCGAAGGCGATGTGAAGAACATCACCGAGTTCGGCCTGTTCATCGGCCTGGATAACGACATCGACGGCATGGTCCACCTGTCGGACATCGACTGGAAGGTCCCCGGCGAGCAGGCGATCCAGAACTACAAGAAGGGCGACCATGTGCGCGCCCAGGTTCTGGACGTTGATGTCGAGAAGGAGCGCATCTCGCTTGGCATCAAGCAGCTTGGCTCCGACCCGATCGCGTCGGTCGGCGGCGTGAAGAAGAACGACACCGTCACCGCCGAAGTCATCGCCGTCAACGACGGCGGCATCGAGGTGCAGGTCGGCGAAATGACGGCCTTCATCCGCCGCGCCGATCTCAGCCGCGACCGTTCCGAGCAGCGCCCCGAGCGCTTCGCGGTCGGCGACAAGGTCGACGCCAAGGTCACCGCGTTCGACAAGGCGAAGCGTCAGCTTTCGCTGTCGATCAAGGCGCGCGAGATCTCCGACGAGAAGGAAGCCGTGGCGCAGTACGGCTCGTCGAACTCGGGCGCGTCGCTGGGCGACATCCTGGGCGCGGCGCTGGCCAAGTCGCAGGGCAAGAAGGACGAAGACGCCGAATAACCGGCGCCTTCACCTTCCAAGACATTCGAACGGCGCGGGGGAAACCCCGCGCCGTTTGCTTTTCGCCACAGGCCCACCCTCGTGTTAACCCTGAGGCGTCACGCCGCAGGGGATTTGCCACAGCATCGCCTAGATTTTCGGGCATCGAGGTGAAGATGAACGCGGGCCTTGCCGATGCTCAGGCGCTGATCCAGCGCTGCTCGGAGGTGGATGCGCCTGGCGAGGTCGGTCAGGCGTTGTTTGGCGTTCTGCGCAATTACGGCGCGAAATCCCTGGTCCTGGCCGACTGGATGGGCGAGACCGTTCGCCACTTCACCCTCGAAGGCCCGGACGGCTGGTACGATTATTATTTCAAGCACGACCTGAGGCGCGGCAACCCTGTTTTCCGCAATCTGCGCCGCCGTTCCACCGGCTTTGTGTGGAGCGAGATCGACGACCGCTGCGCCGGTGACCAGCGCTGGTTCGATGCGCTCGACGAATTCGAGATGCCCGACGGGATGTCGGTGCCCAGCCACGGCCCGAACGGCCAGCTCGGTTGGATCAGCTTCACCGCCGAGCGGATCGAGCTGAGCCCGCTTGAGCGTCAGGCGATTTCGCTGGCCGGCCTCGCGCTGCACGATCGGCTGCGCATGCTGGCCGGGGCGGTCGGCAAGCCGGTCCATCTCAGCGAGCGCGAGCGCGACTGCCTCGGCTTCGTTGCGCAGGGCAAATCGGACTGGGAGATTTCGGTCATCCTGTCGATCTCGCAGTCGACCGTTCACACCCATGTCGAAAACGCCAAGCGCAAGCTGGGCGCGCGCACGCGGGCGCAGGCTGTGGCGCGCTTTATGTGTCAGGGTTTTGCATGATCACACGCCGCAGAGCTGTCGCCGCTTTCACCGCCGCCGCGCTGATGCCACGTGCGGTCTTCGCCGCACCGCGTGCCGGGCTCTACGACTGCGAAGGCTGCGAGGCCGTGGCCGAGCGCGAGCCCGCCGCGCTCGGACCGATGGTCGTTCTCGCCGCCGATGACGAGCCGGGCGAGCGCATGGTGCTGACCGGCCGGGTCACCTATCCCGGCGGCGCGCCGGCTCCGGGGGTTGTCGTCTATGCCCATCAT
>JAKOQZ010000148.1 GCA_029778105.1 Pseudomonadota bacterium | reverse complement strand
CGATTTCCATTTCGCTGACGCCGACCGCCGCGAGGGCTTGGGCGATGGCGCACTTCTCCTCGAGGGTGAAGGCCACGCCGGCGGTCTGTTCGCCGTCGCGCAGGGTCGTGTCGTTGATGATGGTCAGCGGGCTCATGGTCGGATGTTTCCTTTCAGCGAGTAATCAGCAAAGGCCGTGCCACCTCCTGGATTTGTTCTTAGCTGGCTGATTTAAAAGGTTTTAATCATGCAGACCGGGGCTTGGCCGGATGCCGGAGGGGAGGAACTGTAGGCTTTGTCAGGTTCCCCACAGATACCGCCGGGCGGGGGTGGGACGATGGTTTTGAGACGAAAACGCCACCAACGGCGGCGGAAGGGACTGCCCTCGCCGCGATGCTCGCGCCGGCCCCGGCGCAAGCCCCAGGCGCGGATCAAAACGCGATTTACGGGTGGGCGTAGTCGCTACGCGGAGGTGCCCGGTCCATGTCGGTGGGTGCGTAGTGACTATCGGGGCGCGCGTAGTCACTCATCGATGGCGGATGGTCACTACGCGGCGCGGCGTAGTCGCTATCGGGAGGGGAGATGTCACTATCGTTGCTGGCGTAGTCACTACGCCGGCCCCGGAAGTCACTCCGCAGACTCCGAATGTCCTTACGCCGGCCCCGCCATTCGATAGCGCGTCGGCGATAGGCCGTTCGCCGGATGTACCGGTCGCTACGACACCTGCAATATTGCGTACCGGCACGCGCCTCGTCCGTCGCGCCCGATGTTCAGGCGCATCGCGGAGGGGTTTTGCGTGGAGGTGGCGGGCGGCTCGCGCTGCCGGACGGCGGGCGCGGGGCGCGGGCCGTTCGGATGGGCATGCAGGGCGGCGTGGCCGCCCGTCGCTCAGTCGCGGCACGCATGACGGCCCTTGCGGGCCGATCCGATGCCGCGCGAGGGACGACCGACCGTTCAGCCGTGCTCGCGGGCGTGGTTGCGGGAGTGTTTCGGGATCTCGATCACCAGATCGGCGTCGGCCACGCGGACGCAGCAGGCCAGCCGGGAATCGGCTTGCAGCGCCCAGGCCGAGTCGAGCTGATCTTCTTCGAGATCGTCGCTGGCGGCGAGGCTGGCGCCGCCCTGACGGACATACACGTGGCAGGTGGCGCAGGCCGCCACCTTTTCGCAGGCGTGTTCGAGGGGCACGCCGTGGGCGAGCAAGGCGTCGCACAGGGATTGGCCGGGTTCGGATT
>JAKOQZ010000018.1 GCA_029778105.1 Pseudomonadota bacterium | reverse complement strand
GTCGGCGGCCGAGGTCATCATGACCCAGCTGCATGCCGGCGGTAAGTTCGACCAGAATTCCTACAAGGTCTCCGGCGGCCTGCACGGCGTCGGCGTCTCGGTGGTGAACGCGCTGTCGGAATGGCTGGATCTGCGCATCTGGCGCGGCGGCAACGAACACACGATGCGCTTCCGCCACGGCGTCGCCGAAGCGCCGCTGCGCGTGGTCGGCCCGGCGCCGGGCGAGAAGGGCACGGAGGTGACCTTCCTGCCGTCGGCCGAAACCTTCACCAAGACCGAGTTCTCGTTCGAGACGCTGGAGCACCGGCTGCGCGAGCTGGCGTTCCTGAATTCGGGCGTCGACATCACGCTGACCGATGCGCGCCATGTCGAACAGCGCGTCACCAACTTCAAATATGAAGGCGGTCTGGCCGAGATGGTGCGCTATCTCGACCGCACCAAGAAACCGCTGATCGCCGCGCCCATGACGGCCTCGTCCGAACGCGACGGCATCACGGTGGAGTTCGCGCTGTGGTGGAACGACAGCTACCACGAGAGCATGCACTGCTTCACCAACAACATCCCGCAGCGCGACGGCGGCACGCATCTGGCCGGCTTCCGCGCCGCGCTGACGCGCATCGTCAACGGCTATGCGAACGACAGCGGCATCGCGAAGAAAGAGAAAGTCGCGTTGACCGGCGACGACGCGCGCGAGGGGCTGACCTGCGTCTTGTCGGTGAAGGTGCCCGACCCGAAATTCTCCAGCCAGACGAAAGACAAGCTGGTCTCCAGCGAAGTCAGGCCCGTGGTGGAGCAGCTGGCGGGCGACAAGCTGTCGTCATGGTTCGAGGAGAACCCGGCCGAAGCGAAAGCCATCGTCACCAAGGTGGTGGAGGCCGCCGCCGCGCGCGAGGCCGCCCGCAAGGCGCGCGAGCTGACGCGGCGCAAGGGCGCGTTCGACAGCGCCTCGCTGCCCGGCAAGCTGCACGACTGCCGCGAGCGCGATCCGGCGAAATCGGAAATCTTCATCGTCGAGGGCGACAGCGCAGGCGGCAGCGCCAAGGGCGGACGTAATTCCGAGAACCAGGCGATCCTGCCGCTCAGGGGCAAGATCCTGAACGTGGAGCGCGCGCGCTTCGACAAGATGCTGGGATCGGAGCAGATCGCGACGCTGATCTCGGCGCTGGGCGCGGGCATCGGGCGGGAAGAGTTCAACCCCGACAAGCTGCGCTATCACAAGATCATCATCATGACCGACGCCGATGTCGACGGCGCGCATATCCGCACGCTGCTGCTGACGTTCTTCTACCGGCAGATGCCCGAGCTGATCGAGCGCGGCTATATCTACATCGCCCAGCCGCCGCTCTACAAAGTCGAGCGCGGCAAGTCGTTCCGCTATCTCAAGGATCAGCGCGAGTACGACGCCTATGTGCTGGAAGAAGGCGCGAAGGGCGCGGTGCTGACGCTGAAGAACGGCGAGCAGATCGCGGGCGAGGAGCTGAAAGAGCTGATCGCCCGGGCGCGCGAGGCCAAGGCGGCGATCGACACGCTGTCGCATCGCTATCCCGCCTTCGTGCTGGAGCAGGCGGCGATCGGCAATGCGCTGAACGCCGATCTGCTGCGCGATCCCGACAAGGCCCCCGGCGTCGCCGCCTATATCGCGCGGCGGCTGGATGCGCTGGCCGACGAATACGAAAAGGGCTGGCAGGGCGTCGCCACCGACGATGGCGGGCTGACCTTCACGCGCGAGCTGCGCGGCGTCACCGAAGCCGTCGCGATCGACGGCGCACTGATCGCCAGCGCCGACGCGCGCAAGCTGGACCGCCTGACCGGCGAGCTGCAGCGCGCCTATGGCACAGGCGGCACGCTGACGCGCGGCGCCGACAGCCGCCAGGTGCTGGGCCCGCTGTCGCTGCTGGAGACGATCATCGGCTGGGGCGAAAAGGGCATCCAGATCTTCCGCTACAAGGGGCTTGGCGAAATGAACGCCGAGCAATTGTGGGAAACGACGCTGGACCCCGAGGCGCGCTCGCTGCTGCAGGTGAAGGTCGCCCATGCCGACACCGCCGACGATCTGTTCGTCAAGCTGATGGGCGACGTGGTCGAGCCGCGCCGCGCCTTCATCCAGGAAAACGCGCTGTCGGCGGAAGTCGACGCCTAAGCGCCGGAACAAGAAAAAGGGCGTCCGGTGAAGGCCGGACGCCCAGGTGCTTTTACTGCTGCGGTGCTACTCGAAGGGTACTCGTTGGAAATCGTTCAGCGGCGAAGCGCCGGGGCGGCTTCGGCGGGGGCTTCGGCCTTGGCGGTCTTCTTGCCCGGCTTGCCGATCAGCTTGAGCGCGAGCTCGCGCGAGGCGTCGGCCAGAAGCATGTGCGGATCGTTGCGGCAGGCGCTGAAGAGCGCGTCGGCCAGCTGCTGATCGGTGCGGCCGCCGGTGACGTCCTTCACATCCGGCAGCGCCTGATTGAGCGCCGTCATATAGCCCTGCACCCAGACGCCGACGACCATCGCCGCTTCGGCGGGGGCCGAGGTGTAGTCGGCGCAGGTGCGCGCGCCCATGCCGATGACCGAGTAATTGCCCTCAGCGTCGGCGGCCGAAGCGGCGCCGGCGAGCGAAAGGGCGAAAGCGGCGGCGGCGATCATCGTCTTCATCGGATGTCTTCCTCTGTCATCGGGCGCGAGGCGCTGCGCCGTCTTGCCGCCACAGAGTTCAAGCATCGTGCCAGCCGGACCGGACGCGGCGGACGGGCGGAAACCCGCCGGATTCCGGCGCGTTCAGTCCGCATTAAGCGTGTTCCGGCTAGGAATTTATGGTGGCTGAGACCTTAAAGACGCGAAACGGCACATGAGACCGTCTCAGCGCGGGACGCCGCGGCATGGGCGCAAACCTGCGCCCGCCCCCAAACGCCGCAAAAAGAGCGGCTTTTTTGGGCTTTTCAAATTCCTGCTGGTCAGCGCGGCGCTGGGCGCCTTCGCGCTGGCGATGCTGGTCGCCTATTACGCCTCGGGCCTGCCGCCGACCGACAAGCTGTTCGGCGTGCAGGGGACGCCGTCCATCACCGTGCTGGATGCCGGCGGCCGGGTGATCGCTACGCGCGGCGCCGGGGTGGGCGAGATCGTGCCGGTGGCCGAGATGTCGCCCTATCTGCCGCAGGCGGTGATGGCGATCGAGGACCGGCGTTTCTACGACCATTGGGGCGTCGATCCCTGGGGCCTGATGCGCGCCCTCTTCGCCAATGTCGAGGCCGGGCGCGTGGTGCAGGGCGGATCGACGATCACCCAGCAGCTCGCCAAGAACCTGTTCCTGACGCCCGAGCGGACCTTCGAGCGCAAGATGGAGGAGGCGATCCTGGCCGTCTGGCTGGAGATGAAGTTCTCCAAGGACGAGATCCTGACGCTCTATCTGAACCGGGTCTATTTCGGCGCAGGCACCTACGGCGTCGAGGCCGCCGCGCGGCGCTATTTCAACAAGGGCGCGCGCGACGTGACGCTGAAGGAGGCGGCGATCCTGGCCGGCCTGCTGAAAGCGCCCTCGCGCCTCGCGCCCACCGAAAACGCCGAAGCCGCCGAGGAGCGCGCCAAGCTGGTGCTGAACGCGATGGTCGAGGCCGGCTACATCACCGAAGAGGAACGCGCCGACGCCGAAACGCGCCGCACCAAGGTGGCGGTGACGCGCTCGTCGCCCGGCGCGGATTATTTCGCCGACTGGGTGCTGGAGCAGGTGCCCGGATTCGTCGGCACGGTGGAAAGCGACATCGTCGTGGAGACGACGCTGGATCTTTCCATGCAGCGGGCGGCCGAAACCGCCGTGCTGACGGCGCTGGAGAAGAACGGCGAAAAGCTGAAGATCGGACAGGGCGCGCTGGTGGCGCTGACGACCGACGGCGCGGTGAAGGCGATGGTCGGCGGACGCTCCTATGCCGAGAGCCAGTTCAACCGCGCGGTGCAGGCGCAGCGCCCGCCGGGCTCGTCGTTCAAGCCGTTCGTGTTTCTCGCCGCGCTGGAGGCCGGCTACACGCCGCAGAGCACGGTGCTGGATGCGCCGATCAAGCTGAAGGGCTGGAACCCCGGCAACTACAAACACAAATATCTGGGCGAGGTGTCGCTGACCGAAGCGCTGGCGCGCTCGCTCAACTCGGCCGCGGTGCGGCTGATCGTCGATGTCGGCCCCGGCAATGTGGCGGCGGTGGCCAAGCGGCTGGGCGTGCTGTCGCATCTCAACGCACAGCCCTCGCTGGCGCTGGGCACGTCGGAGGTGAACCTGCTCGAGCTGACGGGCGCCTATGCGCCGTTCGCCAATGGCGGGGTCAGCGCGATGCCGCACGGCATCGTGAAAATCCGCACCCGCGAGGGCCGCACGCTGTATCAGCGCGAGGGCTCGGGGCCGTTCGACGCGGTCGCGCCGGTCTTCGCCAGCGAGATGACCTATATGATGCGCGAGACGGTGCGCATGGGCACCGCCAAGCGCGCCCATCTGGACGACCGCGACTCGGCCGGCAAGACCGGCACGGGCCAGGCCTTCCGCGACGCCTGGTTCGTCGGCTTCACCCGCGATCTGGTGGCCGGCGTGTGGGTGGGCAATGACGACAACTCGTCGATGAAGGATGTCACCGGCGGCAGCGTGCCGGCCGAAATCTGGGCGGCCTTCATGAACGCCGTGAAGGACAGCTACGAGCCCGGGCCGCTGGTCGCGCTGGAAGGCAATCCGGCGATGGACGTGGCGGCCGGCACGGGGTGGGCCGAAGATCCCAATGCGCCCGCCGACGGCGCGGCCGAAGACCAGGGCGTGGCGGGCGGCTATGCCGAAGTGCCGCCGGACGGCAGCGGCGCGGTGCCGCTGGACGGCGCGCCGATGGATATTCCCGACGCCGACGCCGCCGCCTTCGACAAGATGTTCGAAGACAATTTCGGCGAGGACGATCAGCCGGCCCGTTCGGGCGAGTGACCGCGCGCATAGGCGCGCATCTGGCGCGCGAGATGATCGAACACCGCCGCCATGCGCGCCACGCGCTTCAACGCGCCGTGCATGACGATCCAGATCTCCATATCGAACGCGACGACGCGCGGCAGCACGGGCAGAAGATCGGCGTCGCGCGCCGCTATGGGCTGCTGACAGGCGCCGATGCCGAACCCGGCGCGCAGCGCCGCGAGCGCGGCCAGATCGTTATCGACCCGTAGAGCGAACATCGCGCGATCGAGCTTCAGCGCACCCGCAGCGCGCGCCAGAAAGGGATCGGCGCGATCGAAGCCGATGAGCGCATGCGCGCCCAGATCGTCCGGCGTCCGCGGCAGGCCATGCCGGGCGGCATACAGGCGATGGGCGTAGAGCGCGACCTTCACCGTCCCCGCCTTCACCGCCACGAGCGATCCCTGGGTGGGCCGGACCATGCGCACCGCGATGTCGCAGTCGCGGCGCAGAAGGTCGGCGGCGCGGCTGGACAGCGCAAGCTCGAAGACAAGGCCCGGATGCGCTTCGCGCAGCGGGGCCAGAATGCCGGGCAGCACCTCGGCGCCCACCACTTCGCTGGCGGCGATGCGCACGACGCCGGACAGCGACGACGCGGGGGCGGAAGCCGCGCGCAACGCCGCGTCCGCCGCCGCATCCATCGCCTCGATATGCGGCAGGATCGCGTGCGCGTTTTCGGTCGGCATCAGGCCGCGCGGATGGCGGGTGAAAAGCAGCGCGCCGCCCAGCGCCTGTTCCAGCGCCTCGACATGTCGGCCGAGCGTCGGCTGGCTGAGATCCAGCAGGGCGGCGGCGCGCGACAGGCTGCCTTCGCGCATCACGGCGAGGAACGAGCGGTAGAGCGACCAGAGGTCTGCGCCTGACATTCATATATGGATATCAGACTGATCATCTCATGCAATTTTCTATTCCCCGTTCCGGGCGCATATCGCAGGGCCTCAGACGATGGAGGGCGGCATGTCCGGCAACGACAGAACGGCGCTGGTGATCGGCGCGACGGGTGGGGTGGGCGGCGCGACGGCGGCGGCCCTGCTGAAGCACGGATGGCGCGTGCGGGCGATGAACCGCGATCCGCAGGGCGCGGCCCGGCGCACGGCGCTGAGCGGGCTCGACTGGGTCGGCGGCGACGCCATGATCCCGTCCGACGTGATGCGCGCGGCAGAGGGCGCGTCCATCGTCTTTCACGGCGCCAATCCGCCCGGCTATCGCAACTGGAAGGGGCTGGCGGTGCCGATGCTGGATGCAAGCCTTGCTGCCGCGAAGGCGGTCGGGGCGCGGCTGATCCTGCCCGGCACGGTCTATAATTACGGTCCCGGCGCGGGCGACGTCGTGGCCGAGGATGCGCCGCAGATGCCGCAGACGCGCAAGGGCGCGATCCGCGTCGCCATGGAGAAGCGCATCGAAGACAGCGGCGTGCCGGCGCTGATCGTGCGCGCGGGCGATTTCTTCGCCCCGTCAGCCGGCAATAACTGGTTCGCGCAAGGGCTGGTGACGCCGGGCAAGCCGCTGCGCGCCGTCACCTATCCCGGCGCGCACGATGTCGGCCATCAATGGGCCTATCTGCCCGATCTGGGCGAGACCTTCGCGCGCTTGATCGACCGCGACAGCGCGCTGCCGCCCTTTGCGCGCTTTCACTTCGGCGGCCACTGGCTGGTGCGCGGGATCGAGATGGCGGAGGCGATCCGCCGCGTCGCGGGCCGGCCCGATCTGCCGGTCCGCGCCCTGCCCTGGTTCGCGCTGAGGCTGGCCGCGCCGTTCAACGAGACGCTGCGCGAGATGCTGGAGATGCGCTATCTCTGGCGGCGGCCGCTCAGGCTGGCGAACGACCGGCTGACCGCGTTCCTGGGCGCGGAGCCGCACACGCCGCTGGACGAGGCGGTGCGCGCCACGCTGACGGGGCTGAAGATCGCTTTCTAGAGGCCGGCGCAGGTCTTCTCGGCTTCGGTCGCCGCGGTGTTCGACGCCTGCAGCGCGGCGGCGAGCTCCTTGCCTTTGACGCCGTGCTTTTCCTTCAGCGTCTTGATGATCACGTGCTCGTCGCGCTGGCCGCTTTCCAGCAGCTTGAGATAGTCCATGTAGATGGCGAGCTGATCGGGGGTGACCGCCGCCGCGATGGAGTCGGTCAGGCAGGCGCAGTAATTGGCGGAATTGCCGCTGGCGACGCAGTAGCCCAGGAAGTCGAGCTTCACATCGCCGCTCTGGGCCGAGGCGGGAACGGGGGCGGCGAGGGCGAAGGCGAACAGCGCGCCGTACAGGGCTTTCATCATTGGGCTCCGGCAAATCGGTCTGGCGCGAGATAAGCCGCGCCGCCGTGAACCGTCAATGAATGGAAAGAACGATCAGAGCGCCGCTTCGGCGGCGTGGCCGGAGCCCAGATCGCCATAGCGGTGAAGCTGCGATCCGTTTTCGCGCAGCCAGTCCTGCGCGGCGGTCGAATCGCCGACCATGCGCTCCACGAGGCGCCAGAAGCGGGGGCCGTGATTCATCTCGCGCAGATGCGCCACCTCATGCGCCGCGACATAGTCGAGCACGAAGGGCGGCGCCATCACGAGCCGCCACGAGAAGGACAGCGCGCCGTTCGACGAGCACGAGCCCCAGCGGCTGGCGCCGTCGCGGATGGTGAGGCGGCGCACCTTGACGCCCAGCGCCTCGGCATAGGCCTCGACCTTGCGCGTCAGGTGAAAGCGCGCCTGGCGCTTGAACCAGTCTTCGATGCGGCGGTTGAGGAACTCCAGACCGCCCGACACGCGGATCGTGGGGCGATAGGCCTCCTGATCGATCACGACGAGGCCGCGCTTCGACCCCGACCAGCGGATCACATGATCGACGCCCCGATAGGGCAGCACCGCGCCGGGCGCGAAGGGCACCGGCGGGGGAATGCGGGCGAGACGTTCGGCGATCCAGCCGCGTTCGGATCTGGCGAAGTCGAGCGCGGGGTTCACGGCGCGCGCCGAGGGCGCAACGACGCTGACCGCGCCGGTCGAGGGGTGCACCTTGACGATGATGCGGCGCGCCCGCGGATTGATGCGCACGTTCAGCGGGACAGGCTGCCCGCCGATGCGCATCAGGTTCTTGTAAGTGGCGCGCGTCACGTCGCTCGGGCCCCCGCAAGTCATCGATCGGAGGGTATCTGATCATGGGCCGGAGACGGGGGCCAGAACCAATCGCGTCCTGCGGCACACAAACGCCGTGATCGGACGAAAGGGCCAGCGCGGCCCTATTTTATCTTTTATATTCAATGTGTTACTGCGCTCGCACAAGAGGTGCAGAGCTGCGACATACCACCAACCCAGGGTTGTTATTCCGCCAAGGCGCGCCCGGCCGCCGGACGGGGGCTAGACCTAGTGGTTTACCCTTACGGCAAGCACCACGCCGCCCTCGAATCACGGCGCTGGACCCCGCCCCGGCGGCCCCCTAAATCGGCCTCATGAGCGACGGACCCGACAGCATCGCGGCGGCCC
>JAKOQZ010000147.1 GCA_029778105.1 Pseudomonadota bacterium | reverse complement strand
GCGCGCGATGCCGATGACATGGGCCGAGCCTTCGGCGAGCGCGGCCTCCATGCCGGCGCGGGTGCGGAAGCCGCCGGTGACCATGAGAGGCATCTTCGCGACTTTCGCGACGGCGGCGGCGTAGCGCGTGAAATAGGCTTCGCGGGCCTTCGTGCTTTCGCGCTTGTCGCTGTCGAGCGTGGGTTCGAGAATGCCGTCGAGCCCCATCATGCTGGGCTGTTCGTAGCTGCCGCCGGAAATTTCCAGCAGATCGACGCCCTCGTCGTTGAGCCATTCGACGAGCCGGAGGCAGTCTTCGAAGGCGAAGCCGCCTTTCTGAAAATCGGCCGAGTTCAGTTTGACGCCGATGGGAAAGTCCGGGCCGACCACGGCCCGCGTGGCGCGGATGGTCTCGATCAGAAGTCGGGCGCGGTTCTCAAGGCTGCCGCCCCACTGGTCGGTGCGCGTGTTGGCCTTGGGGCTGAGAAACTGGGAGAGGAGATAGCCGTGCGCCGCATGGATCTGGACGCCGGTGAAGCCGTGGGCGCGGCAGGTCTCGGCGGCGTGGGCGAAGCGACCGATGAGGTCCTGGATCTCGCTCTCCGCGAGCGCGCGGGGCATGCCGAAATTGCCGCCCGGCAAAGCCAGCTTGACGGCTGAGGGCGCCGGCGGGTTCGGATTGATCGCCTTGGGCGTCTGACGCCCGGCATGGCTGATCTGCGCCCAGAAATGCCCGCCGCCGCGGCGCGCCACATTGGTCATCATCCGCAGCGCCGCCAGCGCCGCCTCGTCTTCGTTCCCGTCGAGCACGATATTGCCGGCGCGTTCGAGCGCCGTGCGGTCGATCTGGATGTTGCCGCTGATCTGCAGGCCCAGGCCGTTGGCCGCCCAGCGGTGATAGAGGGTCTGATGGCGCTTGGTCGCGCGGTTATGCGCGTCGGCCAGACCTTCGGTCATGGCCGCCTTGCAGAGGCGATTGGGCAGAACGGCGCCGCAGGGCAGCGTGAGCGGTGTTTCGAGCATGTCGGGCCACGAGCGATGACGTGCCGCGAGGCTATGCCTTTGCGGGCCGCGAGCCTAGCCCCGGCCGGCGACGCGTTGGCGGTGCCTGCACATGAATTTGCAGGCTAAATGGGCGTCTTGCGATTCGGTTGGTTCCAAAGTTCCCCATGGCGAAGACTGACAAAGACCTGTTCAGCGGCGACGGCGACAAAGCCTATTCGGGCAAGGACATCGAGGTTCTGGAGGGGCTGGAGCCGGTGCGCCGGCGGCCGGGCATGTATGTGGGCGGCACCGACGAGCGGGCCCTGCATCACCTGGCGTCCGAAATTCTCGACAACGCGATGGACGAGGCCGTCGCGGGCTATGCCGACCATATCGATATGGAGCTGCGCGCCGACGGCTCGCTGCTGATCCGCGACAACGGGCGCGGCATTCCCATCGACCCGCACCCCAAGCTGAAGCCGAAATCGGCGCTGGAGGTGGTGTTCACCGTGCTGCATGCGGGCGGCAAGTTTTCGGGCGACGCCTATCAGACCTCGGGCGGCCTGCATGGCGTGGGCGCGTCGGTGACGAACGCGCTGGCCGAGTGGCTGGAGGTCGAGGTCGCCAAGGACCGGCAGCTCTATTTCATGCGCTTCGAGCGCGGGAAGCCGGTGACCAAGCTGAAGCCGTTGGGGCCGACGCAGAACCGGCGCGGCACGACGATCACCTTTCTGCCGGACCACGAGATCTTCGGCAAAGACCTGCACTTCAAGCCGGCGCGGCTGTACCGGATGGCGCGCTCGAAGGCGTATCTGTTCCGCGGCGTCGAGATCCGCTGGTCGTGCGACCCGTCGCTGCTGAAGGACGGCGAGGAGACGCCGGCCGAGGCGGTGCTGCATTTCCCCGGCGGTCTGGCCGACTTCCTGAGCGCGACGCTGGAGAAGGAGACGACGGTGACGCCGCGCCCCTTCGCCGGCCGGTTCGAGCCCAAGGACAAGCGCGGCGCGGTGGAGTGGGCGGTGCACTGGGCGCCGGGACGCGACAGCTTCGTGCATTCCTATGCCAATACCATCCCGACGCCGCAGGGCGGCACGCATGACGCGGGTCTGCGCTCGGCGTTGACCAAAGGGCTGCGCGGCTATGCCGATCTGTCGAACAACAAGCGCGCCGGGAACGTGACCTCGGACGACGTGATGGCGAGCGTCTGCGCAATGCTGTCGGTGTTCGTGCGCGATCCGGAATTCCAGGGCCAGACCAAGGACCGCCTGTCGAACCCCGAGGCGCAGCGCTTCGTGGAAAGCGCGGTGCGCGACCATTTCGACCACTGGCTGGCCGAGAGCCCGGCCGACGCCGACCGCCTGCTGCAGCATGCGATCGAGATGGCCGACGAGCGGTTGCGCCGGCGGCAGGAGAAGGAAGTCTCGCGCAAGTCGGCGACGCGCAAGCTGCGCCTGCCGGGCAAGCTGGCGGATTGTTCGAGCGGGGCGAACGAGGGGACCGAGCTGTTCCTGGTGGAAGGCGACAGCGCCGGCGGCAGCGCCAAGCAGGCGCGCGACCGCAATACGCAGGCCGTGCTGCCGCTGCGGGGCAAGATTCTGAACGTGGCGAGCGCGGCGGCGGGCAAGCTGCAGCAGAACCAGGAATTGTCGGATCTGCTGCAGGCCATCGGTGCGGCCACAGGCTCGAAATATCGCGGCGAGGACGTGCGCTATGACCGCATCATCGTGATGACCGACGCCGACGTGGATGGGGCGCACATCGCCTCGCTGCTGATCACGTTCTTCTATCGCGAGATGCCGGGGCTGATCCGCGACGGGCGGCTGTATCTGGCGATGCCGCCGCTCTATCGCCTGACGCAGGGCTCGAAATCGGTCTATGCGCGTGACGAGAAGCACCGCGACGAACTGATCCGGACGGCCTTCCGGCCCAATGCGAAGGTCGAAGTCGGCCGCTTCAAGGGTCTGGGCGAGATGATGCCGGCGCAGTTGAAGGAAACCACCATGCAGCCCGGCAAGCGCACGCTGCTGAAGGTGACCATCCCCGATGGCGAGGAAGCCGATACCGGCGATCTGGTCGAGCGGCTGATGGGGCGCAAGCCGGAGCTGAGGTTCCAGTACATCCAGGAGCATGCGCGCTTCGTGGAGGAGCTGGACGTCTGATCCCGCGCGGCCGGTAACCCTAAACCGCGACAAACCCTCGCGCGCCGCCGCAGGCAGGTGCGCGGGGCGTTAACGCGCGTTAAGGTTCGTCATGGGGCGGGGGTTTTTCATCGCGGCGGCTTTGGCTTCGGCCTTGGTCCTGATGCTGGCCGGAACGGGGCTGGCGGCAGACGCGCGGGCGATCCGGTTGACGGATGGGCCGGACGGGTCGGGGCGTCCGCTGGGGGCCGCATGGTCGATGGCGTGCCCGCCGCAGACGCGGCTGGCCGGCGTGAGGCTTCATGAAGACGGCACGGCGATCATCGGCGTTGAGTCCCTTTGCGTGCGGCTGACGCGCGAGGGGGCGTTGACGGCCTGGGTGGGACGCCCGGCTGTGGCCGAGCTGCCCGAACCGCAGATGGAAGCGCGGCCCGTCGTCGAGGCCGCAGCGGCGCCAGCCGAAAGCCCGGCCGAAAGTCATGTGTTGCGCGTGCGATCGGACAGCGTGAGCCGCTTCAGCGGAAGCCGCGCGATGCTGATCACGGTGTCGCGCGAGCCCGAGCCGGTGCGCGCGGGCTATGGCGCCCGGGTTTCATTCGAGCCGGGCGCACGCCAGCGCGACCTGATCTGCCCGGATGGGGCCTATATGCAGGGCGTGCGGACGGGAACGGCGGGGCAGCGCACCGGGCTGATGGCGGTGCAGATCATCTGCACGCGCGACGGGACGCGAACCGAGATCGTAGGCGATTGGGGTGACGGCGCGCGCAAGCCTCGCACCCCGCTGACCGCTGCGCGGACGCAATGCGGCGGCGGGATCGTCAATCCGCATGACGGGACGGCAGCGAGGGCGCTGATCGGGACCGCCGAGGATGGGCGGATCGTCAGTCTGGGCTTGCTGTGCGCGCGGACGGCGGTGCCGGGGCGGCTGAGCGATGCGGCCTATGCGGTGCGGCGGTGGCTCGCGGGTCTGGTGGCGGCGCCGCGACGGACGGGCGCGAAAACCTATCGAAGCCCGCAATGGTATGCCGGTTCGGCCGTGGCGGTGTGCCGGGACGGCTCGGGCCGGGGGTACTGCGCGCAGGCTTCGGCCGACCGTTTCTGCGCAACCATGCGGGGGGCCGGCGCGGCGACTTTCTACGTCGTGGGGCCTTATGCCGACGATGCCATCGCGGCGGGCGGCAAGCGGTGCCCAGCCGGGGCGTGCCGCGCCTTTCAGGCGATCACCTGCAGCCGTTGATCTGATACTTCAGGCAAGGAAGGCTCGCTAACGTTTTGAATATGCGTGAGTTATGACCTGGGGCTCGAGTAATTCGGTGGGGCGGTTGGACTCCGGCGGGCTGTGGATAATGGGCGAAAACACCCGGTTTTTCATTGACTTGAGGGGTCTGCTTCCCATATTGCGGCGCAACTGAAGTGCGAGAGTCGCGACGGCTACGGTCGTCAGGCGCCCTCCGGTCGAGCCCTGACACCGCTCCCGGCCGGCGACCCAAGCGAGGCAAAGCGCTTGCTGTTGGAGTTGGCGGATGCCCGGATCGGCGTCGCTGGCTCGGAAAGCCACTCCGGTCCACGAAGAGAAGAATGACGACGTTTGCCGATCTGGGCCTCAGCGAGGAATTGCTGAAGGCTGTCGCCGACACAGGTTACACCACCCCGACCCCCATCCAGGAACAGGCCATCCCGCAGGTGCTGCGCGGCCGTGACGTTCTGGGTCTTGCCCAGACGGGCACCGGCAAGACCGCCGGCTTCACCCTGCCGATGATCGATATCCTGGCATCGGGCCGCGCCAAGGCGCGCATGCCGCGCTCGCTCATCCTGGAGCCGACCCGCGAACTGGCGGCGCAGGTTTCGGAGAGCTTCGACAAATACGGCAAGTACCACAAGCTGAGCCAGGCGCTGATCATCGGCGGCGTGGCGTTCGGCGATCAGGACAAGAAGCTGGATCGCGGCGTCGACGTGCTGATCGCGACGCCCGGCCGTCTGCTGGACCAGTTCGAGCGCTCGAAGCTCATGCTGAGCCAGGTGCAGGTTCTGGTGATCGACGAAGCCGACCGCATGCTGGACATGGGCTTCGTGCCCGACATCGAGCGCATCGTGAAGCTGCTGCCGTTCACGCGCCAGACGCTGTTCTTCTCGGCCACCATGCCGAACGAAGTGAAGCGCATCGCGGATGCGTTCCTGCACAACCCGGTGCGTATCGAAGTCGCCCGCCCGGCGACGACGGCCTCGACCATCGACCAGCGCCTGACCGTGATCGACCCGCTGGACAAGCGCGAGGCGCTGCGCCAGCTGATCCGCGCCGAGACCGTCCAGAACGCGATCGTCTTCTGCAACCGCAAGCGGGACGTCGATATCGTCGGCAAGTCGCTGCAGAAGCATGGCTTCAACGCCGCCCCGATCCACGGCGATCTGGACCAGGCGCTGCGGACCAAGACGCTGGAGCAGTTCCGTTCGGGTGAATTGCAGATCCTCGTCGCCTCGGACGTGGCGGCGCGCGGCCTCGACGTGCCGTCGGTGAGCCACGTGTTCAATTTCGACGTGCCGATCCATTCCGACGACTATGTGCACCGCATCGGCCGCACGGGCCGTGCTGGCCGCAGCGGCGTTTCGATCACGCTGGCGACGGCGCATGACACCAAGTTCGTGGACGCCATCGAGAAGCTGACCGGCAAACCGATCAACCGCTTCACGATGGAGGGCCTGGAGCAGGCCCGCCGCGAGCGCACGCCCGAGCAGCTGGCCGCCGACAAGCGCGACCGCGACAAGCGCCGCCGCGAGCGCACCAAGCGCTTCGACCATGCTCCGCCGCCGCGCGCGATCGAGGATGGCGTTTCGATGGAGGCCTTCAAGGCCGATCCTGACGTTGTGGCCGCGGCTGCGGCCGCCGCCGCACTCGCCGAGCCGGTCGAGACGGCTGTGGTTGAAACGGTTGCCGCCGAGCCGCGTGAGGCGCGTCCGCGCCGCGAGGAGCGCGCCCGCAACGCCAAGCGCGAGCGCGGCAATCGCGAAGAGCGGCAGCCGCGCGAGGATCGCCAGCCGCGGGAAGAGCGGGCGGCGAAGGAGCCGGTCGAGGCGAAGGCCGAAAAGCCGCGCCGCGACGAGCGTCCGGCGCGCGAAGAGCGTAGCGGGTCATCGTCTCGCGACGAGAAGCGCCGCGAGCGTCGTGAGAAGTATGGGCGCCAGGACGATCTGGGCCCGTCGGTCATCGGCTTCGGCGATCATCTGCCGGCGTTCCTGACCATCGCCGTGCCCAAGGTGTGGGAGAAGCCGCGCGCGGAAGCGCCGGTCGAGCAGCCGGCGGCCGAAGCGGTCGCGACGGACGCCGAAGCGGCCTAAGTCTGCCTTCAGGCATCGATCCCCGACGCGGCCTGTGGCCGGCCGGGGATGACAGGCGGCTGCGTCAGAGGTGGTTGATGGCGATGATCTTGACGCCTTCCGATTTGGGCTCGGCGCCGTCGGTCATGATCTCGCTGGCCCAGACCTCGCCGGTACCGCCGATCATGATGCCCTGATCGTTGGCGAACAGGCTTTCGTAGGTCTGGTTCTTGATCGCGAGCAGGGTGGCGGGCGTGAAGACGTCGTCATAGGCGGCGATCAGCTCTTTTTCGTTGGCGAAGGTCTTTTCCGCGCCGTCGATCTTCACCGTGATCGGGTAGGAGACCATCGCCGCGACGGCCTTCTTGTCTTCTTCCGCCGTCGCCTTCTGAAGCTCGGTCAGGAACGTCTTGTAGGGCGCATGGCTGCCGAACAGCATGTCGAGCCGGGCGTCGACCTCGGCCGCGCTCGGCGCGGGCGCAGCGCCCGTTGCGGGTTCGACCGGATCGCCGGGCAGGGTCGGCGGCGGGGCGGCAGGGTCGGTCGCGGGAGCCGGGGTCTGCGCCGTGGCGACGGAGGCCGCGAGCAGCAAGGCGCCGATGCCAGTTGAGGTGAGGAAACGAGCCGTCATTCTTGTTCTCCTTCGTTCGCAACGCCGAAAGGGGCGATCCGCCCCAGCCTGACAGATTGAACACCCCAAGGAACCGTATGGTTCCGTTGCGTCAGGATTTTGAGGGTGTCAGGAGATCCTGAACGTCTCCCCCCACGTCGCCGAGCGCGAGGCCAGCCCCCGCTGAAGCGGAGGGATGGAAGCCCTATTCGTCGCCCCAGGGCGGCGGAGGCGGGGCGACGGGTTTGGTCAGGTCGAATTCGATGCGGAAATGGCGGTCCGCGCGGTTCAGTTCGTAGGCGAAGACTTTGCCCGGCTGGACCTCGATGCCCCAGACATTGGTGAGCGAGGCTTCCAGGTTGTTGGCGCGGAAGACCGCCTTCGTTTCCTCGTCGGCCGGGAAGTCTTGCCGTGTCTCGGTGCCGGGCGTGAGTGTGTCGCCGCCATACATCGTGACGGCGTCGGGCTTGCCGTCTTCGTGGCGGTGGTCGTGCTTGAGGCGGAGACCGGTTTCGGTGCGCGTGATGCGCCAGGTGCGCGAGCGGTCTTCACCGACATGGAAGGGGATGGCGAGCTTGTCGCGCTCGCATTCGCGCACATG
>JAKOQZ010000146.1 GCA_029778105.1 Pseudomonadota bacterium | reverse complement strand
CGATGGTCATCTTCATCAACCAGATCCGGATGAAGATCGGCGTGATGTTCGGCAACCCCGAGACGACCACCGGCGGCAACGCGCTGAAGTTCTATGCCAGCGTGCGGCTGGACATCCGCCGCACCGGCAACATCAAGAAGGGCGAGGAGGTCATCGGTTCCGAGACCAAGGTCAAGGTCGTCAAGAACAAGGTCAGCCCGCCATTCAAGACCGCCGAGTTCGACATCCTCTACGGCGAAGGCATCAGCCGCGAGGGCGAGATCATCGACATGGGCGTCAACGCCCGCGTGCTCGAGAAGTCCGGCGCCTGGTATGCCTACAACGGCGAGAAGATCGGCCAGGGCAAGGACAACGCCCGCGAGTTCCTGAAGGAGAACCCGGAACTGGCGGTCGAGATCGAGAACAAGGTCCGCGAATCGATGGGCATCCCGCTGCTCGCCGGCGGGGCCGAGTCCGCCTAGCGTCGTGACGTGGCCGCGCCGGCGGCGATGCTCTCGCTGAAGGGGCGCGCGCTGCGCTGGCTGGCGCAGCGCGAACATTCGCGCGCCGAGCTCGAGCGCAAGCTGGCGCGCCATGCCGGCGGTGACGACGAAGTCGAGGCCGCTGCGCAGATCACCCATGTGCTCGACGATCTGGCGGCACGCGGCCTGCTGAGCGAAAGCCGCGTCGCCGAGTCGGTGCTGCAGACTCAGGGCCAGCGCTTCGGCTCGCGGCGCATCCGCCAGACCCTTCAGGCCAAGGGACTCGACGCCGAACTGGTCTCCGCCACCGTGCAGCAGGCCAGGGCGGGCGAGTACGAACGGGCGTTGCGGGTCTGGCAGCGGCGCTTCGGGCAGGCACCGCAGACTGCGGCCGAGCGGGCGAAGCAGATGCGCTTCCTCGCCGGACGGGGGTTCGACGGCGACATCATCCGGCGGATCGTTCGCGGCGACGACATCGACGACTGAACCCTCGGGCACCGGGCGGATGCCGGCGCACCTCGGCCGCCGATCCTTCGGGCCCGGCGTCGGCGGCCGTGATGCTGCGTTGCAGCATGCTACATTTCCCGCCGCCCGGCCCCACGCACCTGCGCCACGCAGCCTGCCGCGGACGACCGGGATTCCCGCCCGTTCCCGCCGAGGACCCCGCAGATGAAGATCCACGAATACCAGGCCAAGGAAGTCTTGCGCGCGCACGGCGTGCCGGTGCCCCGGGGGTACCCGGCGTTCACGGTGCTGGAGGCGGTGGAAGCCGCGCAGAAGCTCGGCGGCTCGGTGTGGGTGGTGAAGGCGCAGATCCACGCCGGCGGGCGCGGCAAGGGCGGCGGCGTGAAGCTCG
>JAKOQZ010000145.1 GCA_029778105.1 Pseudomonadota bacterium | reverse complement strand
GGTGGCCGCGAAGGCGCTGAAGCCTGCGATCAAGATCTATGGCGTCGAGACCGAGCTGTATCCGGGCATGTACAATGCCTTTAAGGACGAGGACGAGCCGGCGGGCGGCCAGACGATCGCGGAAGGCATCGCCGTGCGCGTGATGGGTGAGCGCTGTCTGCCGCTGGTGAAGTCGCTGGTGGACGACATTATCCTCGTCGAGGAGGAGATGATCGAGCATTCGATCGCCCTGCTGCTGAACATCGAGAAGACAGTGGTGGAAGGCGCCGGGGCGGCCGGGCTGGCGGCGCTGCTTGCGCGACCCGATCTGTTTGCGGGCAAGAAGGTGGGCCTGGTGCTCTGTGGCGGAAATATCGATCCGCGCCTGCTGTCGAACGTCATCCTGCGCGAGCTGTCGCGGCAGGGCCGCATTCTGAACTTCGCCGTCGAAATCGAGGATCGCCCCGGCGTGCTCGCGCGGATCGCCACGCTGGTGGGCGAGGCCGGCGGGAACATCATCGAGGTGTTCCATAACCGCATGCTCACGCACATGCCCGCGAAGGTGGCCGAGCTGCGCATCACGGCGGAAGCGCGCGACGTCGATCATGCGCGTGACGTGATCGCGCATGTCCGTCATGCGGGGTTCAAGGTGCGTGAGATCGGGGCAGGCGGCGTCTGACGGCGCCCGCCGCAGCCTGAATGCGCATCTGCGATGTCTCCCAGGCGGCTCCAGGCCGCAGGGACGCCGCGCGGCATCGAAGTCGCTGTCGATGCGACGCGACCGCCTTAGCTTAAGGCAAGGTCGAGCTTGTCGATGACCTCGGCCGCGTGGGCCGCGTAGGGGCCGATCCAGCGATCGTGGATGCGCTTGATGGGCAGGGCGTTGAGATGATTCCAGCGCTCGCGCCCCTTGCGCTGGACGATCACCAGATCGGCGTCGGCCAGCACTTTGAGGTGCTGCATGACAGTGCAGCGATCGAGTGCGGGAAAGCGGTTGCAAAGATCGCTTGTCGTGGCCGGGTGGTCGCGCAGCACATCGAGAATCTGCCGCCGGGTGGGTGCGGCCAAAGCCTTGAAGACGGCGTCGAACATGGTGCTGCTTGACATGTTATATAAATATAACATGTTATCGAGGTGCGCAAGGAGGACGCCATGGAGCTGAAGTTCAAGATTGCGGGTCGTATCGCGAAGCCGGTGCACGAGGTGTTCGAGGCGGTGGCCGATCCGAAAAAGCTGTCCGGCTACTTCACCACGGGCGGCGCGAAGGGCCGGCTGGAGACGGGCGCGACCGTGATGTGGGACTTTCACGATTTTCCCGGCGCGTTTCCGGTTGAGGTCGTCGAGGTCGAGCAAGATCGGAAGATCGTGCTGAAATGGGCGGCGAGCGACGGCGTCTCGGGCGATGGCGATGCGGCCGCAGCGCAGTACGTGACGACGGTGACCATGACCTTCGAGCCACTCGATGATGGCCGGACGCTGGTGACGATCGCCGAAGAAGGGTGGCGCGAGACGCCGAACGGGTTGAAGGCGAGCTACGGCAATTGCGAGGGATGGTCGCAGATGCTGGCCGCGCTCAAGGCATGGCTCGAGCACGGCATCAATCTGCGCGAGGGCTTTTACAAGTAGGCGTCTAATATGCCGCATTGCGGGGGTGAGGCAGTCAGCCTCTGACTGCTTGGATGCCGAGCCTGCCCGTTCTCACAGTTCTTCTTTCGATTGCACAGTCGCAGCCAGCGATTCCCGAGCCGTGCAGGCTGAGCGCGGTCGAGCCGTGGTCGTCGGCGGGCGAGGGCTACACCGTACAAGCCACAACCGATGGTGCGGACTGCGCCACGGCCGGCCTGACGCTGGCTCTGGTGTCGCCCTCAGGACGCGCGCTGAAAGAATGGCAGTGGAGCGCGACGGTCGCCGTGCGACGCTTTTATGGTGTTCCAGGGCCGTCAGAGATGCGGCGTGAACTGGAAGCCTGGATCAGCCCGGGGGAAGGCCAGCCGGAAGCTTCGAACGCCCTGCCGGCCTGGCCGGAGGGCGCGGCGCAGCCGGGGCGCTTTGAGCCTGCCGAGGGCCTCACCCGCCAAGCTTGGGTCTCGCTGCAGGCCGCAGCGCGGCCGCTGTTCTGCTTTGACGATGCTCCGGGTTATCAGACCTGCGTTGCATTGGAGGCGGACGCGACGGTTTTGGATATTGGCCGGCGCGCCACGCGATGATGCGCGGTTTGGGGGAACAGATGTTCAAGACGTTGCTCGTTTCAATTGCGATCGGCGGGCTTAGGCTGGCCGCTGCCGATGTGCCGCCACCGCCGGAGATGCCGGCCCCGAAGTCTTTGACGCTGAACGACCTTGTCTTCGCGCAGTTCGGCGGGGGCTGGGTCAGCGAGACGTCGACGCCCGATGGCGCACATATGTCCGCAAGTCTGATCCTCAAAGAGGATCTGACCTATGAGAACGGCGCCACGGGAAAGGCCCCTAATGGCGCAGCTCTTTCGGCGATCGGGCAGGGGTTCTGGTCGGCGCGCGTGTCGGAGCATGGCGCCGTCGAGATCGTGCTGACGCGCGACAAGAGCGACCCCGATCCCGCATGGGTCGTGCGCCCGGCGAGCGACGGCACACTGATTGACGGCGACAGAAAGTGGACGCGCGGAAAGTAGTTAGCGCTCTGCCTTCACGCTGAGGACAATGGAAGACATCGTGCGCTGCACGCCTTTCAGGCGGCCGATGTGATCGAGCAGCGTGTCGAGCCGTTCGGTCGTTTCGGCCGCGATCTCGGCGATAAGGTCGAACTCTCCGGAAATCGTCACGAGGCGTTTCAACTCGGGCAATGCCTTGAGGTCCGCGACGATGCGCTCGGACAGTTTGGGGTCGATGCTGAGCATGGCCTGGGCGCGGATGAGCCGGGTGGTGCGGTCATCCGCCCTGCGAATGGTGTAGCCGCGAATGACGCCGGAGCGTTCAAGGCGGTTCAGGCGATCCTGCACGGTCGATCTGGCGAGCTTCAGTCTGGCGGCGAGCGCCGTAACGCTGATCCGGGCGTCAGCTTCGAGCAGGGTAAGCAAGCGTTCGTCGGTGCCGTCCATTTCATCCGCCAATTTACCGATAATCCGCTATTATAGCGGATAAATCGCGACGTTTCGACGGTTTCGATGCTCCATTCCGGCGGCAATTGCGCCGATCTTCCTCTGCGACGAATTCGAGGAGGATTTCCGCATGAAGAAGCTCCTGCTGGTGGGTGGCGGCAAGATCGGCTCGGCCATCACCGATATGCTGGGCGCGACGGGCGACTATGCGATCACGGTCGCGGATCGCGACGGTGCGAGCCTGTCGCGGCTGACGGCCGCCAATCTCAGCCGCGCACAGATCGACATTTCCGATGCGTCGGCGCTGGAGGCGGTGGCCAAGGGCCATGACATGGTTGTCAGCGCCGCGCCCTATACGCTGACCCCGGTGATCGCCAGAGCGGCGAAATCGGCGAGCGCGCATTATTTCGACCTGACGGAGGATGTGGAATCCACCCGCGTCGTGAAGCAGCTGGCCGCCGGCGCATCGAGCGCATTCGTGCCTCAATGCGGGCTTGCGCCGGGATATATCTCGATCGCTGCTGCGGAGATCGCGCGCAAGTTCGATACGTTGCGCGAAGTGCAGATGCGTGTCGGCGCGCTGCCCGTCTTTCCGACCAATGCGCTCAAATACAACCTCACCTGGTCGACCGACGGTTTGATCAACGAATATTGCAATCCGTGCGAGAGCATCCGTGACGGCGTCCAGGTGGAAGTGCCGGCGCTGGAAGAGCTGGAGGGCTTTTCGCTGGATGGCGTCGAGTACGAGGCGTTCAACACGTCGGGCGGTCTCGGCACATTGTGCGAGACGCTGGCCGGCAAGGTCGAGAACCTCAACTACAAGACCGTGCGCTATCCAGGCCACCGCGACATCGTGAAGATGCTGGTGCGCGACCTGCGCCTCGCGCATCGCCGCGACATCCTGAAGGATGTGCTGGAAGCTTCGCTGCCCATCACCTTCCAGGACGTCGTTCTTGTGTTCGTGACGGTTTCGGGCGAGCGCGAGGGACGCTTGACGCAGGAAAGCTACGCCCGGAAGGTCTATGCGCAGACCATTGAGGGCAAGCTGATGAGCGCGATCCAGATCACCACCGCCGCCGGCATCTGCGCGATGGTGGACCTGATGGCGGAGGGCAAATTGCCGACCTCCGGATTCGTGCGTCAGGAAGACACGCGTCTCGGCGATTTCCACGCCAACCGGTTCGGCCGTTACTACGCGCAGGGGCAGTGAGCCGATGCGCTCTGGCGCGGAGATCCTGGCGGACCAGCTGATCCTGAACGGTGCGGACACGGCCTTCGGTGTGCCGGGCGAGTCGTACCTGGCGGTTCTCGATGCCCTGTATGCCCGCCGCGAACGGTTCCGCTTCATCGCGACGCGTCAGGAGGGTGGCGCCGGTTTCATGGCGGAAGCCTGGGGCAAGCTGACCGGCCGTCCTGGCATTGCGTTCGCGACGCGCGGACCGGGCGCGACCAATGCCTCGATCGGCGTGCATACCGCGATGCAGGATTCGACGCCGATGATCTTGTTCATCGGGCAGGTGGGGTCGGACGACGTGGAGCGCGAGGCGTTCCAGGAGATCGACTATCGCCGGATGTTCTCGCCCATCGCCAAGTGGGCGGCGCAGATCGATCGCGCGGATCGCGTGGCGGAGATGATTCAGCGTGCCTATGCCGTGGCCATGTCGGGGCGGCCGGGTCCGGTCGTCCTGGCGCTGCCTGAAGACATGTTGCGCGCGGGGAGCGATGCCGCCGACGCGAAGCCGGTGATGCCGGCGATGAGTGCGCCGCAGCGTGCCGATATGGCGAAGCTGGGCGAGATGCTGGCGGCTGCGGAGCGTCCGCTGGCTATTCTGGGAGGGCCGGGCTGGAGCGAGGCTGCGGCGGCGGGCATTCGCAGCTTTCTGGAAGCGTGGGGTGTGCCGGCGGTGACGGCGTTCAGGGCGAAGGATCGTCTGGATAACTCTCACCCGCTGTATGCCGGCGATCTGGGGATCGGCGCCGATCCGGCTCTGGTGAAGCGCGTGGGCGCGGCTGACCTGTTGCTGGTGATCGGCGCGCGGCTCGATGAGATGACGACGGGCGCCTACACCCGCATCGCGCTGCCGACGCCCATGCAGGCGCTGGTGCACGTGTTTCCGGCGGCCGATGAGATCAACCGCCACGCCCATGCGGCGCTGGGGATTGCGGCGCATCTTGAGGCATTCGCCGAGGCGGCGGCCTATGTGAAGCCCGAGCGCGCGGCGCCCTGGGCCGCGTGGGCGAAGGCAGCGCGTGCGGATTACGAGGCCTTCATTGCGCCGGTATCGCCGCCGGGTGCAGTAAACCCGTCAGCGATCTTCGCCGCCTTGCGCGACGTTCTGCCGCCCGATGCGATCGTCACGAACGGCGCGGGAAATTATGCTGGGTGGCTGCATCGTTTTCATCTGCACCGGCGGCTCCACACGCAGCTCGCGCCCCTTTCGGGTGCGATGGGGTATGGCGTGCCGGCTGCGATCGCCGCGAAGCTGCGGCATCCCGAGCGGCTGGTGATCGCCAATGCCGGCGACGGCTGCTTTCTGATGAACGGCCAGGAGATGGCGACGGCGGTGCAGTATGGCGCGCCGATCATCGTTCTGGTGTGGGACAATGCGTCTTACGGCACGATCCGTATGCATCAGGAGCGGGAATATCCCGGCCGCGTCTCGGGCACCGATCTGCGTAACCCCGATTTCGCAGCCTATGCGCGCGCGTTCGGCGCGGCGGCGTTCACCGTGACGGAGACGGCCGCGTTCGCCGATGCTTTTGCCGCGGCGCAGGAGGCCGGGCGTCCGGCGCTCATTCACATCAAGACGGATGTCGAGGCGATCTCGCCCTCGACCACTATCAGCGCGCTGCGTGCAGGCCGCTGAAGCGCATTACCCGGAGATAGTCATGACCTCTGCTGAACTTCTCGCGTCGCTGGGCGTCGCCGCCAAGGGCGATGTCGCGGTGCGCTCGCCGGTCGATGGCGCGACCATCGGCCATGTCGCCTATGACACGCCCGCGTCGATCGACGCGAAGGTCGCGGCAGCCGTGCAGGCCTTTCGCGTCTGGCGCGAAGTGCCCGCGCCGCGCCGGGGCGAGCTGGTGCGGCTGTTCGGCGAAGAGCTGCGCACCAACAAGGCGGCGCTGGGGCGGCTGGTGTCGCTGGAGGCGGGCAAGATCCTGCAGGAGGGCCTGGGCGAAGTTCAGGAAATGATCGACATCTGCGATTTCGCGGTGGGGCTGTCGCGTCAGCTCTATGGGCTGACGATCGCGTCGGAGCGTCCGGGCCACCGGATGATGGAGACCTGGCAGCCGCTTGGTCCGGTGGCCATCATTTCGGCGTTCAACTTCCCGGTCGCGGTGTGGGCGTGGAACGCCTGCCTTGCGCTGGTGTGCGGCGACAGCTGCATCTGGAAGCCGTCGGAGAAGACGCCGCTGACGGCGCTGGCCACGCAGGCTCTGCTGGAGAAGGCGATCGCCCGGTTCGGCGATGCGCCCGATGGGCTTTCGTCGGTCGTTCTTGGGCTCGCCGACGCCGGCAAGGCGCTGGCAGCAGATTCGCGCATCCCTCTCGTCAGCGCGACAGGTTCGACACGCATGGGGCGGGCGCTGGGGCCGGTTGTGGCGGAGCGCTTTGGCCGGTCGCTGCTGGAGCTCGGCGGCAATAACGCGATGATCGTGATGCCGAGCGCCGATCTGGAGCTGGCGGTGCGCGCGATTCTCTTCGCGGCGGTCGGCACGGCGGGACAGCGCTGTACGACCTTGCGCCGCCTTCTGGTGCACAAGGACGTCTATGATGCGTTGGTTCCGCGGTTGAAGGCGGCCTATGGCCGCGTGACCATCGGCAGTCCGCTCGAGGCCGGTACGCTGGTCGGGCCGCTGATCGACAAGGCCGCGTTCGAGGGCATGGAAAAGGCCCTCGCCGCCGCGAAATCGGATGGCGGTGTAGTGAGCGGCGGGGGACGTGCGCTGAGCGAAACCTACCCCGATGCGTTCTATGCCAAGCCCGCACTGGTGGAGATGCCGGGGCAGCAGGGTGTGATGCTGCATGAGACCTTTGCGCCCATTCTCTACGTGGTGAAGATCGCTTCGCTGGAGGAGGGCATCGCCCTGCAGAACGGCGTTCCCCAGGGCCTGTCGTCGTGCATTTTCACGCGCGACATGCAGGAGGCCGAACGCTTCGTGGCGGCGGGCGGCAGCGATTGCGGGATCGCCAATGTAAATATCGGTCCCTCGGGCGCCGAAATCGGTGGCGCGTTCGGCGGCGAAAAGGAAACCGGCGGCGGCCGCGAGAGCGGATCGGACAGCTGGAAGGCGTATATGCGGCGTCAGACGGCGACCGTGAACTACTCGAATGCGCTGCCGCTGGCGCAGGGCATAAAGTTCGACGTGGTCTGACTTTTTCGTGACTCCTGCCTGAGCGGTTCGGCTAGGCTTTCGGCGACGGATCGGGCGATGCCGCCCGTTCATTTCAGGTGAGGCTAAGGATCCCAGGGGAGGTTCCGCTTCACCCGGAGTATTCGATGCGCCGTTCGCTGGTTTTTCTTGCCGTTGTGCTCGCCGCCGTGGTTGGCGCGTATTTCCTGTGGCCTGCGTCCAAGGCGGGGCAGGCCAGCTATCGAACCGAGCCTGTGACCGCCGGTACGGTGGCCCAGACTATCTCGGCGAACGGCACCCTGAAGCCTGTCAAGGTCGTGAATGTGGGCGCCCAGATTTCGGGCCGCATTTCGGCGCTGCACGCCGACTTCAATGACAGCGTGACGGAAGGTCAGGTTCTGGCCGAGCTGGACGATTCCCTGCTGAAAGCCCAATTGGCGCAGAGCGAGGCGCAGCTCGCCTCGGCCGAAGCGCAGTTGAAGCTGGCGCAGGTGAACGACGCGCGCGCCAAGAGCCTGGCGAGCCGGGGTGCGGGCGCCAAGGCCGATGCGGATACGGCTGCGGCCAATCTGGGGATCGCCGAGGCGGCGGTCGGCGCGGCGCGCGCCCGCGTCGATATCGATCGGGTGAACCTGTCCTATGCAGTCATCAAATCCCCGGTTTCAGGGGTCGTCATGTCGCGGGACGTCGATGTGGGGCAAACGGTGGCGGCCAGTCTTTCGGCGCCGCAGATTTTCTCCATCGCCCAGGATCTGTCCAAGATGCAGATCGACACGACCGTCGCGGAAGCCGATGTCGGCGCGATCAAGGCCGGCATGGCTGCGACGTTCCGCGTGGACGCGTTTCCCGGGCGCAGCTTTTCCGGATCTGTGAAGCAGGTACGGCTCAACGCGACGACCGAGTCCAACGTGGTCTCCTACAATGTGGTTATCGAGGTGGAGAACGCCGACCTGGTTCTGCTGCCCGGTATGACAGCCTATGTGCAGATCACCGTCGCAACGCAGGAGAATGTGCTGCGGATCGCCAACGCCGCCCTGCGGTTCAAACCCGACGGCGCCTCGGCCGGGGGGGAGAGCGGCGGGCGGCGCCAGAAAGCCGGAGAAAGCGCGTCTTCCGGAAGGACGATCTATGTCCTTGATGGCGCGACGCCGCGTGCAGTGCGGGTCGAAACCGGCCTCAGCGACGGGAAGCTGACGGCGGTTACCGGCGGCGATCTGAAAGAGAACGATCAGGTCATCATCGGCACGGCGGCCGCCGATGCGCCGGCCGCCACGGGTGGCGCGATGCGCACCGGACCGAGGATGTTCTGATGCCCGAGGCGCTGATCCGCGTGCAGGGGCTGAAGAAGTCCTATGTCTCGCCGGCGGGATCGGTGGAGATTCTCCATGGTCTGGACTTCCAGATCAATGCGGGCGAGTTCGTCGCGGTGATGGGGCCTTCGGGCTCCGGCAAGTCGACGATGATGAACATTCTGGGCTGCCTCGATACCGCGAGTTCAGGCACGTTCGAGATCGCCGGCAAGGACACCTCGAAGATGTCGAGCGACCAGCTGGCGGGGCTGCGCAACGACGTGATCGGTTTCGTCTTCCAGGGCTTCAACCTGCTGCAGCGGACGACCATCGAGGACAATGTAGCCCTACCTCTTGTCTATCGCAGCGCCGACAAGGCGACGCGACGGGCGGCGGCGCGCGAGATCCTCGCCAAGGTCGGGCTCGACGGATACGCGCTGTCGCGCCCCAACCAGATTTCCGGCGGCCAGCAGCAGCGCGTCGCCATCGCCCGAGCTCTGGTCGGAAAGCCCAAAATACTGTTCGCCGATGAACCGACCGGCAATCTCGATACCACAACCAGTCATGAGATCATGGATCTCTTCACGGGGCTGAACCGCCAGGACGGCATCACGTTGATGATCGTGACGCATGAGGCGGATATCGCGCAGTATGCCGACCGGCTTATCCGTCTGGTGGATGGCAGGATCGACTATGACGGTCCGGCGCGCGCCTATTTCCAGGAGCGCGCCGCATGATCGGGCCGATGCTGGCTGAAGCTTTCAGCGCGCTGGGCGCAAACCGGCTTCGCTCCGTCCTGACGATGCTGGGCATGGTGATCGGCGTCGGTGCAGTCATCACGATGCTGTCGGTCGGCGAGGGCACCAAGGCGCAGGTGCAGGCAACGATTGAATCGATGGGGTCCAATCTCTTCATCGTGCAGGCCGGCAGCGCCCAGTCCGGCGCGGTACGTACGGGCGCGGGCGGCGTGCAGACGCTGACGGCGTCGGATGCGGAAGCGATCGCCGATCTGCCCAATGTGACTGCCGCCGCGCCGGTGGCGCCGGGCAATGCGCAGGTCGTGACCAGCTACGGCAACTGGTCGACCCAGATCATGGGTACGACAGAGGACATGCTGGTCGCGCGCAACTGGTCTCTGTCCAGCGGCTATTCATTCTCCGACAGCGACGTGCGCAGCGCGTCACGTGTCGCCCTGATCGGGCGGACGATCGTCACCAATCTTTTCGGAGATGAAGACCCTGTCGGGCAGACCATCCGCATCCGCAATCTGCCCTTCATCGTGCAGGGCGTTCTTGCAGGGAAGGGGCAGAGCCTCGACGGGCGCGATCAGGACGATACGATTCTGGTTCCCGTGACGACGGCGCAGCGTCAGCTGTTCGCGGGGCGTTTTGGCGACACCGTGCGCTTCATCATGGTCCAGGCGTCGTCCACCGATGCGATGTCCCAGGTCCAGGCCGACATGACCGCGCTGCTGCGCGACCGGCACAGGATCGGCGAAGGTCAGGACGACGACTTCCAGATCCGCAACCTCGCGGCCATGGCCGACAGCGCCGCGCAGACGGCGCAGGTGATGACGCTGATGCTGGCGGCGATCGCCTCGATCTCGCTGATCGTGGGCGGCATCGGCATCATGAACATCATGCTCGTGTCGGTGACCGAGCGGACGCGCGAGATCGGCATCCGGATGGCGATCGGCGCGCGGCAGCGCGACGTGCTGCTGCAGTTCCTGCTTGAGGCGCTGATGCTGTCGTTGCTGGGATGTCTGATCGGCGTTGCGCTGGGCGTCGGCGGAGCCTGGCTGATCAAGCTGCTGGGCGGACTGGATACGGTGGTGACGCCGGAATCGGTGATCCTCGCCTTCGCCGTCGCGACGGGCGTGGGCGTTTTCTTCGGCTATTATCCGGCACGCAAGGCTGCGCGGCTGAAGCCCATTGATGCCCTGCGATACCAGTAGCCGGGCGTCCCGTTTCGGGCGGCACGGATCTGGCAGCGTTCCGGCGAAACTGACCCGGAATGGTACGATGCACTACGGTAAACGCCCGACCTATCGCTTTGCGGAGACCCGCCGCGTTCGGCCCGTTGCCGAGCCGAAGCCCGCATTTCCGCTGATCTGCGGCATGTGCGTGACCGCCATCGTGACGCTGGGCATCGATGGAAGCCCGGCGCTGGCGACCTGCATCGGCGTGATCGCAGGCGCGTTCGCCGTTTTCGGCACGACGCTGGCGATGAAGAAGCTGGGCGCCTGAACGTTCAGGCCGGGGCTTCGGCGCCGGCGGTCTTCAGCGCCTCTTCCATTTCAAGGAAGCTGGGCTGGAAGACGGTCGGAACGCTGCCGCGGCCGATTTCCACAGAGACCTGCGCCGAGTTGCCGTGCAGGTGCGCGACGAGGATGTCGCGGATGACGTGGTAGAAAAGCGCTTCCTGATCATAGCAAAATTTCAGGCGGTTCGCCATCGGGCCGATGAAGCCGTAAGCCAGAAACACGCCCAGGAAGGTACCGACAAGCGCGCCACCGATCATCGAGCCCAGCACGGCGGGCGGCTCGGTGATGGCGCCCATCGTCTTCACGATGCCGAGCACCGCCGCCACGATGCCGAGCGCCGGAAGGCCGTCGGCGAGCGATTGCATCGCCTCGGCGGGCGATGAGCTTTCGTGGTGATGCTTCTCGAGCTGCTTTTCCATCGCGTCCTCGACCTGGTGGGGGTCTTCCAGGCTCATCGTCATCATCCGCAGCGTGTCGCAGATGAAGTCGAGGGCGAAGTGGTCCTTCATGATCTTGGGGTAGCGCTTGAAGATCGCGGATTCGTGGGGATTTTCGATGTGAGGCTCAAGGGCGATCATGCCCTTGGACTTGATCGTCTTGGTGATGGTGAAGAGCAGGGCCAGCAGGTCGCGATAGTCCTGGCTCTTCCACTTGGGTCCGCCGAAGATCTTGCCGAAGGAACCGAGCGCCGCCTTGGCCTGCGCGCCGCTGGACCCCAGCAGAAAGGCGCCAATGCCGGCGCCGAGGATCATGATCAACTCGAACGGCGCCGCTTCGATAATGGGTTCGAGGTCGCCCCCGTGAACGAGGTAACCGCCGAAGACCATGACAAATACGCAGATGATGCCGGCGATCTGAAGCACGAATCGGGTCCCCTCGGCGCAAGCACGCGAAGGCGCGCCGCCGGGGCGGACTATCGCAATGAGGCTTTAACGATGTTTGAACTGCGGCCTATGCGGGTACAGTCGGTTAACACGCATTAACAACAGGGAGGGTCAGATGGACGCGCTGGATTTCACGGGAAAAACCGCGCTGGTCGTGGGTGGATCGAGCGGGATCGGCAACGGCATCGCACAGGCCTATCGGGCGCACGGCGCCAAGGTGCATGTGTGGGGCACGCGGGCCGATCCTGCGGCGTACAAGGCCGATGAGGGCTCGGACCTGACGGGTCTGGACTACACCCGCGTGGACGTCGCCGATTTCGCGGCGATCAAGGCGGCGCCGGACTTCGACAGCCTGGACATCCTCGTGCTGTGCCAGGGCATGGTTCTCTACAAGCGCCAGGAGTTCCAGATCGAGGGGTTCGCCAAGGTGGTGGATGTGAACCTCAACAGCCTGATGGCCTGTGCGGCCAAGTTCCACGATGCGCTGGCCAAGGCGAAAGGCACGCTGATCACCGTGTCGTCGACGGCGGCGTTCCATTCGACGAAAGGCAACCCCGCCTATAACGCGTCGAAAACCGGCGCGATGGGCCTGACGCGGACGCTGGGCGAGGCGTGGGCGGTGGACGGCATCAGGGTCAACGGGATCGCGCCCGGGCTGGTGGCGACCAAGATGACCAAGGTGACGACCGATAACCCCAAGCGGTTGGAGGCCTCGCTGCAGGGCATTCCGCTGGGGCGGCTGGGCACGCCGGCGGACATGGCCGGCGTGGCGCTGTTCCTCGCCTCGCCGCTGTCGGCCTATGTCGTGGGGCAGACGATCCCGGTGGACGGCGGGCTGATCCTCTAGGCGATCGCGGCGGCGGCGGTCAGCGCGCCGGCATCGTCCAGGAAGATCTGCGTGGCGCGGTCGAGCCGGTGCAGGGCGGTGGCGATCGCCGCCTGCATGGTGCGGATCTCGTCATCGGAGACGAAGGCTTCGAGCGGCGGGGGCAGGTCCAGCCCCTGCGCGCCGGTGGAAAGATCGGCGCCGCGCACGACATGGCGCGAGCGGCCGTTGGGATCGAGCGCCACCTCAAGCCGCGCCTTGGCGTGCGCCGTGAGGCAATCGCTTTCCGGCGCGCTGGCGCCGCAGGCCTCGTTGATCGCGCGGCGAAGGTCGTCGTAGCGCTCGGCGCAGAGGGCGCGGCGGCCTTCATCCGGCGTTTCGAGCGCTTCCTCGGTGAGCTCGGCGGCCTCGTCGAGCGCAGCGCGGATGGCGTCGACGGAGATCAGCGCATCCTCGATGGCGCCAAGCGCGAGACGGATGGCAGGGGCCTGGGGGCCGGCGTGGCGGCCTTTCCGGGCAAGCGCCAGACGGGCGCGCGCGACGTCGATGACGAGCTCGGGTTCCGGCTCGGCGGCGGGCCGCACGATCTCGGGTTTACGGCGCGAAAAGCTGAGCATCGGCATTAGTCCCCTTAACCAATTCAGGACATAATGGTGGGGAGGTATTCATACGGCTTTGCGTCGGCGCCTCGAACTTGCTTCAAATGCGGGCGATCATTCTGCCCATGCCGCGCCCTTTCCACGAACGCCTGATCATCAAGACCGCCCGGGCCCTGCGCCCGGTGCAGCGGTTGTGGTGGCGTGCCCGCCGCCCGACCGTGATGGGCGCGAGCGCGATGGTGGTGAACGAGAAGGGCGAGATGCTGCTGGTGCGCCATACCTATATGCGCGGCTGGCATTTCCCGGGCGGCGGGGTGGGCAAGCGCGAGACCGTGCTGGCGGCGATGCACCGCGAGCTGAAAGAGGAGCTGGGCCTGACGGTGAAGGGCGAGCCGGCGCTGCTGGGCGTCTATACCAACCCGGGCGACCCGCGCGCGAGCCATGTCGCGTTCTATAGAATAGATTCCTACGATATGGATTTCAAGCCCAATATCGAAGTTGCGGAGTGGCGGTTCTTCGCCGCCGACTCGCTGCCGCCCGATGCGGGGCGCGGGCCTCGCAACAGGGCGGCGGAGATGGCCGGCACGCCGCGCGTGCCGGCCGGAGTCTGGTAGGGATCAGACCGGGTCCCAGCCGAAGACCGACGTGGTGGCGCCGGTATCGTAGAAGCTGGGCTTGAGCGCCGCGAAGGCGTGCTCGTTGATCGTTTCCGGCGTCCAGCCTTCGAGCTTGGCCATGCCGCGCACCGGACGCGACTGGCTCATCAGGAAGATCTCGTTGCCGCGGGCGACGAAGACCTGGCCCGTCGCGTCATTCACCGCGCCTTCCGCCGTCTTCTTGGGCGGGGCGGCGAGAGCGACGGCGAGCTGGGCGACCTGATCGGCGCGCATGTGATCCTTCATGCGCTGGACGCGCTTGGCGCTGGCTTCGTCCTTCACGGGGATCGTCGCGATCATGCGGCTCCACGCGAAGGGCGCGATGATGTTGGATCGGACGCCCTTACCGGCGCCTTCCATGGCGATGATGCGGGAGAGGCCGGCGACGCCCATCTTGGCGGCGGCATAGTTGGCCTGGCCGATATTGCCGATGATGCCCGAGGTGGAGGTGAAGAGGACGTAGGAGCCCTCGCCCTGCTCGCGGAAGTGCTCGATCGAATAGCGCGTGACGTTGTAGGCGCCGTTCAGGTGCACATCGATGACGAGATCCCATTCTTCGTCGGTCATCTTGTGGAACATCTTGTCGCGCAGGATGCCGGCCGGGTTGATGACGGCGTGCAGGCCGCCGAGCTCGTCTTTCGCCTGTTCGATCATGCGCTTGACCGCGGCGCGGTTGGTGACGCTGTCGGAGTTGGCGATGGCGACGCCGCCGGCCGCCTTGATCTCCTTCACGACTTCGGCGGCGGGGCCGGCCGAACCCTCGTCGCCGCCGGCGGCCGAACCGCCCAGATCGTTGACGAGAACCTTTGCGCCTTCACGCGCCGCGAGCAGCGCGCATTCCTTGCCGATGCCGTTCGCGCCGCCGGTGACGAGCACGACTTTTCCGTCCAGTACGCCCATGGATGTCTCCTCCGTTTATGCAGAAATTCCGTGGGGCAAGGTTTCAAAGCCTCATGCGCGCGGCGTCAAGCGGCGTTTCGCGCGCGGGCTTTGGGCGACATGAAATTGCGCGACCTTGAAACAATGTATGTTTGAACGTCGAAATCGACGTTGCGCCACCGCGTGCCGGGCATTCGTTTGTCGGTTTTTGCAAAAAGCGGGGATGGGGAGCGCCAGATGTTGGGGTGTCAGGCGCGGCCGGCCACAATGACTCGTTTTCGCGTTTTTTGTGTTCCGGTGAGAGAGGCTGTCTCCGTTGCGATGGTTGACTAGGCATATCAACCTAGGATAATAGTCATTTCAGCGGGCGGCGTCAATCCGGCCCGGCAGCCCGCTCACGCGCGGAGGGGCGCGTCCCGTTCCGGCCCGAACCATCTGGGCTTCAACCAGAGGGCGGCGTGGACGAGCAGGATGAGGACGGGGACTTCGACCAGGGGGCCGATGACGGCTGCGAAGGCGACCGGGGAGGCAAGGCCGAAGGCCGCGATGGCGACGGCGATGGCGAGTTCGAAATTGTTGCCCGATGCGGTGAAGGCGATGGCGGTGGTGCGCGGGTAGTCGCGGGCGATGAGCCGGCCGAGCGCGAAGCTGACGGCGAACTGCACCAGGAAATAGATCGCCAGCGGGATCGCGACGCGCAGCGCATCGAGGGGCAGGCGCACCACATCGCCGCCCTTGAGGCTGAACATGGCGAGGATGGTGAAGAGCAGCGCGAACAGCGTGATGGGCGCGATGCGCGGGAGGAAGCGGGTGCGGTACCAGGTCTCGCCCTTGCGGGCGACGAGCGTGCGGCGCGTGAGATAGCCGGCGAGAAAGGGCAGGCCGAGATAGACGAGGACCGCGTTGGCGATGGTCCAGAAACCGACGTCGATCACGCTGCCCTCAAGCCCGAACAGCGGCGGCAGGACCGTGAGAAAGAACCACGCATAGACGCTGAAGAAGAGGATCTGGAAGACCGAGTTGAAGGCGACAAGAGCTGCGACATACTGATTGTCGCCCTTCGCCAGATGGTTCCAGACCAGCACCATGGCGATGCAGCGGGCGAGGCCGATGAGGATGAGGCCGGTCATGTAGTCGGGCCGGTCGGCGAGGAACAGCGCCGCCAGCGCGAACATCAGCGCCGGGCCGATGAGCCAGTTCTGGACCAGCGAGAGGGCGAGGACGCGGCGGTCGGCGAAGACGCGCGGCAGGTCTTCATAGCGCACGCGGGCCAGCGGCGGGTACATCATCGCGATCAGGCCGAACGCGATGGGGATGTTGGTGGTGCCGACGGTCAGCCGATCGAGCGCCGCGGGCAGACCCTCGAAGAGGGTGCCGAGCGCGACGCCGAGCGCCATGGCGGCGAAGATCCAGACCGTGAGATAGCGGTCGAGAAAGGAAAGCCGCTCGGGGCGGCCGGGCTGTGCGGTCATGGCGGCAGGGGTTTCCCACCCGTGACGGCGCGGTGCGCCGTACCACCCGCCCATGAAAGGAGGGGTGGGGGTGTGTTGATGACTAAGCCGGTGCGGCGGCCTCTTCGCCGATCTCGTCCAGGCGGCGTTTCAGCGACATGCGGTCGAGGCTGGCGATGGGCAGGCTGGCGAACAGCTCCACCCGTCGCTTCAGCGTGTTGAACGCCTGGCGGAAGGCTTTCATGCGCTCGGCCTCTGAGCCCGTCGCGGCGGCGGGATCGGGGATGCCCCAATGGGCGCTCATCGGCTGGCCCGGCCAGATGGGACAGACCTCGGCCGCGGCGCTGTCGCAGACGGTGAAGATGAAATCCATCTTCGGAGCGCCGGGCGCGGCGAATTCGTCCCAGCTTTTCGAGCGCAGGCCGGCCGTCGGCAGCTTCAGCTCGTCAAGCAGCTTGAGGGTCAGCGGGTTCACATGGCCGGCTGGCATGGAGCCGGCGCTGTAGCCCGTGAGCTTTCCCATGCCGAAACGGCCGGCGATGACCTCGCCGAGAATCGAACGGGCCGAATTGCCGGTGCAGAGGAAGAGGACGTTGCAGGTCATGCGCAGCAGGCAGCGGCTTTGGGTGCGCAGCACGCAGAGGCGGACGGTTCTGCGGCCTTCACGTCGAACTGCGAGCCTTCGCCGTAGGTCGTGATCCGGCCATGGGTGAGGAACGATTCCCAGCGTATGCCGGAGGGATCGACCGCCCATTCCTTGTCGGAGCGGGCATAGCAGCAGGCAGCGTCGGTTTCGCTGACGGTTGCCTGTTCGGCGGCCTTGAGGCGCGCGGCGATGCCCGCGAGCTCGTCCGCCGTTTCGACCTGGATGCCGAGATGATCGACGCCGCCGGCGCGCCCGCGCGCCGAGATGGCGAAGTTCACGCGGGGGTCTTCCAGCATCCATTTGGCATAGTCGGCCTCCACCACGCTCGGCTCGGCGCCGAACAGGGTGGAATAGAAGGCGCGGGACTTTTCGATGTCTTCAACGGCGACGTGAACGTGCAGGCGCTTCATGGGTTGTCTCCTTGGGAGCGGGACCGCAACAGGCGGCCTGAGAGGCGAGAAGGCCGGCGAGGGGCGTGCAGACTTCGGCGCTGCCCTGGCAGCAGTCTTCCAGCAGATAGGCGATGAGTTCGCGCATCGCCTCGAAGCGGACGGCGTAAACGCGCTCGCGCGACGCGGCCTTGAGATTGAGCAGCCCCGCACCGGTGAGGATGCGCAGATGGGTGGAGAGGGTGGCCGGCGGAATGGCGAGCCGCGCGGCGATGTCGGAAGCGCGCAGGCCCTCCGGCCCGATGCGCACGAGCAGGCGGAAGACGTTGAGCCGCGAGGTCTGGGCCAGCGCCGAGAGGCGGTCGACGGCGGAGGCCGGAGCGGGAACGAGGGCGATCTGTGATTCCATAATTCGACGATCATCGAAATATGGAAGGGAGTCAAGCGCCGCCGAAACGGCGGGAGGCCGGTCAGTCGTCGACGATGCCGCCGGCTTCCTTCCAGTCCTTGAAGGCGCCGAGATTGAAGACCTTGTCGTAGCCCATGTCCTTCAGCGTCTTGCCGGCGAGGGCCGAGCGGCCGCCGGAGGCGCAATAGACGATGAGCGTGCGGGTGGGATTGAAGTGCGCGTCGAAATAGGGCGTCGCGGGATCGGCGCGGAATTCGATCATGCCGCGCGGAATATTGATGGCCCCGGCCACCTTGCCGGTGGAGGCCACTTCGCCGGGATCGCGGACATCGACGACGAGCGCGTCGCCCTTGTCGATCATCGCCCTGGCTTCGGCGGGCGTGACGCGCGGCACGGCGGCGTTGGCGGCGTCGAGCAGGTCTTTGGCGGTGGTGGGCATGGCGGTTCCTCGCGGCTTGTGGCGCGAGTTTAAGCCGGATCGGCGGGCGCGGCGAGGCGGGCGGCGAGGCAGGCCGGGCAGAAGCAATCCTGCGCCGGGTCGATCACCGGCAGGCGCGGCATGTCCTGACACCAGCAGGCGCCGGGCATGGCGCCTGTGCCGGGGCCGCAGGCGAAGGGCGTGCGGCAGGCGGCGCAGGTTTTCGGGCGCGGCGCGGCGGGGCGGGTCATCCGCGCTGGGGGTTCGCCGCCCTGGCGAAGGGGAGGCAGATGGCGGCGACTTTTTCGGGGGCGGGCTTGAAGCCTTCCTGAATCCAGCGCCGCGCGATCTGGATGATCGCGCCGGTCGCGCCGGCCTGGGCGAGGGAGCCCGGTTCGGCGTCCGGCACGAACAGCGCGCCAAAGCGGGCGGCGGCAGCGCGGCCGAGCGCCTTCATCTCGGCCTCGGTCTCGTCGAGTTCGACGAGGAAGACGCGCGCGGGGCCGGGATATTCGGCGAGTACGGCGAAGAAGGCGGTGAGCGCGGCGAGGACCGGATCGCGCCCGGACGCCTGCGCCGCGATGCGGGCGAAGAGTTCGTCCTGCACGCGGCCGAAAGCGGCGCGGAAGAGCGCTTCGCGATTGGGGAAGCTTTCGTAGAAATATCGCGCGGTGAGGCCCGCCTCGGCGCAGATGGCGGCGACGGTCGCGCCCTCGCGGCCGGTGCGCGCGGAAACCTGGATGGCGGCGACGATGAGGCGGTCGCGGCGCTCGGCCTGGCGTTGTTCCGCCGAGAGGCCGCCGTAGAGGCGGGGCGGGGCTTTGGCAGTTTGCGTGCTTCGAGGCGCGGCTGCGCCGCGCGCCTCAGCATGACGAAGGGGGGAGCGTGGGCTCATGCAGGGTTATTGACATGCCGTGGCGGAACTGACAATCTGACAATGTTGATTGTCAGATTGTCAGTTCAACGGAGATGCGATGATGGCCGAAGCGACCGCCCTTTCGACCGCCACCTATACGCGCGACTGGCGCGCCGCCTTCGCCGCGGTGCGCAAGCTGCTGGCCGATCCGAACGACACGGTGCAGGTGTTCCGCATCATGCAGGCGCTGAACGGCGCGGCGTCGAAATGGGGCTATGAGAAGCTGGTGTCGACGCCGGAAGGCGGGCGCATGGCGTATAACCGCGTCGAGCTGTGCGACAAGCTGATGGACCGCGCTTGGGTGGACAGCTTTGCGCCGGGCACGGTGGGCGCGGCCTATCGCGATTTCCTCGATCGCACGGGCTATTCGGCCAAGGGCCTCGCCGAGGTGAGCAATCAGGACCGCCGCGCGGAAGACGTGGCGCATCCTTACGCCTGGTTCGGCCGCCGCCAGCGCGACATCCACGACATCTGGCATGTGCTGACCGGTTATCAGGCCGACGAGCCGCTGGGCGAACTCTGCCTCGTGAATTTCTCCTATGCGCAGGGCGGGGGCCTGGGCTGGGGCTTCATCGCGAAGATGGGCGTCTTGAAGACGCTGTTCAAAAGGAACGGCTGGACCGTCTATCGCGCGGTGCGCGAGGGCTATACGCGCGGGCGCAAGGCGGCCTGGCTGAACTATGAGGACATCGAGACGCTGTTCGCCGAGCCGCTGGACGCGGCGCGGGCGCGGCTGAAGCTGTCGCCGCCGGAGCGGTACAAGGCGGCGCAGCGGGCGTTGAGCGCGACGGGGTTCATGGGCTCGGCCATCGCGGCGGAGTGAGGGCTCAAGCCGTGGATGGTCCGCCTTCGCGGACCATGACGGGTGGGGTTTTCCTGAAGGGTCTCAGGCATGGGTCCCCGGATCGGCGCTGCGCGCCGTCCGGGGATGACAAGCGTGGTTACGCGGCGCGCAGGTGGGCGGGGCGGCGGAGGTCTTCGGCGAGGGCCGGGCCCATCAGGTCGATGAAGTTTTCCGAATAGAATTTCCGGCGCTGGTCATCGGTGGCGATGCCGAGCGAGTCGTCGAAGCGTTTGAGCGGGTTGCGGCCGCCTTCGACGTGGGGGAAATCCGACGAGAAAAGAGCGATGTCTTCGCCGCCGTTCCGGATGATCCAGCCGGCGTCCTCGTGCGGGTAGGGCGTGACGCGGACCTGGCGCTTCACGATCTCGGACGGCTTGG
>JAKOQZ010000144.1 GCA_029778105.1 Pseudomonadota bacterium | reverse complement strand
TCGTCGATCGCGTTGTCGACGACTTCATAGACCATGTGATGCAGGCCGGTGCCGTCATCGGTGTCGCCGATATACATGCCCGGCCGCTTGCGCACGGCGTCGAGACCTTTCAGGACGCGGATCGATTCCGCGTCATAGGCCTTAGCGTCCTTGGGCTCGTTGCCGTCCTTTTCGGGGGCGGATTCGTCAGTCGAATCGGTCATGTAGAAAGTCCGGAATTTCCAGACTTTATATAGGGTTTAGCGCGCCGTTCGTCACGTAAAACCCTTGCCCCCTCGGGCCCATCTCCGCAAACAGGGAGCTGTCGGTTCCGGTCATCCAGGCCTGCGCCCCGATGGCCGCGATCTCGTCGAACAGGGCGGCCCGGCGCACGGCGTCGAGATGCGCCGCGATCTCGTCCAGCAGCAGCAGCGGGGCGGCGCCCGCCGGCTCGCGCGCCTGCGCGCGGGCGGCGGCCAGCACCAGCCCGATCAGCAGCGCCTTCTGCTCGCCCGTCGAACACTCCGCTGCGGGCCGGCCGCGCCCCAGATGGGTGACGGCCAGGTCCGCCGTGTGCGGGCCATAGAGGCTGCGCCCGGCCTCCGCATCGGCGCGGCGGCGGCGGGCCAGCATCTCGCGGAACCGCGCCTCGCCTTCGTCGCCGGGCATCCGCGTTTCCTCAAAACTGCCGGTGATGGCGATCAGCCCTTGCGGAAACGCCCCCGTCAGGGGCGCCAGATCGGCCTTCAGCCGCTCGGCCGTGCGCGCCCGGGCATTGGCGAGCGCCACGCCCGAGGCGGCCATCTGCGCCTCGATCGCCGTCAGCCAGGTGGCCTCGCCGCCGTCTTTCAGCAGCTTCATGCGTTCGCGCGTCGCGCGCTCATAGGCGCTGGCCACGCGGCCATGGCCCGGTTCGAAGGCCAGCGTCAGGCGGTCGAGAAAGCGGCGGCGGCCGCCGGGCGATTCCAGGAACAGCCGGTCCATCGCCGGGGTCAGCCAGACGACGCGGCAGGTCTCGCCCAGGGCGGCCGAGGCCGGGGCAGGGGCGCCGTTGATATGGGCGGCGCGCTTTTCGGTCAGACGCCCGTCGGGCTGGGGCTGAAGGCCCGTTCCGATGTCGAAGCTGCCGTCCGGTCCTTCCACCCTCGCCGCCACCGCCCAGGGCGTCTTCGGTTCGGCCTCGCCCGGCATCCGGCGGGCGCTCTCCACCAGCGCTGCGCCCCTGAGGCCCCGCCCCGGCGAGAGCAGCGAGATCGCTTCGAGAATGTTGGTCTTGCCCGCCCCGTTCTCGCCCGCCAGCCACACGGGCCGCGCATCGGTCTCCAGCGTCAGCGCCGGATACGACCGGAACGCCGTCAGCGCCAGACGGCGCACGGCATAGGCCTGCCGCCCGGACGGCGAGGATGCGGGAACCGCGAACATGCCGCGATCCTATCACGCGGCGGCGTGGAGACGCGCCAGAATCGCCACGACCCACGGCGCCTTCACGCGGGCAATAAATCTTGATGGCGCGCTGCACGGTCCGCTTACCACTGCCGCGCTAGAGTGCCGCCCCAAGGCTTTCCCCGTTCTCCAGGGTCACGGCATGCAGCTCGACGCAGAACGCCTCGCCAGTAAGGTCCCAGCCGTCACGCTCGGCTTCTGGATCATCAAGATCCTCGCCACGACGCTGGGCGAGACCGGCGGCGATACGCTGAGTATGACGTTCGATCTTGGCTATCTCGTCAGCACCGCGATCTTCCTTGCCCTGCTTGTGGCGCTCGTCGCCGCGCAGATCGCGGCCAGGCGGTTCGTGCCCTTGCTCTACTGGGCCACGATCATCGCCTCGACCACGGCGGGCACGACGATGGCCGACTTCGCCACCCGCTCGCTCGGCATCGGCTATGCCGGCGGTTCGGCTTTGTTGCTGGCGCTGGTGCTGGCGTCGCTCGCGGCGTGGTATGCCGCGCTCGGTTCGATTTCGGTCGCGTCGGTGCACGAGCCGCGGGCCGAACTGTTCTATTGGACCACCATCACCATCTCGCAGACCCTGGGCACCGCGCTCGGCGACTGGATGGCCGACGATGGCGGGTTCGGCTATCTCGGCGCTGCGGCGGTGTTCGGCGCGGGCCTTGCGCTTCTGGTCGCCCTTTATGCGCTGACGCGCACCAGCCGGGTCCTGCTGTTCTGGGCCGCCTTCATTCTCACCCGGCCGCTCGGCGCGGCGGTGGGCGATTTTCTCGATAAGCCGCTCGACCATGGCGGGCTCGACCTCAGCCGGCCGATCGCCTCGGCCGTTCTGGGCGCCGTCATCGTCCTGCTGATCCTCATCCTGCCGCAGCGCGCGGCGCCGGCGGGCGTTACACCCGCATCGGCATGATGACGTAGAGCGTCGCCGGGTCGTGGCCTTCGCCCGCATCGCGCACGATGGTGGGCGAGCCGGCGTCGGCGAACAGGAACTGCGCCTGCGCGCCGTTCAGCGCCGCCGCGATGTCCATGAGATAGCGCGCGTTGAAGCCGATATCGAAGCCGTCGCCCGCGAAATCGGCGACCACTTCTTCGCTCGCGCTGCCCTGTTCGGGGTTCACGACGTTCAGCGTCACCTTGCCGTCTTCCACGGTCATCTTCACCGCGCGGGTGCGGTCGCTGGCGACGGTGGAGACGCGGTCCACCGCTTCCTGGAACGCGGCGCGGTCGACGAAGAGCGGCTTGTCGTTGCCGGTCGGGATCACGCGCTGATAGTCGGGGAAGGTGCCGTCGATCAGTTTGGAGGTCACCACCGTCTCGCCGAAGGCGAAGCGGATCTTGGTGTCGCTCACCGCGATCTCCACCTCGCCCTGCGCGTCGTCGATCAGCTTGCGGATTTCGGCGACCGTCTTGCGCGGGATGATGACGCCCGGCATCTGCTCCGAGCCGGCGGGCGCCGCCATGTCGAAGCGCGCCAGACGGTGCCCGTCGGTCGCCACCGCGCGCAGCGTCGTGCCGTCCTTGCCCTTGGCGGCGTGAAGATAGATGCCGTTGAGGTAATAGCGCGTCTCCTCGCTGGAGATCGCAAAGCGCGTCTTGTCGATCAGGCGCTTCAGATCGCTCGCCGCCACCGAGAAGGCGTGGGGCAGGCTGCCCGCGCTCATCGCGGGGAAATCCTCGCGCGGCAGGGCGCCCAGCTGGAAGCGCGAGCGTCCCGCCGAAAGCTGGATGCGCCCGGTGTCGCCCGAAAGCTCAAGCTGCACCTGCGCGCCGTCGGGCAGCTTGCGCACGATGTCGTAGAGCATGTGGGCCGAGGCGGTGGTCGCGCCCGGGCGGGCGGCGTCGGCGGCCAGACTGTCGACGATCTCGATGTCGAGATCGGTCGCGGTCAGCGACAGCTTGCCCTTGGTCGCGTCGAGCAGGACGTTCGACAGGATGGGGATGGTGTTGCGCCGCTCGACCACGCTCTGCACATGGTTCAGCGATTTCAACAGCGCGCTGCGTTCGAGCGTGATTTTCATGGGCGCGGCATTCCGGTCCGTGGCCGGGAGACCCCCCGTCCCCCGCTTGCTTGGTGAATCAGTATAAGGAGACGCGGCCCGGCGCAAACCGGGCCGCATCAAGGGCTTGGCCTATTCCTCCAGCATCCGCTGCAGGCGGATCAGTTCATCGTCCAGCGCGGAGTCGGTGGAGCGCAGCTCCTCGATCCGCTTGACCGCATGGATGACGGTGGTGTGGTCGCGGCCCCCGAACCGGCGGCCGATATCGGGCAGCGAGCGGGTGGTCAGCCGTTTGGCGAAATACATGGCGATCTGGCGCGGCCGGGCCACCTGCCGGGCGCGGCGGGGCGACAGCATGTCGGCCGAGCGCAGGTTGTAGAACTCGGCCACCCGCTTCTGGATCTCGTCGATCGTGATCTTGCGGTCGTGGGTGCGCAGGATATCGGCCAGGAATTCCCGGGTCCGCTCGGTCGTCACCGGCTCGTCCGTGGCTTCCGCCATCAGCGCCAGCTTGTTGAACGCGCCTTCCAGGTCGCGGACGTTCGAGACGATCTTCTGCGCAAGATAGCGCAGCACGTCGTCGCCCACGCCCTCGCGCACCCGCGGCCGGGCGGCCTGGTCGCGCCGCGCCTGCAGGATCGAGAAGCGCAGCTCGAAATCGGTGGGGTGCAGATCGGCCTCAAGCCCGCCCGCCAGGCGCGACTTGATGCGTTCCGAAATGCCGTCGAGCGAACGCGGGGAACGATCGGCGGTCAGCACCAGCTGCTTGCCCGCGCCGATCAGGTCGTTCAGCGCGTGGAAGAACTCTTCCTGCGTGAACTCCTTGCCCGCCAGGAACTGGATGTCGTCGATCAGCAGCACGTCGGCGGCGCGCAGCATGTCCTTGAATTCGATGGTCGATTTCTCGCGCAGGGCTTTCAGGAAGCCGTTCATGAAGCGCTCGGACGACAGGTACACGACGCGCAGATCGGGGCGGCGGCGGCGCACCTCGTGGCCGATCGCGTGCATCAGATGGGTCTTGCCCAG
>JAKOQZ010000143.1 GCA_029778105.1 Pseudomonadota bacterium | reverse complement strand
TGGCCTGCCAGTCGGTGTCGAGACTGCCGGCGGTGAGGTGGTTGACGACCATGAGCGTGCGCGCGCCGTCCGGCGCGGTGTAGAGGCTGATGCCGTGCGGACGGAATTTCGCCGGCGTGCCGCTGCCCGCGCCGGTGAGCAGGCGCGGCTTGTCGTCCGGCGCGTCGATGGGCAGCGCATAGATCGCGCCGGGAACGAAAGCGCCCGACATGTTGGCGCGGCGGTCGTCGCTTGAGAGGAAGGCGACGCGGGCGGCGTGATCGATCTGGATGTCCTCGATGCCGGGCGGCGCGGCGACGACGCGGCACTGGCCGGGCGAGACTTTTTCCAGCGTCGTGAACTGGCCGAGCTCTTCGAGACGGCGGAAGACCTGGATCGCGCCCATGACCAGCACGACGACGAGGACGATCAGCGTCCATTTGAGGAAGCGGCGCATCGATATCCCCCTGATCGCCGCCTAGAGCGCGGCGACCGACGCGAATTGCAGATTGGCGAGATGGGCGTAAAGCCCGCCCTGCGCGACGAGCTCGCGGTGACGCCCCATGGCGATCGCCTTGCCGGCGTCGAGCACAACGATGCGGTCGGCGCGCTGAACGGTCGCGAGGCGATGCGCGATGATGATGGTGGTGCGGTTCTTCATCAGCGCTTCCAGCGCCGTCTGGACCGCGCGTTCCGATTCCGCGTCGAGCGCGCTGGTCGCTTCGTCGAGCAGCAGGATCGGCGGATCTTTCAGGATCGCGCGGGCGATGGCGATGCGCTGACGCTGGCCGCCCGAGAGCGTGGTGCCGCGTTCGCCGAGCAGCGTGGCGTAGCCCTGCGGCAGCTTCTCGATGAAATCGTGCGCCTGCGCGGCGCGGGCCGCAGCCTCGACTTCGGCGTCGCTCGCCTCGGGGCGGCCATAGCGGATGTTCTCGGCGATGGTGCCGGAGAAGATGACGGTCTCCTGCGGGACGAGACCGATGAGACGGCGGATTTCAACGGGATCGGCCTTGGCGAGATCGACACCGTCGATGGTCACGCGGCCGGCCTGGGGATCGTAGAAGCGCAGCAGCAGCTGGAAGACCGTGGTCTTGCCGGCGCCGGACGGCCCGACCAGCGCGACCGTCTCGCCGGGCTTGATCTCGAGCGAGAAGCCATCGAGCGCGGAGACATCGTCGCGCGAGGGATAGGAGAAGGTCACGTCCTGGAAGGCGACGGCGCCCTGGGCCGGGCTGGGCAGCGCCACAGGCTGGGCCGGCGGCGCAATGTCGGGCCGCGCGTCGAGCAGCTCCTTGATGCGGCCCGCCGCGCCGGCCGCGGCCTGAACATCGCCCCACACTTCCGAGACCGCGCCGACCGACGCCGCCGTCAGCACGGCATAGAGCACGAACTGGCTGAGCTCGCCCGGCGTCATCTCGCCGGTGAGCACGAGCCGCGCGCCGACCCACAGAACGGCGACGATGCCGCCGAAGATGAGGAAGATGACCATCGCGGTCATCGTCGCGCGGGCGCGGATACGCGATTTGGCCGACGAGAACGCCGACTCGACGGCGTCGCCGAACAGGGCGCGGTCGCGGCTTTCATGGGCGAAGGACTGGACGGTGTGGATGGCGTTCAGCGTTTCGCCCGCATAGGCGGAGGAATCGGCGATGCGATCCTGCGCGGCGCGCGAAAGACCGCGCACGCGGCGCCCGAAGACGATGAGCGGGACAAGAATCGCCGGCACGACGAGCAGCGCGAGCCCGGTGAGCTTGAGCGAGGTGAGCAGCAGAAGGATCGTGCCGCCGATCAGCGTGAGGATGTTGCGCATCGCCATCGACAGCGACGATCCGACGACGGTCTGGATCAGCGTCGTATCGGCGGTGAGGCGCGAGAGGATCTCGCCGGTGCGCGTGACTTCGAAGAAGCGCGGCGAGAGCGAGAGGACGTGGCCGTATACGGCGCGGCGGATATCGGCGACGACGCGCTCGCCGATCCAGGTGACGTAATAGAAGCGCACGGCGGAGGCGACCGCCATCAGCGCCGCGACGCCGAGTAGCGCGAAGAAGTAATTGTCGATGAGGCTGGCGCTTTCGGCCGAGAAGCCGTGGTCGATCATCGAGCGCACGGCGAGCGGCAGAACCAGCGTCGCGACGGCGGCGCCGACAAGCGCGATCAGCGCGAAGACGACGCGGGCGCGATAAGGCCGCAGGAACGGCCCGAGGGCGCGCAGACCCGACAGATCGCGCGAGCGCGGGCGCGAAGACGCCGCACGCTCAAGTTCCTGTTCAGCCGATGAGGGACGCCCGGACATTGCGCGGGGGTTTTGGTCCGGTTTGCGTCGCAACTCAAGGGCATCTCGCCGATGCGAAAGAGAAGCAATCGCCAGACTTAACGGCGGGGCGCGAAAGCGAGGCCGCCGGCGAAGAGCGAGGGCGACGCGCCATGGGTGCGCTCGATTTCCAGGATGCGGAATTTGGTGTCGATCCCGCCCGGCGCCGAAAAGCCGCCGGTCTTGCCGCCCGCCGCGAGGATGCGGTGGCACGGCACGACGATGGGAAAGGGGTTGCGCCCAAGCGCCTGCCCCACCCTGCGCGCCAGGGCGACATCGCCAAGCTCGCGCGCCAGATCGCCATAGGTGCGCGTCTCGCCGGGCGGGATGCCGCGCGCGATGGCGTAGACGCGGCGCTCGAAATCGCCGAGGCCCGTCAGGTCGAGCGGCGCGTCCATCAGATCGAGCGGCTCGCCCGACAGCAGCGCGACGATGTCGCCGATGACGGCGCGGACAAAAGGTGGCGGGCCGGCCTCTGCCGCGCCGGGATGGCGTCGGCGGACCAGATCGCCCAGCCGTTCGGTGATGCCGGCCGGGAGCGCCGTGCCCACGATCCGCCCCGCCCGCCAGAGAATCGCGCAGGTTCCGATCGGGGTGTCGAAGGAAGCGTAGGAGGCGGCGGCCATGCGACTCAAGTCTAGCAGGCATGAAGGCCGGAAACCCGCCATTTCCGGACTTCGTCGCAGCGGCTTGCCTCTTGAGGCCCGGTCGTGTAGAGACCCGCGCTCGTTTGGGCGGCCCGGCCGCCTGCCACGCTATTTTGAGATAAGGATTCTTCCGATGAAGAAGGAAGGCCACCCCGACTATCACTTCGTGAAGGTCGCCCTGAACGACGGCACGACCTACTGGACGCGCTCGACCTATGGCGACGAAGGCCAGCAGCTGACGCTGGAAATCGACCCGACCACCCATTCGGTGTGGACCGGCGCGACCAACCAGCTGCTCGACCGCGGCGGCCGCGTGGGCCGCTTCAAGAAGCGCTATGAAGGCCTGGTGAAGTAAGCTTCGCCGCGTTGCGGATACGAAAAAGCCCGGCTCGCGCCGGGCTTTTTGCTTTTGGAGTTCGTCCCGCCATCGGCGCTTGCGGCCTCTGGGCCCCGGGTCTGCGGCGCCTTGCGCCTCGCCCGGGATGACAGCCGGAGCAGAACCGGCCTTATTCCATCACCGCGCCGAAGGCTGCGGCGAGGCGGTCCATCTGACCGCGCGCGCCTTCCGGGATGGGCGGAGCTTCGGCGGCGTAGATCGTCTGATCCAGGCGGTCGATGCGGTCATAGAGCTGGGCGCTGGAGGCCAGAAGCTCGACCAGACGTGCGGGAAGCATTTCTTCCGCCTCGGGCTTGCGGCCCTTGCAGACCTCACGCGCCGAGAGGCGGTATTTGTCCTTGGCCGCCTCGTCGACGCTGACGTCGCCATCGGCGACCGAGCGCTGGACCAGAAGCCAGGAGGCGACCTGCATCAGCCGCGTGGTGAGGCGCATGCTCTCGCCGGCATAGGCCAGCGCCGCGCGGCGCGGCAGACCACGCGATTCCTCGCGGCCGGGGCCATCGAGATAGGTTGCGGTCTCTTCGACCATAGCCATGCCGCCCGTGAAGGCGCGGCGAAAAAGTTCCGAACGCACGAAGCCGAGCGCCCGCGCCTGCATCGTCGTTTCGGTCAGGGAGGGGTCGCTGAACTGCCCCTCGAACAAAGCCCCCGCCATATGTCCCGCCTTGATCCGGTTGGTGTTTTCGAACCCGGTGTCATGCAAGCGCCGCGCCGGGTCTTAACGTCCCTTAATGGGTCGTCCGATCTCGTCCCGGCGTGTGAGTCGGCGCAAGGATTGATGCGGGGAATGCTTAACGGCGCCGCCGACGAAAAACGGGGCCGGACGATCCGGCCCCGAGTGTGTCGCAGGAAGACATCAGGAAGAGGACACGCAAATCGATGTCCGGGAGGTAAGCACCTGATCTTGACGCTACGTCAGAAAAGGTTAACGCACGTTTAAGGCGACACGCAACGGTTGTTGCGCCGCCGGAGCGCTAGCGGCTGAAGATCGAGTCGGCGGCGGCGCGCGACTTTTTCTTGGCCTCGATCAGGGCGCGAATCGTGGCGATCTCGGCCTCAAGCTCGCCGATCCTCGTCGTGAGCGCCTCGACCGACATCACCTCAAGATCCAGCCGGGGGGCCTTGGGCGGCGGGGCCAGATCGTCGGTGTCGAGCGCCATCTTTGTTCCTCCCTGCCCTTGCGGTTGGCCGGCGGGCGGACGAAGTCTCGTCCCCCGACCCTCCAGCCGCAAGAGGCCATGATGACCCTGCCCGCCACGATGCGCGCCGTCCGCGCAGTCGACCAGAAGCCGGTGCTGGTGGAGGCCGAAGTACCGCAGCCGGGCCCCGGCGAGGTGCTGGTGAAGGTGCGCGCGACGGCGCTGAACCGCGCCGACCTGATGCAGGCGATGGGGCTGTACCCGCCGCCGAAGGGCGCGAGCGATATTCTGGGGCTGGAACTGGCGGGCGAGATCGCGGCGCTGGGCGACGGCGTGACCCGCTGGAAGGTTGGCGATGCGGTGTGCGCGCTGGTCGCGGGGGGCGGCTATGCCGAATACTGCGTGGTGCCGGAAGGGTCGTGCCTGCCCAAACCGGCGAACCTGTCATGGGAGCAGGCCGGGGCCGCAGCGGAGGCGTTTTTCACCGTCTGGACGAATGTGTCGGACCGCGCGCGGCTGAAAGAGGGCGAGACTCTGCTGGTCCATGGCGGGGCGAGCGGGATCGGCACGACGGCGATCCAGCTCTATGCGGCCCGCGGGCACAAGGTTTTCACCACCGCCGGCGGGCCGGAGAAGGTGGCGCTGTGCCGGAAACTGGGGGCGTTCCGGGCGATCGACTACAAGTCCGAGGACTTCGTGTCGGTGGTGAAGGCCGAGACCGGCGGCAGGGGCGTGGATGTGATCCTGGACATGATCGGGGGCGATTATGTGCAGAAGAATATCGACAGCCTGGCGCTGGAAGGCCGGGTGGTGAACATCGCCTATCAGAACGGGGCGAATGTGACCGTGAACCTGCTGACGGTGATGCTGAAGCGGCTCTCGATCCTGGCCTCGACCCTGAGGGCGCGGACGGCGGCGGAAAAGGCGGCGGTGGCGGCGGGGGTGATGCGCGACGCCTGGCCGCTGGTGGAATCGGGCAAAATCGCCCCCGTGGTGGACAGCGTGTTCCCGCTGGACAGGGTGGCCGAGGCCCACGCCCGGATGGCGACCGGCGCGCATGCCGGAAAGATCGTGCTTTCCGTGGGTTAGCTTGAGGGTTGGACTCTAGGGTTGGACTCTGGCGCGGGGCGCGCTATATCCCCGCCCCTGTTCCCGACATGGACATTCTCATGCGGGCGGAACGCGGAAGCTCCCGCGTCCCGTGACGGAGGAAGACTATGACCGCGCCCATCATGCCGAAGGCCACCGCCAAGTGGCTGCTTCAGAACACGATCCTGACGTTCGACCAGATTTCGGACTTCACCCAGCTTCACCCGCTGGAAGTGCAGTCGATCGCCGACGACGAAACCGCCCAGCACATGAAGCCGGTGGACCCCGTGCTGATGGG
>JAKOQZ010000142.1 GCA_029778105.1 Pseudomonadota bacterium | reverse complement strand
GGGCTTGGGCGCGCTGGCATAATAGTCCGGCAGCACGAAATCGATCACCAGCCGCCCGGCCAGATCGTCCCGTGCCGCATCGACCACAGCGATGGTCTCGTCCATCTGCGCCCGTGTCGGCAGCAGCGCCGAGCGGTTCGCCAGCGCCCAGCCGTAATACTGCACATGCGCCAGCTCGATGCGTGCGGCCTCCATCTCCAGCGCCATGTCGATGAAGGCGCGCGCGTGATGCGCGTTGGCGCGGTGCAGCGGCGCATTCAGCGTCAGCGGCAGCCCAAGACCGCGGGTCCACCGGGCGACATCTATCTTGCGCCGGAAGCCGGCGTAATGGCCGATCGTATCCGAGCTCGCGGCATCGGTGTCCTGCACCGACAGCTGCACATGATCGAGTCCCGCGCGCGCCAGCATCCCAAGGCGCGCTTCGGTCAGCCCTATCCCCGAGGTGATGAGGTTCACATAGAGATCGGCGGCGCGGGCGGCGGCCACGATCTCTTCAAGATCGCGCCGCGATGCCGGCTCGCCGCCCGAAAGATGAAGCTGCAGCACGCCCAGATCGGCGGCCTCGCGGAACACCCGCGCCCACGTCGTCGCATCCAGCTCGCGCTCCGCCCGCGTCAGCTCCAGCGGATTGGAGCAATAGGGACAGGCGAGCGGACAGCGATGGGTCAGCTCGGCCAACAGGCCGACCGGCACGGGCGCATTCATGGGCTGACATAGCCTTTCAGCGCCAGATCGCCGATCAGCGCGGCGGCATCGGCCTCGATCTCGTTGGCATCGGCGTCGTATTCCGCCGCCAGCGCGGCCGCGATGGCGCTCAGGCTCGTCTCTCCGTCGATCAGTTTCAGAACGGCGAAAGCCGTCTCGTCCAGCGCCACCACACGCTCCGGCGCCAGCAGCACGTCGCGGCCGCGCACCCGGTCGCGGTGCAGCCGCACGCCGGGTTTCAGGCGCGGCGCGCTCACGGGGCGGGCACGAAGGCGCCGGGTGGAACGACACCCGGCGCGACATAGGCGACATGCAGCGCGTCCAGCATCGACCACAGCACCCCGCATTTGAATTTCAGCGCGTCCAGAACGAGCTGCTGCTTCTCGGGCGTGTCGGCATGGCGCTGGCAATAATCCAGCGCGAAGGCGCTGTCCTGCGGCGCTTCGGTCAGGCGCGGCGCGAAATAGGCCAGCGCCTCGCGGTCGACGAAATCGTAGTTCGCCAGCATGCCCTCCACGCGCTCCGAGATGATCTTCGGCGCGAACAATTCGGTCAGCGACGAGGCGACGGCCTCAAGCAGCGAGCGCCCGGCGACGAAATGCACATAGGCTTCGACGGCGAAGATCGTGCCGGGCAGGGCGGCCTTCATCGAGACGACGACATCGCGGTCCAGCCCCAGCGCATCGGTCATGCGCAGCCAGCGCGCGATGCCGCCTTCGCGCGCCGCGTCGCCGTCATGATCGGCGAGGCGCGAGCGCCAGGCGCGGCGCAGGTCGCTGTCCGGGCAGCGCGCGATCAGCGCCGCGTCCTTGATGGGGATATGCGCCTGATAGACATAGCGGTTGAGCGCCCAGGCCTGCACCTGACCGTGGGTCAGCTGGCCGCCGTGCAGCAGGCGGTGGAAGGGATGCTTGTCGTGATAGCGCTCGGCGCCGATCGCGCGCAGCGCCGCTTCCAGTTCGGCCGGCGACAGCAGCGCGCTCACAGATGCAGCTCCATGCCGTCCTCGGCGATCTCCCAGCCGGCGGCGGCCAGCGCGGCGCGCGCCGCGCTGCCGCGCCGCACGGCGGGGTTGGTGTTGTTGATATGGATGAAGAATTTGCGCCGGGGCGAAAGCGCCGCGAACGCCTCCACCGCGCCGCCATCGCCGGTCATGGGCATGTGGCCCATCCGGCGTCCGGTCTTCGTGCCTTCGCGCGCGCGGATCATCTCCTCGTCGTCATACAGCGTTCCGTCGAAAAACACCGCATCGGCCGCAGAACAGGCGACGGCCAGTTCGTCGGTCATCGCCTTGCACCCCGGCGCAAACACCGCCCGCCGCCCGGCGGCCTCCAGCACATAGGCCAGGCAATCGCCGGGTTCGCCTTGGGCAGGGTCGGGGCGGGTGCGCTCCAGATAGAGCGGGGCCTTGCCGGGAATATCCAGCGCCGTCACCGACAGCCCGTCCAGCGGCGCAAAGGCCACGCCCGGCGTGACGGTCCGGCGCGTCACGGTCTCCGGCGCCAGCGCTTCGAAAATCGGATTCATCGCCAGCGCCGTCAGCGTCGGCGTGCTGGCCCACAAATCGAAGGGCTGCCGCTCGCGCAGCGTCAGAAGCCCGGCGACCTGATCGATCTCTGCGCCGGTCAGCAGCACCGCTTTGATCGGCGACGAGCGCGGGGCCACCGCCGGATGAAGCGGTCGGTTGTCGAGGATTTGCTGTCGCAGTTCGGGGGCGGCGTTGAGGATCGCCCAGCAAGCGCCATCGAGGCTGACGGCGAGCGAACACTGGCTGCGAAAAGGAACGAGCGGGTCACGCCCAAAGGCGGCCCGCCCGTTCTCATTCGGCGCATTCCATTGCGGGAGTCCTCCGCCGGCTCCGGAACCCAGAACCAGGAGCCGCATGAAGGATACCTGACTGTCTCCGCTGCCCTACTTCTTCAGCGTGCAGGAGACGTAGCAGTTGATCTCCATGGCGGCATGAGCTTCCACCGCTTTGGGTTTCGCCCAGGATTTCTTCTGCTGCATGGGAGTCCTCTCCTCTCGAATATCGTTGGAAAAAGGATACGCCCGATCTGGGTATTGGCAAGGGCTAAGTGGGCCGCCGGGGCGCGCCCGGTCAGCCCCAGAACGCCGGGTCCGGCGGGAACATCAGGCTGCCCTCAAAGCGCAGCCCGCCCGGCCGGTCGGTCTTCAGCAGCAGCGGCCCGTCCAGATCGACATAGTCGGCCACGCCCGCCAGCAGCGCAGCGGGCGCCATGGCCAGCGACGTCGCCACCATGCAGCCCACCATCACTTTCAGCTTCGCGGCCCGCGCCGCCTCAACGCAGGCGAGCGCTTCGGTGAAGCCGCCTGCCTTGTCGAGCTTGATATTCACCGCGCCATAGCGACCGGCGAGGCCGGGAATGTCGGCGGCCGTGTGAAAGCTCTCATCCGCGCACACCAAAAGCGGCGGCCGCCACCCGGCCAGCCCCTCATCGTCTCCGGCCCGCAGCGGCTGCTCGATCAGCTCGACGCCCAGCTCCGCCAGCTCGTCGACGACGGCGGCGAACTGGCCGATCGTCCATGCCTCGTTGGCGTCCGCGATCAGCCGCGCCTTCGGTGCGCCCTGACGCACCGCGACGATGCAGCCCACCGGGTCGGCCTCGCCCAGCTTCACTTTCAGCAAAGGCCGGGCGGCGGCTTCGGCTGCCGCGGCGCGCATCTCGTCCGGCGTGCCCAGGCTGATCGTATAGGCGGTGATCGCCGCGCGCGGCGCCGACAGCCCCGCCGACTGCCATACCGGCACGCCGCTGCGGCGCGCCCGCAGATCCCACAGCGCGCAGTCCAGCGCATTGCGCGCCGCGCCCGGCGGCAGATCGTCCGGCGCGGCGGCCTGGCGCAGCTGCGCTTCGACGCTGTCCGGCGTTTCGCCATAGCGCGCATAGGGCACGCACTCGCCGCGTCCGGTGAAGCCGTCCTCCGACGCCTCCACCACGATCACCTCCGCCGCCGTCTTCACCCCGCGCGAAATCGCGAACGGCTTTTCCAGCGGCCAGCTCTCGCGGCGGATCGTCAGGCTGGGCGACATCAATTCCCCGGCGCGCGCGGCAGGTTCAGCACCGGGCCTTTGCGCGGCGCAAAGGCGGCGGCGCGTTTCTCGGCCTCGGCGATTTCGGCCTCGCTCATCGAGGTGGTCAGCTGGAAGCGCAGCTTCTGCGCGCTTTCCACGCCCTGCGCGGCGGCGAGGATCGCCCATTTCAGCGCCTCCACCTCGTCCTGCGGTACGCCGTCGCCGGTCAGGCGGCGCTGCGCCATGCGGTCCTGCGCGCGGGGATGGCCGCGCTCGGCCGCCTCCGCAAACCAGAATAGCGACAGGCCCGCATCCGCCTTCATTCCGGTGCCGTCGCGATAGATCTTGCCCAGATTGTATTGCGCCTTGGCGAAGCCCTTGATGCTGGCGCTGAGGAACAGCTCGGCGGCGCGGCGCGGATCTTTCTCCACGCCCACGCCTTCGGCGTACAGCTTGCCCAGCGTGTATTCCGAATTGGGGTAGCCTGCGTCCGCGCCGATCTTCAGGAAGCGCAGCACGGCGGTGTAGTCGATCTCGCCCTCGGCGCGGCTGCCGTCGCGCGGCTCGCCCGCCAGCATGGCGAGCGCCAGATTATGCGCCGCCCGCACATGCAGCTGCCGCGCGGCGGCTTCCCACCAGTCCATCGCGACGCCCATGTCGCGATCGACGCCCAGCCCGTTGGCGTACATCACGCCCATGTTGAACTGCGCTCCGGCGTCGCCGCTATTGGCCAGCGGCAGCCAGATGGCGATCGCCTCTTCATAGCGGCCGTTCAGGAACGCGTCATAGGCCCCGGCCGCAGAGCCGGCGTCGTCCACCGCGGCATCGTCGTCCGGCGCGGCGTCGTCCGACTGCGCGGCGGCGGGCGCGGCCAGCGCCAGAGCCAGGATGAGGGTACGGATCAGCTTCATGGGCGGAACGATAGGTAAAGATGCGGCCGATTCGTGTCGATCACTTCGCGTCGGCGCGCCATTCGCCTTCCCAGTCCGGCCCGGGGGGCTCGGCCCGCCAGTGCGCGATGCGCTTGAGGTGCAGCGTATAAAGCTCCGCACCCAGCGGGCTCCATCGCGCCAGATCGCGCGCTTCGCGCTCCGCGCCGTCCCAGTCGCGCCACAGGATCGCGGCGAACAGGCGCGTATGGGCCGCGCGCGTGCGGCGATAGAGGTCCGTGCCGGTCAGCGCGGCATCTCCCGCCAGGGCGAACACATCGGCCGCATGCGCCTTGCCCTTCACCGCGATGCGGTCGGCCTGCAGCCAGGCGAAATCCGCTGCTGCCGCCGCCGTATCCTCGGCCACGACGACATCCACGCCGTAATTGCCGGAATACGACTGCACCCGCGCCGCCAGGTTCACCGCATCGCCCAGCACCGAATAGTCGAAGCGCAGGTCCGAGCCCATATTGCCCACCACGACCGGCCCGGTATTGATGCCGATCCCCACCCGGATCACCGGCGCATCGGGGCTTTCCGCCTGCAGTTCCGCATTCAGCGCATCCATCTCGCGCAGCATCGCCAGCGCGCAGTCGGCGGCGTTCGCCGCGTGATGGGGATCGTCCAGCGGCGCATTCCAGAACGCCATCACGCAGTCGCCGATATATTTGTCGATCGTGCCCTTGTGCGCGGTCACGGTGCGGCTCAGCGGCGTGAGGATGCGGTTGATCAGATGGGTCAACGCTTCGGGGTCGGCCTTGTAGCGCTCGGCGATGCTGGTGAAGCCTCTGAGGTCGCAGAACATGATCGTCATCGTCCGCGCATCGCCGCCCAGCTTCAGCTGTCCGGGCGCGGCGGCGATGCGGCGGACCACGTCTTCCGACAGATATTGCGAGAAGGCGCGCCGGATATGGCTGCGCTCGCCCTCGGTCTCGCTGAAGCGCACCAGCGCGCCGACGACGAAGGCCGAGAGTCCGGCGATCGAAGGCCCCACCGGATCGAGCAGCCAGTGCTCCGAGGCGAACGCCCACCACGACAGCCCGGCCGCACCGAACGCGGCGGCGAGGGCCAGCGCGCCGATCCAGTAGGCGCTGGCCCGCAGCGCCAGAAAGGCGATCAGAAATCCGAGGAGCAGCACGAAGACGATCTCCGCCCCCCGCGCGAAATCGGGCCGCTTCAGCCCGACATCCAGCAGGGCCGTCTCGGTCGCCTGAGCCTGGATTTCGACGCCGATCGCGGCGGGCTCCAGCGGCGTCGTGCGCAGATCCTTGAGCCCCGCCGCGCTGGTCCCGATCCAGACGATCGCGCCCTTCACCCGCGCCAGATCGGCCGTGCCGTCCAGCACCGCAGCGGCGCTGATCTTGCGGCGCGGCTCATGCCGGGTGAAGTGGAGATAGAGCGATCCGCTGGCGGTCGACGGCACGATGAATTTGCCGGCCTTCACCGCGACGATGCCGGTCGCCGATCCGAACGAGGCCTCGCCCGACGCGTCGCTGGTCTTCACCGCCAGCCCGCTGGGCGTCGCCGCCAGCCGCAGCGCCTCGACCATGGCCGAAGGGTAGAGCGTGCCGTTCAGCGACACGAGCAGCGGTACCTGGCGGATGACGCCGTCGCCGTCGGGCACGACATTCAGCGAGCCGTTTCCCTTCGCCGCATCCTCCAGCCGGGTCAGGGGCGCCGAGCCGCCCTCATAGGGCGGCACGAAGTCGGCGGGCTTCAGGCTGCCCAGCGTCGCGAAACCCTGCTTGAGCACCGGCGGCCGGGCGCCGCTCGCTTCGCCAAGAACGAATCCTGTGACGGTCGTCGCATTTCGCATCGACCCCGCCAGCGTCTGATCGTTGGAGGGCAGGGCGGCCAGCGCGATCCGCGCCGAATCGTAGGGCTCGCCGCGTGGCCAGTTGCGCGTCACCTCGGCCGGCGAGGTGCGGTCGGCCTCGGAGAAGACCACGTCGAAGACGATCACCTTCGCGCCCGCCGCGTTCAGGCGGTCGATGAGCGTCGCCAGCAGGGTGCGCGGCCAGGGCCACTGGCCCAGCGTCGCCAGGCTGGAATCGTCTATATCCACATACAGAACGCCGGGCAGCCCGCGCTCGGCCGGATCGACATAGGTCCGCGGCGCCAGCCGCTGATAGGCGTCGAAAATGCGGTCCCGCGCCAGGCTGAGGATGCGCGCCGGGTCGAAGACGACCAGCGCCGCGACCGCCAGAACGGCGGCGTAGGGCAGAATTCTGATCGAGGGGATGAAACGGCGGAACACGTCAGGCAGTTCAACCGCTTGGAACGCCCCGTCAAGCGCCTGACGGCGGCCTTGACGCTGTGCCGCACAGCCTGTCACCTCGCCCGACGATGAACCGCGCCGCGCCCCCCGCCAACGAACGGCCCGCCCCCGGCGCCGCCACGCTCGAAAACGGCGTGCTGGCGATGACCGGCGATTGGGACATCAGGCACGCGCTCAAGCTCGACCGCCAGCTGGCGGCGCTCAAGTTTCCCGGCGGCCAGGTCACGTTCGACATGTCGGGCATCGGCCGGTTCGACACGACCGGGGCGTGGCTGGTCGAACGCACGCGCGACGCCATAGCGGGCCAGGGCGGCAGCGTTGCGCTCCAGGGCGGCACCGAGGGACAGCTCTCCTTGCTCGAAGCCGTGCACAAGGCCGAGCCCAAGCCCGACGCCCATACGGTGCGCCCGCCCAGCCCGCTGATCGTGATGCTCGACCGGGCGGGGTCGGCGATCCTGCGTCTCAAGGACGGCGCCCGCGACGCGGTCGGCTTCATGGGCCTCGTCATCTACACCTTCGGCCGCACGGCGCTGAAGCCGGCGCGTCTGCGGTTCACCTCGCTTGTCCATCACATGGAGGAAACCGGCCTCAACGCCGTGCCCATCGTGATGCTGATGTCGTTCCTCATCGGCGCCGTGCTCGCCTATCAGGGCTCGGAACAGCTCCAGCGTTTCGGGGCGCAGATCTTCACCGTCGATCTCATCGGCATCTCGTTCCTGCGCGAGATCGGCATCCTGCTGACCGCCATCCTCGTCGCCGGCCGGTCGGGCAGCGCCTTCACCGCGCAGATCGGCTCGATGAAGATGCGCGAAGAGATCGACGCGATGCGCACGCTCGGGCTCGATCCCGTCGAGATGCTGATCGTGCCGCGCATCCTGGCGCTGGTCATCACGCTGCCGCTGCTCGGCTTCCTGTCCGGGCTGGCCGGCCTCATCGGCGGCGGCGTCGTGGCGGTGAGCGCGCTCGACATCTCGCCGATCATGTATGTCGAGCGCCTGCAGCAGGTGGTCGAACCCCGCCATTTCTGGGTCGGCATCGTGAAGGCCCCGGTCTTCGCCTTCCTCATCGGCGCCATCGGCTGCTTCGAGGGCCTGCGGGTCTCGGGCAGCGCGGAATCGGTCGGCCAGCGCACGACCCAGTCGGTCGTGGAAGGCATCTTCGTCGTCATCATCGCCGACGCGTTCTTCTCCATCCTCTTCGTCAATCTGGGGTGGTGAGGATGGCGGCGGACAAGCGCGACGTGATCATCGAGGTGCGCGGCCTCAAGAACCAGTTCGGCAAGCAGGTCGTTCACGAGAATCTCGATCTCGACGTCTATCGCGGCGAGGTGATCGGCATCGTGGGCGGCTCGGGCACGGGCAAGTCGGTGCTGCTGCGCTCCATCGTTGGGTTGAACACCCCGGCCGCCGGCGACGTCACCGTGTTCGGGCAGCGCATCGGCGATCTCAGCGCCGACGACCGGCAGCTGCTGGAACAGCGCTGGGGCGTCCTGTTCCAGCAGGGCGCGCTGTTTTCGGGCCTGACCGTCGCGCAGAACATCCAGGTTCCCATGCGCGAGCACCTGCGCCTGCCGGAAGCCCTCATGGACGAAATCGCGGCCGTGAAGATCGGTCTGGTGGGGCTTGGCCCCGAGGCCGGGCCAAAGTTCCCGTCCGAGCTGTCGGGCGGCATGATCAAACGCGCCGGCCTCGCCCGCGCCCTGGCGCTCGACCCGGAGATCGTCTTCCTCGACGAGCCGACGGCTGGTCTCGACCCCATCGGCGCGGCGGCGTTCGATCAGCTCATCCTGCAGCTCAAGGAAACCCTGGGCCTCACCGTCTTCATGGTGACGCACGATCTGGACAGCCTGCACGCGATCTGCGACCGCATCGCGGTTCTGGCCGAAAAGCGCGTCTTGGTGACGGGCACGATGGACGACATGCTCAAGCAGGATCACCCGTGGATTCGCGAATATTTCCACGGGCCCCGGGCCCGGGCGGCGACGAGCGCTTGGGAAGGCGAGCGGGGTAAGGCTAAGGTGGCGGACTGATATGGAAATCAAAGCCAACCACGTCCTGATCGGCGCCTTCACGCTCGCGACCGTGCTCGCCGCGTTCGTGTTCCTCGTCTGGCTCGGACAGTTCAGCTTCGATCAGCGCTACGACGAATACGAGATCGTGTTCGAAGGCGGCGTGTCGGGGCTCGGCGTCGCGTCCGAGGTCCGCTACAGCGGCATCAAGGTGGGCGAGGTCACCAATGTCCAGCTCGACAGCAAGGACCCGCGCCGCGTCCGCGTGCTGATCCGCCTCACCGCCGACACCCCGGTCAAGGAAGACACCGAAGCCTCCATCGACAGCGGCATCCTCACCGGCGTCGGCGTGGTTCAGCTCACCGGCGGCTCTCCCGAGAGCAAGCCGCGCGTCGCGGCCGCCGATCAGGACTATCCCATCATCCCCGCGCGCCTTACCGGCATCCAGGAACTCGCCGAGACCGCGCCGAACCTGCTGGCGTCCGCCGCCAGCTTCCTCGCGCGCGGCAATGCGCTCCTGTCCGACAAGAACCGCGCCGCCGTCGCCGAAACGCTCGAGAATGTCCGCTCCTTCTCCGCCCGGCTCGATGCCGTCATGGAGAAGATCGAAACGGCGTCGGCCCGTCTCGACGACATCACCGTCAATCTCGACAAGCTGATCGCCGACACCAGCCAGCAGATCGGCCCGGCGCTCAAGGCCGTCGAATCCGCCGGCGCCGGCATCGCCGAAGTGGCCGCGGATCTCGACAAGATGATCACCGATGTGCGCCCGGCCTTCCGCGACTTCGCGCGCGGCGGCCTCACCGCCTTCACGGCCTTCATCCAGGAGGCGCGCCAGCTCACCTCGACGCTGGAGCGCACCTTCTCCAAGATCGAAAGCGATCCGGGCGGCTTCCTCACCGGCACCGACGCACCGGAATACAAGGGCGGAAAATGACGACGACCCGACGCCCCGCATTTCTGGCGCTCGCGCTCTCTGCCGTGCTCGCCCTCGGCGGATGCAGCCTGCTGGCCTCCGATCCGCCGCAGCTCTTCGACCTGTCGCCCAAGAACACGTTCGACGGCGACATCCCCGCCGTCGACTGGCAGCTGGTGGTGGAAGAACCCACCACGCCCAACGCCATCAATACCGACCGCATCGCGATCCGCCCCGTGCAGCTCGAGGTGCAGTATTTCCCCGGCGTGAAATGGACCGACCGCGCCCCGGCGCTGGTCCAGACGCTGATGGTCGAATCCTTCGAGAACTCGGGCAAGATCGTCGGCGTCGGCCGCCGCTCCATCGGCTTGTCGGGCGATTACATCCTCACCTCCGAGCTGCGCGAATTCGAAGCGGTCTCCACGCCCCAGGGCGGCGCCAGCGTCGCCGTGCGCCTGGTGCTCAAGCTGGTGCGCCAGTCCAGCGGCGGCATCATCGCCTCCACGACCGCATCGGCCACGATCCCTGCGGCCAGCGACAAGGTCGCCGACGTCGTCGTCGCGTTCGACACCGCGCTCGGCAAGGTGCTCAAGCAGTCGGTGATCTGGGTGCTGCGCGAAGGCGCGGCCGATCGCAGACGCTATATCGAGGAATGAGATGACGCCGGCTGGCTTCCGCATTCAGGGGCTGGACGGCGTTTCGCTCGCCGCGTGGCGCTGGCCGGCCGTCCGGCCGCGCGCCATCGTCCAGATCGCGCACGGCATGGGCGAACACGCGCTGCGCTATGCGCCGCTGGCGGCGCGTCTGGTGGCTGCGGGCTATGCGGTCTACGCCAACGATCATCGCGGCCACGGCGCCACCGCGCCGGATGCCGGGTCGCTCGGCGATTTCGGCGCTGGCGGTTTCGACGCCGTCGTCAGCGATCTGGGCGTCGTCGCGGCGGCGGCGCGCGAGGAACATCCCGGCCTGCCGCTGGTTCTTCTGGGTCATTCGATGGGCTCGTTCGCCGCGCAATATTTCGCGCTCGACCGCAGCGCCGACATCGAAGGGCTGGTGCTTTCCGGCTCGTCGGCGCTCGACATGCTGGCCGCCTCGCTGGCCGATCCGGCGGCGGTCAAGCTCGACAACGCCTTCAACGCGCCCTTCGAACCCGCCCGCACCCCCTTCGACTGGCTGAGCCGCGACGCCGCCGAAGTCGACAAATACATCGCCGACCCGCTCTGCGGCTTCACCGTCAGGCCCGAGGGTCTCGCCTCCATTTTCGCCGACGCCGCACGCACGGTCGCGCCAGCCGGCATCCGCTCCGGCCTGCCGATCCTGCTGCTCGCGGGCGAGGACGATCCCCTCAACGGCAAGCTGGCGCTGCTCGATCTTCTGGCCGGGCGCTACCGCGAAGCCGGCGTGCGCGATGTCGAGACCCAGTTCTATCCCGGCGGCCGGCACGAAATGTTCAACGAGACCAATCGCGACGAGGTCATCGCCAACCTCATCGCCTGGCTCAATCGCATCACCTCGGCCTAACCCTCTTCCTCATCCTGAGGAGGCGGCATAGCCGCCGTCTCGAAGGACGCAGGCTGCTAAAGCCGCCCGGTCGCCGCCGCCACCAGCAGATACAGCCGCCCGGTCTGCGAGGTCAGGAACGTCTCCACCAGAATCTGGTCGCGGTCGCGCGAGGCGGCGTCGTCCAGCAGGCCTTCGAATTCCTGCATATAGCGGTCGGCGTGATGGCGGAATTCGGTGTCGGCGGCATAGCGCTGCGCGATCCGGTCCGCCCCGTCGCGCCCGATCGAGGCCACCAGACGCCGTGTGAAGATGCTGCGCTCGCCGTTGATATAGCGCCGCCACATGTCGGGGGCGGGGTCGTCGCCCAGCGCGCGGTCCAGATCGATGGCCAGCGCCTGCAGCTTCTCCACCACATGCAGCGCCTCGGCGTGCAGATCCACCGGCTGCTTGGCCGGCGCGGCGGCGCGCATCGCCGGGCGGGGCATATCGCGGTCGTCGACATTGGCCAGCGCCGTCGCCAGACGCCAGTCCGCGCCCTGTTGCGGCGCGTCGGGCTCGCGGCGGATCTTGCCCGCCAGACGGCGCGCAAACCCGAACCATTCCGGCTTCCCGGCGCCTGCGCTGTCGTCCGGCGCGGCCGCCGCTTCGTCCGGGCCCTTCTCCGGGGCGGGCAGCGCCTCCACCGGCGCCGGCCCTGCGATCTGCGCCAGATCTTCCGCCCGGATCGCCTTCAGCCGCTCGGCCAGCAGCGCGGGCAGGGCCTCCGCCTCCGCCTTCAGCTCCGCCAGCGCGCCGAT
>JAKOQZ010000141.1 GCA_029778105.1 Pseudomonadota bacterium | reverse complement strand
CGTGTCGTTCTTGTAGTAGTACTCGATGATCGAGCGCGGCAGGCGGGTGCCCTCGGCGATGGCCAGACGGCTGGAGAGGCTGCCGGCAGCGACGTTGCGGACCACGACCTCGACCGGGATGATCTCAACTTCGCGAATGAGTTGCTCGCGCATGTTAAGGCGCCGCACGAAGTGGGTCGGGATGCCGATATCGCCCAGCCGCATCATCAGGTATTCGCTGATGCGGTTGTTCAGCACGCCCTTGCCGGTGATGACGCCCTTCTTCTGGGCATTGAAGGCGGTGGCGTCGTCCTTGAAATACTGCACCAGCGTGCCGGGCTCGGGCCCTTCGAACAGAATCTTGGCCTTGCCCTCGTAGAGCTGGCGGCGGCGTGCCATGGCTGAATTCCCCAGGGGGCGAATCCCCCAAATGCTGCGCCGCAACCAGACGGCGTGCGGGGCGTATAGCAGGCCCCCCCGCGCTTCGCCACACGCGGGGGGAAGGGCCGCCCTGCGGGGGGCGTCCGGCTTCGGGGCGATCAGGCGGCGGGGCCGGGTTCGCCGAAGACGCGGGTGTAGAGAACGTCGAGCTGCCTGAGATGCAGGCGCGAATCCATCGCCGCGTCGATCTGCGCGGGGGAGACGCGGCCGGCGACGTCGGGGTCGGCGAGGAGGTTCTCGCGAAAGCCGCGCTCCGCCGGCGTACCCAGCTTCGTCCAGGTCGCCATGGCGTTGCGCTGGACGATGGCATAGGCGTCCTCGCGCAGGATGCCGGCCTTGGCCAGGGCGAGCAGGACCTCGCCGGAATGGACGACGCCGCCGAGGCTGTCGAGATTGGCCTGCATGCGCTCGGGATAGACGGTGAGCTTGTCCATCATGCCGGCGAGGCGGGCGAGGGCGAAATCGAGCGTCACGGTCGCGTCGGGCCCGATGGCGCGCTCGACCGAGGAATGGCTGATGTCGCGCTCGTGCCAGAGGGTGACGTTCTCGAGCGCGGGCACCACGGCGGCGCGGACGATGCGGGCCAGGCCGGTGAGGTTCTCGCTGAGCACCGGATTGCGCTTGTGCGGCATGGCCGAGCTGCCCTTCTGCCCGGCATGGAAGAACTCCTCCGCCTCGCGGACCTCGCTGCGCTGCAGGTGGCGGACCTCGGTGGCCAGCCGCTCCACCGCGCAGGCGATGACGCCGAGCACCGAGAAGAACATGGCGTGGCGGTCGCGCGGGATCACCTGGGTGGAGACGGGCTCGACCGCGAGGCCGAGCTTCGCGGCGACGAACTCCTCCACGCGCGGGTCGACATGGGCGAAGGTGCCGACGGCGCCGGACAGCGCGGCGACGGCAATTTCGCGGCG
>JAKOQZ010000004.1 GCA_029778105.1 Pseudomonadota bacterium | reverse complement strand
GTTGAGCGCGACGGGGTTCATGGGCTCGGCCATCGCGGCGGAGTGAGGGCTCAAGCCGTGGATGGTCCGCCTTCGCGGACCATGACGGGTGGGGTTTTCCTCAAGGGTCTCAGGCATGGGTCCCCGGATCGGCGCTGCGCGCCGTCCGGGGATGACAAGCGTGGTTACGCGGCGCGCAGGTGGGCGGGGCGGCGGAGGTCTTCGGCGAGGGCCGGGCCCATCAGGTCGATGAAGTTCTCCGAATAGAATTTCCGGCGCTGGGCATCGGTGACGATGCCGAGCGAGTCGTCGAAGCGTTTGAGCGGGTTACGGCCGCCTTCGACGTGGGGGAAATCCGACGAGAAGAGAGCGATGTCTTCGCCGCCGTTCCGGATGATCCAGCCGGCGTCCTCGTGCGGGTAGGGCGTGACGCGGACCTGGCGCTTCACGATCTCGGACGGCTTGGCGCTGAGGCGCTGCAGGCGCTCTTCGTTCTTCGCGAAGGCCATCGCGGCGCCGTCCAGGTTCCTCATCCAGCCGGGTAGCCAAGAGGCGCCGAGCTCGATGACGCCGAATTTGAGCCTGGGGAAGCGGTCGAGCACGCCGTCGAAGATGAAGGCGGCGAGGGTCTGCATCACCGACATCGGGATGGTCATGTAGCTGACCGAGGTGAAGTTCTCTTCCCCGCCGTGGAAATCCTTCACGCGCGGCAGGCCGTTCTCGAAATAGGCCGGCGCGATTTTCTCTTCGCCGCCGACATGGAAGAGGATGGGGATGCCGGCCTCTTCCGCCATGCGCCAGACCGGATCGAGCGCGATATGCGTGGGGCTGTGACGCTGGGGCGGCTTTGAGGGGATCATCAGGCCCTTGAGGCCGAGTTCGATGGCGAGGCGGGCCGTGGCTTTTGCGCGCTCGACGTCTTCAAGCGGCACATAGGCGGTGCCGAGCAGGCGGCGGTCGACGGCGCAGAAATCGGCCATCATGCGGTTGTGCGCGTCGGCGGCGGCATAGCACAGGGCCATGTCGTTCGACTGGTCGAGACCGAAATTGCCGAGGCAGTAGGTGGTGAAGACGAGCTGGCTGGCGAAGCCGAGGAGATCGAGCGTCTTGGGGCGATCGGCGCGCAGGAAGCTGCCTAGCGCCTCGTAGTTTTTCCGCAGCATGATGTTCGCATCTTCGCCGGCGCGGAATTGCGGATCGCTGTGCTGGGCGCGGGCGACGCGCGACCATTCAAAGTCGCCGTCCTTCTTGTGCAGATAGGGCAAAGCGTGGAACGCGGCGAGATGGGCCTTGTCGAAATAGGGATCGAGGCAGCCGTCGAGCTCCATCAGATGGCTGTCGGCGTCGTGGATCAGGCGGTCGTTCGCGTAAGGCATGCGTCCCTCGGCTCGCTCTTGCTGGCGATGGCCGAGCTTCGCACCGGGATGGCGCGCGCGGCAAGCGCTCAGCGGGCGAGCGCGGCCTGGAAGGCGGGGCGCGCGGCGAGGCCGTCGTAATAGGCGCGGGTCGCCGGGCCCATGAGGTGGTCGAGCCCCAGCACCGTCATGCGATAGAGCGGAAAGATGCAGGAGACGTCGGCCAGTGTGAGGCGATCGGCGCCGACGAAGGCGCGTCCCTGCAAGCGGCGCTCGAGACTGGCGAGGCGGGCGATGAGGCCGGCCTCGAGATCGGCGCAGAAGGGATGATCTTCCGCGAGCTTGAAGCGCCGTGCGCGCACGATGGCGGCGATGGAGAACATCAGCGTCGCCTCGCCGAACCACAGCCAGGTTTCGTAGCTTTCGACATCTTCGCCAGGGCGGGGCGTGAGGCCGGCCTCGGGACGTTTGCGGGCGAGGTGCGCGCCGATCACCATCGACTCGGTCAGGAAGAGATCGCCGTCGGCGAGCGCCGGCGCGAGCGCGGCCGGGTTGAGCTTCACATAGTCCGGCTCTTTCAGGCGCGGCGGATAGCCGAGCGTCACGACCTCGTAGTCGAGGCCCAGCTCCTCCAGCATCCACAACACGCGCAGCGAGCGGGAGCCGGGGGCGTGAAAGACTTTCAGCATGGCGGTGCTCTCCTGACGCCGCCCCAATCGCCGCTTGGCGCGGGCGCGCCATCCATGCTACGCGCCCGGCATGGCATCGGAGAAGACCCTGCGACGAGGCTGAATGACGCGACGGCGGAGACGCCGCGCAGGCTTTGCGAGTCTTCTTTATCTTCATGACGAGATTTTCCGATGTTCACGCTCCGCCCTGAACGGCCCGAAGACGGGCCGGCCATCGACGCCCTGCTCGACAAGAGCTTCGGCCCCGGCCGCTTCGCCAAGACCGCCTATCGCCTGCGCGAAGGCGTCGATTGCATCGATGCGCTGTCGTGGGTGGCCGAGGAGGACGGGGCGCTGCGCGGGACGATCCGCTATTGGCCGGTCAAGATCGGCGGGACGCCGGGCCTGATGCTGGGGCCGGTGGCGGTGCTGCCCGAACATCGCGGGCGGGGGATCGCGGTGGCGCTGATGAACCGCACGCTGGACGAGGCGAAGGCGCTGGGCCACCGGGCTGTGATCCTGGTGGGGGACGAACCCTATTATGCGCGGGTCGGCTTTGCGCGCCTTCCCGCCGGGCGCATGACGATGCCGGGGCCGGTGGATTATGCGCGGCTGCTGGGGCGCGATCTGTCGGAGGGTGGACTGGCCGAGCTGAGCGGAGCGATCACCCGCGCGCTGTGAGCGGCGGCCGGTCGCATGGGATGTGCGATCGCGGTGGTCTAGGGTCCGGCCTCAATCATCGGTCAAAGGGAGTTTCGTGATGTCTATTCTTGGTGCGCTGCGCAGGGTTACGGGTGGCGCTGCCGAGGTCGACCTGACCATTGGCGAGGCGAAGCGCGGATCGAAGGCCAAGGTGACGGTCGATGTGCATGTCGGCTCGGCGGCCGTGAAAGCCAAGCGTATCTATGTGAAGCTGCAGGCGACCGAAACCGTCGATATTCCGCGTTTCAGCGTGCCGGCGCCGGTCGGGCAGTCGGGCGGTTCGCAGACGGTCCGCGTGCAGGAAAGCGAGACCGTGGTCTCTCAGGAGTTTCTGATCGCCGAGGGGCAGGAGATACCTGCCGGATCGACGCAGCAGTTCACGGCCGAGATCGATATCCCCTCGACCGGGCTGCCGACGCTGATCGGCAAGATCATCGCCGTGAAATGGCAGGCGCTGGCGGGGTTGGATGTCGCGTGGTCGACCGACCCGAGCAGCGGGTGGAAAGAGATCACCGTCACCTGAGGGCGGACGCATGGAAGGGCTCGCGCCGGCCTATCTTTCCGATATCGCAACACAGATCGGGGCGCTGAGCGCGTTTCTGGGCGGCTTTGCGGCGACGTTTCTGGGAACGCTGCTGGCGCTGGGTCTGAAGGGACGGACCGCATCCGTCGCGATCGGGTTCGCCGTGGTGTCGTCGGTCGCATTCATCGCGGCGGTGGTGGCCTCGACGGCTCTGGTGGCGCTGTTGCATCCGGACGCGCCAAAGGCGGTCGCCTCCGTTTCTTCTGCGGGGCCGCGGGCGCTGATGACGCTGGCATTCCTGCTGGGGCTGTATGCGCTGCTGGTGAGCCTCGGGATCAGCGGGTGGACACGCTCGCGCGGGACCGGGCTGACGACGAGCGTCGCGGCGGGGCTGAGCCTCGTGCTGGTGACGACGATGCTGGTGGGCATTGGGTGAGGCCTGGCTTGAAGGGCCTCAGGCATGAGTCCCCGGGTTCCGCTGCGCGCCCCCGAGGATGACAATGGAGGGGCTACGTCCCCTCGCGGCGCCAGGCGGCGACCCAGAGGCCGAGCGCCAGGACGACTGCGATCAGCGGGTCGAGCAGGGTGGTGCGGCTGACGCTGAGCGTCGCGTAGTTCTGGCGGTCGACGAGGCCGATCCAGCCGGAGCCGCCGGCGGCGCGGCCGGCGCGGACGCGGCGCGTGGACGGCACGCCGTCTTCCAGCCATGAGACCCTGCCGCCCGAGGCTTCGGCGACGGGCTGAAGGATGTCGGCGGTGGCGCGGACGTCCTGGAATTCGCGCGGATTGAGCGCGCCCGAGGCGGCGACGGCGGTGAGATCGCCCTCGGTGATGCGGTAGAGCCCGATGGCTTCGGCGTTGGTGGTGCCTTCGAAGCGGCCGGGCTCCACTTCGGTGAGCGGAATGTCCACGGTGCTGCCGTCGGGGCGCGTGACGGTGGCGGCGCCGGCCGTCTTGCCCATGGTGCGGCGGGTGATCTTGAGGACGCCTGACGAGATCTCGGCGGAGAGTTTTTCCTCGTCGAGATCGGGCTCTTTCATCAGCCAGTGGGCGAGGCGGCGCAGCAGTTCGGCCTGCGGCCCCCCGCCGTCATAGCCGCGCGCCCAGAGCCAGGCGTGATCGGAGAGCAGCAGCGCGACGCGGCCCTTGCCGACGCGGTTGAGCAGCAGCAGCGGCTTTTTGTCGGGGCCCTCCATCACCGTTTCGCCGTGCAGCGGATAGGCGTCGGCGACGCGCATCCAGCGGCCCCAGGTGGCGTCGTGGCTTGCGGTGTTGGCGCCGGTGAGGCCGGCGGTGACGGGATGGCGCTGGCCCGCGTCGGTCACGCGCGGCCGGAACAGCTTTTCGGTGACGCCGCCGGTGGGCGCGGCCGGCATGATGTCGCCGAGCGCGCTGTCATAGATGGTGAAAGGCGAGGCGTAGTCGGGGCCGGACGCCACCATCAGCGCGCCGCCGTTTTCGACATAGCGGGCGATGTTTTCGTAATAGTCGGGCGGCAGGACGCCGAGCCGCTGATAGCGGTCGAAGATGATGAGATCGAATTCGCCGATCTTCTCCTCGAACAGCTCGCGCGTCGGGAAGGCGATGAGCGAGAGCTCTTCGATGGGCGTGCCGTCCTGCTTTTCGGGCGGACGCAGAATGGTGAAGTGGACGAGATCGACGCTGGGGTCGGCTTTCAGCAGATTGCGCCAGGTGCGCTCGCCCGCATGCGGCTCGCCCGAGACGAGGAGCACGCGCAGGCGGTCGCGCACGCCATTGGTGACGACGACGGCGCGGTTGTTGAGGAGGGTGAGCTCGTCGGGGCCGGGTGCCGCCTCGATCTCGATCACGTTCTCGCCGGCATGGGGCAGCGTGACCTGGACCTTCTCCAGCTCGCCGACGCGGGCCTTCACCTGCGCGGCGGGGGCGCCGTCGATGCGGATGGTGACGTCGGCGATCCGGCCGGCGGCTTCCTCGCCCGCGCCCTGATCCTCCACGCGGATGGCGAGCTCCATCGGCTTGTCGATGAGGGCGAAGCGGGGGCCTTCGACGAGGACGAGGCGGCGGTCCTTTTCGCCCGGCTTGCCGGTGAGCAGCGTGTGGACGGGGGCGTCGGGCAGATCGCGCGCCAGTTCGGCGTCATGCGCTTCGCCGTCGGTGAGGAGGACAATGCCGGCGACGCGGTCGGGCGGGGTGTCGGCGAGGGCGCGCCGGGCGGCGTCGAGCAGCTGGGTGCCGTCGGCGGTGGCGGGGCCGCTGTCGACCACGCGCAGATCGAGCGTGCCGTCGCCTTCGAGCTGTTTCCTGAGCGCGGCGAGCGCCGCGGCGGACTGTTTCGTGCGCTCGCCGATGGACTGGCTTTCGGAGGTGTCGGTGACGATGACGGCGACATCCTTGATGCGCTCGCGTTCGGTCTGCACGGCGACGGGGTTCAGCAGCGCCGCGAGGAGGAGCGCCGTGGCGGCGAGGCGCAGCCATGCGCCGCGCGCGCGTTGAAGGAAACCGAGGAGGGCGATGGCGGCCGCGATCAGCCCGGCGGCGATGACCACCCACATCGGCGCGAGCGGCTCGAAGGCGAGGGCGTAGGTCATTGGCCCATGCGCTCCAGCAGCGCGGGCACGTGGACCTGATCGGCCTTGTAGTTGCCGGTGAGGGCGTACATCACGAGATTGACGCCGAAGCGGTAAGCATATTCGCGCTGGCGCTCGCCGCCCGCGCCCATGGCGTAGAGCGGGCGCATATATTCATCGGACGCCCAGGCGGCGGCCCAGTCGCCCGCGCCGATCACGACGCTGGAGACGCCGTCGCCGAGCGCTTCGGAGATCGCCTCGCCATCGGCGCGCTGCGCCTCGACCCAGACATCGCCGTCGGCCTGACGGCCGGGAAAACTGGACAGAAGATAGAACGCCTTGGTGAGCACGTGGTCGCGCGGAACGCGCTGGAGCGGCGGCAGGTCGAGCTTTTTGAGGATGTCCTGAAGCGCGGCGGATGCCGGTCCGCCATTGGCGCCGTCGCGGCTGTCGAAGAGGACCGTGCCGCCGTTCTTCATATAGGCGTCGATGCGCTGGATGGCGGCGTCGGAGGGCAGATTGCCGCTGTCGGGGATGGGCCAGTAGAGCAGCGGGAAGAAGGCGAGGTCGTCCTTTTCCAGATCGACGCCGATGGGTTCGCCCGCCGAGACCGCCGTGCGGTTGTCGAGAATGCGGGTGAGGCCCATGAGGCCCTCGGCGCTCATCTTGTCGAGCTCGGGATCGCCGGTGATGACGTAGGCGAGATGGGTCTGCAGCGCCGCCTTGAGCGCGAACTCGTCGGCGGCGGGATCGGCATCCTGTGCATGTGCGGGCGGCACGGGCAGCGCGCTCATCAGCGCCAGCGCGACGGCGGCGGCGCTCGCCGCCGGGCGGCGCAGGCCGAAGCGATAGCCGCGCAGCAGCATCGAGGCGAAGGCGTCGATGAAGAAGAGCAGCAGCGCGGCGGCGAGCAGCCAGGGCTTGAAGGCGATCTCGCTGCGCTGGCCATAGGCATGAGCGGCCGCGCCGCCGGGCAGGTCCGGGAAGGGCTGCAAGGTGTCTTCAGGGCCGAAGAGATTGACCGCCAGCGTGCTGGCGCCTTCGCCGTAGAGACCGGGCGGGTGTTCGGGCGACGGCTCCGCGCCGGCGCGCGAAATGGGCGTGACGGCGGGGCCGGGCTTCACGAGGCGGCCGAAGCCGTCGAGCACGAGGCGCGGGTTGAGGCTGCCTTCGCCCGCGGCGGCCTGATCGCCGCCCGGTCCGAGACCGTGACCGAGGCTCAGCAGCCGCTTGAGCATGTCGACGAAGAGGCCGGAGAGCGGCAGGTTCGACCATTCGGCGTTGGCCGTGATGTGGAACAGAACGATCCAGCCTTCGCCGCGCTTGACGCCGGTGACCAGCGGCGTGCCGTCGGAGAGCGAGGCCCAGGTGCGGCTTTCGAGTTCGAGCGAGGGTTCGGCGAGGACCTGACGCTTCACCTCGATATCGGCGGGCGGCGTGAGGCCGGCGAAGGGGCTGGTCTTGGGGAAGGGCGCGAGGGTCTGCGGTTTTTCCCAGGAGAGCGCGCCGCCGAGCGCTCGCGCGCCGGTCTGGCGCAGCCGCACAGGCAGCAGATCGTCGCCGCCCGCCGCGAGGCGCGGCCCGGCGAAACGCACAAGCACGCCGCCCTTTTCGACCCAGGCCGCGAGCTTGCCTTCTTCCTCGCCGGTCACCTGTCCGACATCGGCGAGGACCAGCATCGAAACGCCGCGCTCGAGATGCTCGGCGATGGCGCCGGATCGGGCTTCGGCGGCGTTTTCGAAGGCGCGCTCAAGATAGTAGGCGGCCGAGAGAAGCGGCTGACCGCCCTGGCCCTCGTCGCCCGCCACGATGCCGACCGGGCGGCGGCGCGCGCTTTCGTCGAGCAAGGTCACCGAGCCGGCGCTGGCGCGGCTGTCGATGGCGAGGCGCTCGATATCGTTCCTGAGGCCGCTGGGCGTTTCGATGCGCGCTTCGGCTTTGGTCTCGCCCGCCGCGAAGGTGAAGGGCGCGGCGGCGATGAAGCGGCCGCCTTCGCCGAACGCCTGGACGTTGCCGCTGAGCGCGGGGCCGGGGGCGGCGCGGATGAGGCGGGCGGTGAAGCCGTTGGTGTCCTGTTCGGGCGGCAGCATGGCGAAGGCGGGCGCGGCGCCGTCGTCCAGGAAAACGTCGGTTTCGCCCAGAGCGATCAGCGCCGTGATCGCCTCGGACGTGGCGGCGTCGCCGACGCCATCGGCCAGCCACACGACGCGGCCCTTGAGGCCGTTGGCGGCGGCGGACAGGCGCGCCAGCATGGTGGCGCGGTCGCTTCGGAAGGGCTGGGGTTCGAGCGCCATGGCGCGGGCGAGGGCGTCGGCGGGGTCTTCCTTGCGGATGTCGAAATCGGCCGAGGCCGTGGGCGCGAGAATGACGGGAATGTCGGCGCGGCGCGCATCCTCGATGAGGCCGCGCATCTCTTCGCGTCGTTCGTCCCAGCGATGGGCGGCGGCCCAGCCGTTGTCGACGACGAGGATGAGCGCGCCATCGCTGCGGGCGAGCGACCTGGCCGCGTTCATCACCGGCTCGGCGAGGGCGAAGATGACGAGCGCGGCGGCGGCGATGCGCAGGATGAGAAGCCAGAGCGGCGTCTTGTCGGGCGTCTCCTCTTCGGTTTTCAGCCCGGCGAGGAAGCGCAGGCCGAAGAATCGCAGACGGCGCGGGGCGGGCGGCGTGACCCGCAGCAGCCACCAGATGACCGGCAGCGCGGCCAGCGCGGCGAGCGCCAGGGGCGCGCCGAAGGAGAGGGCGCCCACGGCCTATGCCCTCACCCGGCCGCGCCGGTCGTCGGAGAGGCGGCGATAGAGGCCGAGCACGGCGGATTCCGCCGGCCGGTCGGTGCGGTGCGCCATGAAGCTCCAGCCATAGCGCGCGGCGATGCGGTGGAGTTCTTCGCGATGCGCTTCGAAGCGCGTGCGATAGACGGTGCGCAGGCTCTGCGCGCGGCCGACGAGCGAAGCGTCGAGACCTTCGACGCCTTCGAAGCGCACGCGGCCTTCATAGGGAAATTCCTCCTCGGCCGGATCGACGATCTGGATGAGGTGGCCGCGCGCCCCGCTGGCGGCGAAGAGCGCGACCATTTTCTCGAACGCCGCCGGTTCGACGAAGAAGTCGCCGGCGGCGAGCACGGTGGAATGGCGCGGCAGGGCGACGGGCGGAGGCGTGTCGCCGCTTTCGGCTTCGTCGGAGAGACGCGCGGCGAGGCGGCGCACGGCGATGCGGCCCAGCCCGCTTTCGCCCGCGCCCAGCGCGCCGACGCGCTCGCCCGCGCGGGAAAGCAGCGACGCCATGGCGAGCAGCAGCACGCCGGCGCGCTCGACCTTGAGGGGGAGCATGTCGGTGGAGCGCCAGTTCATCGAGACGGACGCGTCGCGCCAGAACCAGACGCTCTGCGCCGCTTCCCACTCGCGCTCGCGCACGTAGACATGCTGAGACTTGGCGGACTGGCGCCAGTCGATGGCGGTGACGCTGTCTTCGGGTTCGTAGCGGCGGAACTGCCAGAAGCTGTCGCCGGGACCGGTGACGCGGCGGCCATGGACGCCGAAGGCGACGGTCTGGGCGATGCGTTCAGCCTGGACCAGAAGGGGCGGAAAGCGCGCGGCGGCGCGCTCGGCCTGCTCGCGCAGGGCGTTCCAGCGGCCGGGCCGCCTGATGTCGGACGATGGCGCCGAGACGCTCACACGTTCTCCGCGACGAGGCCGCGAATGACATCGGCGATGGTGATCCCTTCGGCGCGGGCGGCGAAGGTGAGCGCCATGCGGTGACCGAGAATGGGCTGCGCGAGGGCGGCGATGTCGTCGGTGGAGGGCGCGATGCGGCCGTCGAGCAAGGCGCGGGCGCGGGCGGCGAGCATGAAGGCCTGACCGGCGCGCGGGCCCGGGCCCCAGGCGATCTGGTTGCGCACGCGGTCGGAGGCCGCCGTTTCGGGGCGCGCGCCGCGGGTGAGCCGCAGAATGGCGTCGACGACCTTTTCGCCGACGGGCAGGCGGCGCACGAGGCCTTGCACTTGGAGCAGCTTGTCGGTGTCGAGAATCTGCGGCGCGGCGGCGTCATCGGCGCCGGTCGTGGCGATGAGCATGCGCTTTTCGGCTTCGAGCTCGGGATAGGCGACGTCGATCTGGAGCAGGAAGCGGTCGAGCTGGGCTTCGGGCAGGGGATAGGTGCCTTCCTGCTCGATGGGGTTCTGCGTGGCGAGCACCTGGAAGGGCCAGGGCAGGTCGTGCGTGGTGCTGGCAACGGTGACCTGGCGCTCCTGCATGGCCTGAAGCAGGGCCGACTGGGTGCGGGGGCTGGCGCGGTTGATTTCGTCGGCCATCAGCAGCTGGGTGAAGACCGGGCCGCGGATGAATCGGAAGCTGCGGCGGCCGTCTTCGCTTTCCTCGAGCACTTCCGATCCGATGATGTCGGAGGGCATGAGGTCGGGCGTGAACTGGACGCGCTTGGTCTGGAGGCCGAGCACCGCGCCGAGCGTCGCCACGAGGCGCGTCTTGGCGACGCCGGGGACGCCCACCAGCAGGCCGTGGCCGCCGGAGAGAATGGTGGTGAGCGCCAGCTCGATCACCTGCTCCTGGCCGTAAATGCGCTGGCCGATCGCGGCGCGCGCGGCGGCGAGGTCGCGCGTGACGCGCTCCAGGTCGGGCGTCGCGCCGTTTTCGCTGATCGTTTCGGCCGTCATGCGCACTCCAAAAAACCGTCTATTCCGCGCCGCAACGCAGCGACGTGCGACCATATGGGATCGCGGGGCCTGCGAAAGCCCTATTTCACGTCACAAGACGGCGAGAATGGGGCCTCGACAAGGCTTGGCGCGGGGCCGTCAGCGACTATGTTGGGGGTGTCATGGCATCCGAACCCGCCGATTTTTCCAAGGCCGAACCGCCGCAGCTTCTGCGCGGGCTGGCGGCGCTTCAGGCGGAAGCGGCGGCGGGGCGGCGGCTGCCGCCGGTGGAGAAGTGGAATCCGCCCCATTGCGGCGCGATTCCGATGCGGATCGCGCGGGACGGAACCTGGCACTATATGGGCACGCCGATCGGCCGGCCGCGCATGGTGAGGCTGTTCTCGACCATCCTGCGGCGCGATCCGGGCGAGTTTGTGCTGGTGACGCCGGTGGAGCGCGTGGCCATCGAGGTGGAGGACGCGCCGTTCGTCGCGGTGGCGCTGGACGTGACCGATCCGGGAGGCGCGGGGCAGGCGCTGAACTTCACCACCAATGTCGGCGACGAAGTGACCGCCGATGCGGCGCATCCCATTCACGTGATCGAGAACGCCGTGACCGGCGAGCCCTCGCCCTATGTGCTGGTGCGGGGCGGGCTTGAGGCGCGGATCTCGCGCGCGGTGTTCTACGAACTGGCCGATCTGGCGGTGGAGCGGGACGGGCAGCTGGGCGTCGTGAGCGGCGGCGCGTTCTTCCCGCTGGGGCGCGCGGCATGAGCACGCTGCCCGTCGCGGATGAGAGGCCATTCCATATCCCCGAGGGCGATCCGCGCCTGTGGCTCTATCAGCGGCTGCGGCCGCTGGAAGAGGCCAAGGCGATGATCGGAGCGCCGGAACGCGGCGATTTCGACCTGAACCCGCAATGGCGGGACGAGGCGAAGGCGGCGCCGCTGCTGCGCCCGGCCGCCGTGCTGGTGCCGATCATCGACCGGCCGGGCGGGCTGACCGTGCTGCTGACGCGGCGCTCGCCCAATCTGTCGAGCCATGCCGGGCAGGTGGCGTTTCCGGGCGGGCGGATCGACGAGAGCGACGACGGCCCGGTCGGGGCGGCGCTGCGCGAGACGGAGGAGGAGACCGGGATTCCGCCCTCGTTCGTGACGCCGGTCGGGCTGCTGGACCCTTATGAGACGGGGTCGGGTTTCGTCATCATTCCGGTGGTGGCGGTGCTGGCCGAGGGCTGTACGCCGCGCGCCAATCCGGGCGAGGTGGACGAGATCTTCGAGGTGCCGCTCGACTTCCTGATGGATACTGCCAACCACCAGCGGCATTCGGCGGTATGGCAGGGGCGCGAGAGGCGCTATTACGCCATGCCATATGAGAGCCATAACATCTGGGGAGCGACGGCCGGTATGATCGTCAATCTGCGCGAGCGGCTGGGAGCGAACGGGTGAGGATCATCACCAATATCGTTCTGTTCCTGCTGCCGTTCGCCGTGTTCTTCGCCTATGCGCATGTCGCCAACCGGCGGCGCGCGATCGACGGCGGCGACCCGCTGAGGACGCCCTGGTACTGGCTGGTCATCGCCGGTCTGGGGCTGGCGATCGCCGGATTCGTCTTCATGCGCCTGACGGCCGATCCCCATCAGGGTTGCTATGTCCGCGCCTATGTCGACGCCAACGGCAAGACCGTGGACGGCCACTTCACCGACGACCCCAACCATCCCGATTGCGGCAAGCCATGACGACGCCTTCTCTCTCTTCGCAGCCCTGGCTGACAGGCGACGCTACGAAGCGGCTTTTCGCCGCGCTGCTGAAGGGCGGCGGCGAGGCGCGCTTCGTGGGCGGCTGCGTGCGCAACGCGCTGCTGGGCGCGGCGGTGGCGGATATCGACGTGGCGACCACCATCCTGCCCGACGACGTGGCGGCGCGTCTGTCGGCGGCCGGCATCACGACGGTGCCGACGGGAATCGCCCATGGCACGGTGACGGCGATCATCGACCGCACGCCGTTCGAGATCACGACGCTGCGGCGCGACGTGTCGACCGACGGACGGCGCGCCACGGTGGCGTTCACCACCGACTGGGCCGAAGACGCCGGGCGGCGCGATTTTACCTTCAACGCGCTCTACGCGACGCAGGACGGCGCGGTGATCGACCTGACCGGCGGCCTTGACGACCTCAAGGCGCGTAAGGTGCGTTTCATCGGCGAGGCGAAGCAGCGCATCGCGGAAGACTATCTGCGCATCCTGCGCTTCTTCCGTTTCCACGCCTGGTACGGCAAAGGCGAGATGGACCCGGCGGGCTTAAGCGCCTGCGCCGAAGCGCGCGACGGCATCGCAACGCTGTCGGGCGAACGCATTCACGACGAGCTGCTGAAGCTGCTGGCCGCGCCCGACCCGGTGCCGGTGCTGCGCGCGATGGCGGCGACGGGCATCATGGGCGAGGTCTTGCCCGGCGCGCTGGACATCGAGCGGCTGGCGCGGCTGGTGGAGCTGGAGGAGACGCATCTCTTCCGCGACGCCGATCCGCTGCTGCGGTTGGCGGCGCTGATCGCAGGCGGGCCTCCGGAGCGGCGTCAGGGGCTGGCCCGGCGGCTGCGCTTTTCCAACGCCGAGAGCGCACGCCTGGTTGCGATCGACCGGAGCGACGTGAAGATCATCTCGTATCTGTCGATCCGCGAGGTGCGCCGCGCGCTGTACCGGCTGAGCCCGGATGCGTTCAAAGACAAGGTGATGCTGGGCTGGGCGGCGGACCGCAAACAGTCGAACGCGCCGCAATGGCGCGCGCTGCTGGCGCTGGCCGACAGCTGGCAGCGGCCCGAGATGCCGTTGACGGGCCATGAGGTGCTGGCGGCGGGCGTGCCCAACGGGCCGGATGTCGGGCGCGTGATGGCGGAGGTCGAGGACTGGTGGATCGATTCCGATTTCACCGACGATAAGTTCTCGATCATCGAGCGGCTGAAAGCCGTGGTTCAGGCGACGGTCTATTGAAGCGCGCGGCCCTTGTCCTTGCCGCGCTGGCGGCGGTCGCGCCGGCCGCAGCGGCGGGGCCTGCGGACTGGACGGGGACGTGGAAAGGCACGTGCCGCCTGACGCCGCCGCATCAAGGGATCGCCGAATTTCCCATGACGCTGACCATCGGCGCCACGGCGAAGCCCGACGCGCTGCGCTGGATGCTGGTCTACGAGACCGGGACGCGCGACGTCCGCGACTACGAGCTGCTCGCGGTGGATGCGGCCGCAGGGACGTATGTGATCGACGAGAAGAACGGACTGCTGCTGGATGCGGCGTTTTCCGATGGCGTGCTCTATGCCCCGTTCACCATCGGCAAGGTCCTGATCACCGCGACCTACCGGGTGGACGAGAGCGGCACGATGCATGCGGACATGCCCTCATTCGGCGCAGAGCCGTCGCGGACGAGCTGTCTGACCGGCCAGCCCGAGACCTGCGCGCGGTCCTTCGCGCTGACCGGGACGCAGCATTGCTGGATGAAGCGCCAGGAGATGCGTAAGCTCGACTAGGCGAACGGGGCGAGGGGCCTGAGGCGGCATGGCGGCGGCGACATCGCAGAAGAAGGGTGGCTGGGGCGGCCTCATCTTCGCGGCGTTCGTCGCGGCGATCGTCTATGCGCCGGCCTTCGCGGGCATCGCGGTCGTGGCGGGCATTCTCTGGCTGGTCTTCGCCTCCAACGCCAAATTCGGGATCGGCAACAACCCCGCGCTCATGCAGACGGGCGAGCGCGGCAATGTCGAGGTGATCCAGGCCGTCCGCAGCCAGGTGCGCAGCCGGACGGGCAACGGCCCCTGGCAGTATACATGGACCATCGTCCTGATGGCGCAGCCCCCGCATCTGGCAGGGTTTCGCGTCACGACGTATCGCAAGATTCCAGAGCGGCAGACGGGCCCTGCGGCGGGCGAGCGCTATTCGGCCTGGTTCGACAAGACCAACCCGGCAAGGTTTCATATCGATTGGGCCTTCTATTCCGCGCCTCAGGCGGCCCCGGCCGCACGGCCGCGCACGCAGGAGGCCGTTTCGCCCAAACGGGCCCAGGTCGAGCCCCAGATCCAGACCCAACCGCGCGTCACGGCGCCGCCGCGGCGGGTGGAAACGCCGGTCAGTTACGGGCCGGTCGATACCGGCGAGCCGCCGCCGCTGGTCGAGGCGGATGGCGGGTATGATTTCGACTTTGCGGCGCAGGGGATCGACGGACGCGCGCGCATCGAGGACTTCGCGGCCAATGACGATGACGGCTCGACGGAACTGGCGCTCACGGTGATTCCGCGCGGCGGACGACCCGCCTATCGTACGGTCGTGACGACGTTCGTGCCCTATGACCGGAAATTCCAGATCGCGAAAGGGCAGTCGCTGCGGGTGCGCGTCGATCCGCGCAAACCCGGGCGGCTGATGATCGTTTCCTAGCGAGCGGCGCCTGCCGGCGGGGCGATCAGCAGCTCGTTGCCGAAGCATTGCTGCTGGCCGCCGCGCGGGCTCGGCGTCTGAACCGTAACGGGTTGTCCGGTGCAGAGCGTCGCGGCGTCCGCCGTTTCGCTGAAAAGAACCACGCCGGTGCTCCAGTTGAGGTCCGGGCAGACGCCGACGATCCTGAGCTGGTAGGCCTTTGCACCGACCTGCAGCAAGGCCGTTTCGCTGTCGACGGCGGAAATCGACGTGATTTCGGCGGTTTTGAAGCAGCTTGCGGGGCCGCGCGCTGCGGCGTCAGCCGGGGCTTTGTCGCCGGCGCATGCCGACAAAACCGTGCCGACGGCGAGCAGAACGGGTAGGGCGGTGCGGTTGGTCATGGCGGCTCCGATGATTCCCGGATGCGACATTAGGCGATCCCCAGCGCGCTCGCGTCGCATTTCCGTGACGGGCGTGTTGCCCTAGCGTCGGCACGATACGCCGGAGGGGACATGTTGCGTCCATTGCAGATCGGTCTGCCGATCGTGATCCTGATCGCCGTGGCCTTTGTGGTTGCGATGAACACGGTGTCCTTCACCAGCCCGTACTTCATGTGGGTGATCGTGGGCTATGTGGTGCTGTTCCCGGCGGCGCTGGCGTTCACGATCATCGGCACGATACGCAGCGCGAAGCGGGTGATGGTGGGCGGCGACCCGGCTCTGAAGGAGACCGGCGAGCGCACGATGGCGACGGTCGTCGCCGCGCGCAGGCTGAACATGACCATGCGCCTCGGCGGCGGACCCCGGATGCAGATGTTTCAGGTGCGCCTGAAGCCCGACAATCACACGCCGGAGATATCGACCACCAAGACGGCCGGTCCTCTGGTCGGGGCGCCGGAGGCCGGGGACCGCGTGCCGCTTTACCTCGACAGGGACAACGCGAAGAATTTCTTCGTCGACTGGGCGCAGTCGTCGGGTGCGCAGCGCGTGGACGCGGGTTCGGACATCGGTCAGATCGTCTCGCAGCTGCAGGCGGCGGCGGCGAAGATCGGGGTCGATGCGGCCGCAGCCGGCCAGACGGGCACGGCACGTCACGAGGCGCCGGTCGAAACCTTCGATGCCGGCGGGGATGGGCTGGAGGGCCGGGCGCGCATCGAGGGTCTGAAGCCCTATCCCGACGGCACCTACGATCTGGACCTGTATGTCACCCCGCGCGGCAAGAGCTCGTACCGGGTGGCGGCGCGCGTCCCCGTGCCGGCCGGGGCCGGGCTGCTGGAGCGGGGGCAGATGCTGAAGGTGCGGATCGACCCGGATATCGCAAGCCGGGTCGAGATCGTCTGGGACTAGAACTTCAGCGGCCAGTGCCCGACGAGGCCGAAGTCGGCGAAGCCTTCCCAGACCATCTTGACCGCCACATAGAGGATGACCGCAAGGCCGATCCAGGCGATCCAGCGGTGCTTTTCCAGCAGGCGCGCGATCAGCGTCGCGGCGACGGCCATCAGCACCACCGAGACGATGAGGCCGACGATCAGCACCCATTCGTGCCCGGCGGCGGCGCTGGCCACCGCCAGCACGTTGTCGAGCGACATGGAGAGATCGGCGACGACGATCTGGACGATGGCGCGCCACAGGCCCTTTTGCTGGCCGCCCGCGTCGGCGGCGGCCTGAGCCTCGGCGAGCTGTTCCAGTCCGTGGGCGGGTTTCAGGAGATCCTGCAGGAAGCGCCAGCAGACCCACAGCAGCAGAAGGCCGCCCGCAAGCTTGACGCCCTTCATCTCGAGAAGCTGGACCGTCACCACCGCAAACGAGATGCGCATGATGACCGCGAGGCCAATGCCGATGACGATCACCCTGGAGCGAATCTGCTTGGGAACGCTGGCGGCGGCGAGCCCGACGACGATCGCGTTGTCGCCCGCCAGCACGAGGTCGATGACCAGAACCGACCAGAGCGCGGTCAACTCGGCAGGCGTAATCCAGTCAAACATCGGAGCGTGCTACCAGGAAATATCAGGGTGCAAAGCGGGTGAGAGCGCCGGAGGCGCGGCGGGTGACGTTGCCTTCGACGACGCGGGTATAGACCAGTCCCATCGCGCCGTCCTGCAGGGTGCGGGCATAGGTCTGCAACTCGGTTTTGCCGTCTTCGGTGACGGCGAAGCCCGAAACGACCAGCGTGGCGTCCTCGACGCGGGCGTACCAGAGGGGCTGGCCCTTGGCGGGATCGCCGCCGGATGCGGCCCAGCGCCCCTCGCCGGCGGGGGCGAAATCGACCACCGTGTCGCTGGCGATTTCGTCCGGCCGGGCCGGATCGCCCGACTCACGCTTGACGGTGGACCATTCCAGCTTGAACCCGCCTGCGCCGTCTTCGGTGAGGGTCACCCCCACGTCGCGGACAGAATTGGGAAAATCCGTCGGGCCGAGGGTTTCGACCGTGGCCTTGCCGACCCACTGGCCCGCAAACGGCGCAAGCACGCTCTCAGCCGCGGCAAACCCGGTGAAAGCCAGCGCGGCAAGGCCGGAAATCAGGATGCCAAGGCGCATGACATGTCTCTCCATGGAGGGCCGGGCGGTCGCCGGTCGCCAGTCCGTGGCCTTAGCGCGATTCAGCGGGGTAGTGGAAGGACTTGCGCCGGAGCGCGAGCTTGCGTAACGGCAGGGAGGCGTGGGCGGGGGAACCTTGCGCGAGGCACAAGATTTCAGTCGAAATCCGCTGGGCCGCGATGTATGCCCCTGCCCGGGATAATGAGATTCTAGGGGTTCCTTCCCGTGTCAGCAGCTACGCACGACGAGGCCACGCGCCGCGACTTTCTCTATGTGTTTTCGGGGGCGGCCGCTGGCGTGGGCGTCGCGGTCACCGCTTGGCCGTTCATCGACCAGATGAACCCGAGCGCCGCGACGCAGGCGCTCGCCACCACCGAAGTGCCGCTCGCGCCCATCGCGGAAGGCCAGCAGATCACCGTCATGTGGCAGGGCAAGCCGACCTGGGTGCGCCGCCGCACGGCCGCCGAGATCGAGCAGGTCCGGGCCATGTCGAATTCGGAGCTGAAAGATCCCCAGCCCGATCAGGAGCGGGTGAAGAAGCCGGAATGGCTGGTGGTCATCGGCATCTGCACGCATCTGGGCTGCATTCCCAACCGCGACAATGCGGGCCAGCCGGGCGGCTATCTGTGCGCCTGCCACGGCAGCGTCTATGACGCCTCGGGCCGCATCCTGCGCGGGCCGGCGCCGCTGAACCTGGCGGTGCCGCCCTACGAATTCGTCTCCGACACCCTCATCCGCATCGGCTAAGCGAGAGAACGACGCACATGGCCTCCGGTCCCTCCACTTATACGCCGTCGAACGGCTTCATGCGCTGGCTCGACGCGCGTCTGCCGATCGTGCGCTTCGCCAACGACAACCTGCTGTCGTTCCCGACGCCGAAGAACCTGAATTACGCCTACACGTTCGGCGCGATCCTGTTCTACTGCCTGGTCATCCAGATCGTGACCGGCATCGTGCTGGCGATGCACTTCATCCCGAACTCGGCGCTGGCCTTCGGCAGCGTCGAGTACATCATGCGCGACGTGAACTATGGGTGGCTGATCCGCTATATCCATATGAACGGCGCGTCGTTCTTCTTCATCGCCGTCTACGTGCACATCTTCCGCGGGATCTATTACGGCTCGTACAAGGCGCCGCGCGAGATCCTGTGGATCCTGGGCGTCATCATCTTCCTGCTGATGTGCGCGACCGGCTTCCTCGGCTACACGCTGCCCTGGTCGCAGATGTCGCTGTGGGGCGCCAACGTGATCACCAACCTGCTCGGCGCGCTGCTGGGGCAGGACTTCACGCAGTGGCTGTGGGGCGGCTATTCGGTGGATAACCCGACGCTCCAGCGCTTCTTCTCGCTGCACTATCTGCTGCCGTTCGTGATCCTCGGCGTCTCGGTGCTGCACGTCTGGGCGCTGCACCATGTGGGCAACAACAACCCGACCGGCATCGAGCCGAAGGGCCCGCAGGACACCGTGCCGCTGATGCCGTACTACACGACGAAGTACTATTTCGTGATCGCGCTGTTCACGATCGCCTTCGCCGCCGTCGTGTTCTACGCGCCGAACCTGTTCGGCCATGTCGACCACTATGTGGAAGGCAACCCGCTGAAGACGCCGGCCCACATTGCGCCGGAATGGTACCTCGCCGCGTTCTACGCGATGCTGCGCGCCATCGACTTCAACTTCATCCTCGACTCCAAGGTGCTTGGCGTTCTGGTGATGGTGGGCGCGATCGGCATCCTGTTCCTGGTGCCCTGGCTCGATACCTCGAAGGTGCGTTCGGCGCGCTATCGCCCCGTCTTCTGGTGGTGCTTCTGGATCTTCGTCGCGGACTATGCGGTGCTGAGCTGGGCCGGCCTGCAGCCTGCCGGCGTGGTGCTGTTCCAGACCGGCGTCGGCGAAGACGGCAACCCGGTCGGCTTCTCGATCACGCATCTCTCGCAGATCGGAACCATCTATTACTTCGGCTTCTTCCTGCTGATCATGCCGCTGCTGGGTCTCTTCGAGACGCCAAGGCCGCTGCCGGACAGCATCGCGACCGCGGTGCTGGCCAAGAAGAAGGGCGGCGCTGCGGCGCCCGCCGGCGCCGCCTCGGCGCCCGAGACGCGCGTCTAAAGGAGCGGACAGACCAATGCGCAAGATTGCTCTCGCCGCCGCCATCGCCCTCGCCGCCAGCGCCACCGCGCCGGCGATCGCCGCCACCGCCGTCGAACCGCCCGCCCAGGAGTGGAGCTTTGACGGCGTGTTCGGCACGTTCGACCGCAACCAGCTCAAGCGCGGCTTCCAGGTGTTCCGGGAGGTCTGCTCGGCTTGCCACAGCCTGAAGCTGGTCGCGTTCCGCAACCTGAAGGACCCGGGCGGACCGGAATTCACCGAGGCCGAGGCCAAGGCGATCGCGGCCGGGTTCCAGGTGCCTTCGCTGGACGACACCGGGCAGCCGACCACCCGCGACGGCATCCTCGCGGACCACTTCCCGCTGGTCTATCCCAACGACATCGCCGCGCATGCCGCCAATAACGGCGCCGCGCCGCCGGATCTGTCGCTGATGGCCAAGGCCCGCGAGAACGGTCCGGACTATATCCACGCCATCATGGTCGGCTTCCACGAAGCGCCGGAAGGCTTCACCGTGCCGGAAGGCGCGCACTACAACGAGTATATGCCCGGGCACGTCATCGCGATGGCCCCGCCGCTGAAGGACGGGCAGGTCGAATATGCCGAGGCGAATGTGCCGCGGACGGTCGACCAGTACGGCAAGGACGTCGCCGCATTCCTGATGTGGGCGGCGGAGCCCAAGCTGGAAGCGCGTCATCGCCTCGGTATGGGCGTGATCATCTTCCTCAGCCTGCTGTCGGTGCTGCTGTTCCTGTCGTATCGCCGGGTGTGGCGGAACATCGATCACTGAGACGCGGCGCAGGCCGGAGACGCGAAGCGGCGGGCTTTGCGGCCCGCCGTTTTTCTTGCGCGAGGGGGGCGGCGTGATAGAACGCCCGCTCTCCCGACATTTACGGACAAGGCGATGACGAAAACGGTTCTCGGCATCATCGGCGGCAGCGGCCTGTATCAGATCGACGGGCTGGAAAACCCGACCTGGACGAAGGTGGACAGCCCCTGGGGCGCGCCGTCGGACGAGATTCTGTTCGGCACGCTGAACGGCATCGAGATGCGCTTCCTGCCGCGCCACGGCCGCGGCCACGTGCAGTCGCCCTCGTCGATCAATTACCGCGCCAATATCGACGCGATGAAGCGGGCCGGGGTGACGGACATCGTTTCCATTTCCGCCTGCGGCTCGTTCAAGCAGGAGCTGCCGCCGGGATCTTTCGTGGTGGTGGACCAGTTCATCGACCGCACGTTCGCGCGCGAGAAATCCTTCTTCGGCCCGGGCTTCGTCGCGCATGTGAGCCTGGCGCATCCGACCTGTCCGCGCCTGGACCAGGCGGTGTTCGAAGCCTGCCAGGAAGCCGGCATCGAGGTGACGAAGGGCGGCACCTATCTGGCGATGGAAGGGCCGCAATTCTCGACCAAGGCGGAATCGCTGCTCTACAAGTCGTGGGGGTGTTCGGTGATCGGCATGACGGGCATGCCGGAAGCGAAGCTCGCGCGCGAGGCCGAGATTCCCTATGCCCTCGTCGCCATGGTGACGGATTTCGATTGCTGGCACCCCGACCATGACGCGGTCACTGTCGATCAGGTGGTGAAATTCCTGAACCAGAACGCCGACAACGGCCGTACGCTGGTGAAGAAGCTGGCGCCGAAGCTCGGCCCCGACCGCACACCGTCGCCGATCGGCATCGAGACGACGCTGGATACCGCGTTCATCACCGCGCCGGAGAAGCGCGACCCCGTTCTTTTCGCCAAGCTGGATGCGGTCGCCGGCCGCGTTCTGAAAGCCTGAGGGCCGCGACATGAAATTCGATCTCGCCAGCGCCATCCGCACGATCCCGGATTATCCCAAGCCCGGCATCATGTTCCGTGACGTGACGACGCTGATGGGCGACGCGCGCGCCTTCCGCACGACCATCGACCTGATGGTGCAGCCCTTCGCCGGCGTGCGGATCGACAAGGTGGCGGGCATCGAGGCGCGCGGCTTCATCATCGGCGGGGCGATCGCGCACCAGCTGTCGATCGGCTTCGTGCCGATCCGCAAGAAGGGCAAGCTGCCCTACAAGACGATCCAGCAGAGCTATGATCTGGAATACGGCACCGACGTTGTGGAGATCCACGAGGACGCGGTGAAGCCGGGCGAGAACGTGCTGATCGTCGACGATCTGATCGCGACGGGCGGCACCTGTGAGGCGGGCATCAAGCTGATCGAGCGCGTGGGCGCCAAGGTGATCGGTTGTTCCTTCATTGTCGACCTGCCGGAACTCGGCGGGCGCAAGCGCATCGAGGCGATGGGCAAGAACGTGCTGACGCTGATCGATTTCGACGGGCATTGAGCGGGCGGTTCGGCGTTCCCATTTGAACGGCCTCAGGCATCGGCGATGCCCCCTCCGCCCCTTCGGGGCACCTCCCCCGTGAATGACGGGGCAGGAAAGCTAATAGGTTGGGTTAGCGCATGAAGATCAACGGCAAGCCGTATCGGACGATCTGGGTGGCGGCGGATGGTTGGTCGGTCGAGGTGATCGACCAGACCAAGCTGCCCCACAAGCTGGAGATCGTGGCGCTGAAGTCGGCGGACGATGCGGCCAAGGCGATCAAGCAGATGATCGTGCGCGGCGCACCGCTGATCGGCGCGACGGCGGCCTATGGCCTCGCCATGGCGCTGCGTGCGGATTCGTCGGATGAGAGCCTTGAGGCCGCCTGCGCGATGCTGGCCGAGACGCGGCCGACGGCGATCAATCTGCGCTGGGCGCTGAACGAGGTGGCGAGCGCGGTGCGCAACCGGCCGCGCGACGAGCGCGTCGCGGCGGCTTATGCGCGGGCGAGCGAGATCTGCGAGGAAGACGTCGAGACCTGCCGCAGGATCGGTGAGAACGGGTTGCCGCTGATTGAGGAGATCGCGGCGAAGAAGGGCAAGGTGAACCTGCTGACGCATTGCAATGCCGGGTGGCTGGGCTGCGTCGACTGGGGCACCGCGCTGGCGCCGATCTACATGGCCTATGACAAGGGCATCGACATCCATGTGTGGGTGGACGAGACGCGTCCGCGCAACCAGGGCGCGTCGCTGAGCGCGTTCGAGCTGAGCGGCCACGGCGTGAAGCATACGATCATCCCGGACAATGCCGGCGGGCACCTGATGCAGGACGGGCAGGTGGACATCTGCATCGTCGGCACCGACCGCGTGACGGCGAATGGCGACGTGGCGAACAAGATCGGCACGTATTTGAAGGCGCTGGCGGCCAAGGACAACGATGTGCCGTTCCATGTCGCGCTGCCGCACACCACGATCGACTGGACGATGCCCAAGGGCGTGGGCGTCATCCCCATTGAGGAACGCTCGGCGGACGAGGTGCTGAAGATGACCGGGCGCCTGCCCGATGGCGGGCTTGCGACGGTGGAGATCGCCAATCCGGGGTCGACGGCGGCCAATCCCGGCTTCGACGTGACACCGGCGCGGCTGGTGACGGGGTTCATCACCGAGCGTGGGCGGAGTGCGGCGAGCGAAGAGGGGCTGCTCAGCCTTTATCCGGAGCGGCGCCCCAAATAGCGCGCCAGCCGGCGCTGTCGGACAATGCTTCAGAGCGCGGTGCGTACTCGCCATTGCTATCGGTGATGCGGCGCACGGCGTTTGGTGCAATGAGGCGGATTGAGCCGCCGACAATGCCGACCGTCATTGTGCCATCGTCATTCAGGCCCACTTCCAGCTCTGTTGGCTGGTCGACCTCGAAGTCGACGCGCCCGTGCGGTGGTATGACTGTCACGTCTGCCCAAGGTTCTATGCCGACTGTCAGGGCGCTGGAACGTCCGTTCGAGAGGGTCAAGCGCTGGGTCATGTGCTCTCAAACAGCGCCAGCGTGCGCTCGCGGGCGAGCTTGGCGCTGGCTTCGTCGTAGTCGGTGCGGCGGTCGGAGTTGAAGCCGTGGCCGGCTTCGTAGATGTGGATCGGTACGTCTGGATGCGCGGCGGCGATGCGGTCGACGAATTCCATCGGGATCGAGTGATCCGTGCGGCCGAAATGCAGGATGATCGGGCATTGCGGTGTGTCGGCGAGGAAATCGACGATGCCGCGGCCGTAATAGCCGCTGGCGGCGTTGAGGCCCGTGCAGCGGGCGGCGGCGACCCATGAGACGGTGCCACCATAGCAATAGCCGGTGATGAAGACTTTCTGCTGGCCGCGTTCGTCGCGCAGGTGGTCAATACAGGACTGCACGTCGCCGACTGAGTATTTCATGTCGTGGCCGTCGCGGAGCTTGAGCGCCTGGGCGATGCCGGCCTGATCATAGGCGGCTTCGAAGCCGCGCTCCTGCCGGTCGTAGAGCGACGGGGCGATGACGTCATAGCCGTCGGCGGCGTACTGGTCGCAGAGCTCGCGGATGTGATCGGTGACGCCGAAGATCTCCTGGACGAGGACGAGGCCGCCCTTGGCGGGGCCATCGGGCCATGCGTGATAGGCGCGGAAGGCGAAGCCTTCGTGTTTGGAGCGCAGCAGGATGGTCTTCGACGGCATGGGTCAGCCCTTCGGGCGGCGCGGCCAGAAGCCCTGGCCGGTGAAGCTCATCACCGTCTCGCCGTCATCATCGACCGCCAGATTGAGCGTGCGGATGAGGCCGAGATCGGGGCGGGATTTCAGCTCGATCTTTTCATGCGTGGTGGTGTCGTAGTGGAGTGTCATGCCGGGGCGGGTGGGCTTGATCCAGCGCAGGTTGAGGAAGCCCGGCGAGACGCCGCCGCCCTTGCGCGTTTCGGCATTGCCGGCGCGGCGCTGGCCGTCGGCGATGACGAGCTTCATCCACACCGAGGCGACGTGCCAGCCGCTGGCGATGATGCCGCCATAGAAGGAATTCTTCGCCGCCACCGGATCGATGTGGAACGGCTGGGGATCGTATTTCAGGCTGAAGCGGATCATGTCCTCTTCGGTGAAGGTGTAGCTGCCGAGCTGGCGCGTGACGCCGAGCTCCACGTCCTCGAAGTACATCAGGCGGCCTCCGGGTTCTTGACCTGGTAGAGGCCGGTGGCGCGCATCAACGCGACCTGTTCGCGTTCGTTGAAGAGCGACCATTCGATGTCGACGATGCCCATTTCGGGGCGCGATTTGGAGACACGGGCGGACTTGACTTCGCCCCGCATGGTGAGGAGGTCGTCGGGGCGCACCGGCTTCATCCAGCGCACCTCGTCGATGCCCGGCGAGCCCATGGAGGCGGCGCGGTGGACGAGGCCATCGCACAGCATCCGCATCATGATGGCGCAGGTGTGCCAGCCGCTGGCCGAGAGCCCTTTCAGGATGGAGGCGTTGGCGGCCTCGTCATCAAGGTGATGCGGTTGGGGATCGAACTCGGTCGCGAATTCGATGATCGCCTCGCGCGTGACGCGGTGCTGGCCAAGTTCGATGACGTGTCCGACGGGGAGATTCTCGAAGTAGACGTCGATCATGCGATGGCGCCGTTCGCCTGGAAGAGGGCGAGGGTGCGTTCCAGTGCGAGCCTGGCCGAGGGTTCGTGATAATCGGCGCTGCCGTCGCGGGCGAAGCCGTGGCCGGCATCGTACATATAGACCGGCACGTCAGGCTTCTCGGCCTTGAAGCGGTCGACGTTCTCCTGGGAGATATGGGCGTCGTTCGCGCCGAAATGCGCGATGACAGGGCATTTGGGCGTAAGGTGCGCGAGATTGGGCAGCATGGAGCCGTAATAGGCGCTGGCCGCTGCGACGCCTTCGACTTCGCAGGCGGCGATCCAGGCGGCGCTGCCGCCATAACAATAGCCGACCGCGAAGACGGGGCCGGCCGCCTTGAGGCGATCGACGCAGGCCTGCATGTCGATAACGGGCTTCTTCAGGCCGTTCTCGGTAGCGAGCTTGACGCCCTTCTGCAGCGTTTCGGGCGTCACCTCTGCGGCGATGAAGCCGCGCTCGATGCGGTCATAGAGCGAGGGGGCGATGACCTCGTAGCCGAGCGCGCCAAAGTGGTCGGCCGTGCGCTTGATCCAGGCGGTGAGGCCGAAGATTTCCTGGATAAGGACGAGGCCGCCCTTGCGCGGGCCGGCCGGCGCGACGTGGTAAGCGTCGAAGGTGAAGCCGTCCGACGCCGTCAGTTCGATCATCGTGCCCATGGGGTGTCTCCTGCCCGAATGTGTTCTTCAGGCGGATTTTGGCCCATTGGCGCGGGATTTCGAGCGGAATCTTGGGCCTAGTTCGCGAAACGGAACATCAGGATGTCGCCGTCCTTGACGACGTAGTCCTTGCCTTCGAGGCGCATCTTGCCGGCTTCCTTGGCGCCGGCTTCGCCGCCCGCCGCGACGTAGTCGTCGTAGGCCGTGGTTTCGGCGCGGATGAAGCCCTTTTCGAAATCGGTGTGGATCACGCCGGCGGCCTTGGGCGCCTTGGTGCCCTTCACGATGGTCCAGGCGCGCGTTTCCTTCGGCCCGACCGTGAAATAGGTGATGAGGCCGAGCAGGGCGTAGCCGGCGCGGATCATGCGGTCGAGGCCGGCTTCGGGCAGGCCGACCGCCTCAAGGAAGTCGGCGCGTTCCTCGGGCGGCAGGACGGCGATCTCCGATTCGATGCGGGCCGAGAAGACGACGCACTCGGCGCCCTCGGCCTTGGCCTTTTCCTGCACGCGGGCGGAAAAGGCGTTGCCGGTGGCGGCGCTGGCCTCGTCGACATTGGCGACATAGAGCACGGGCTTGGACGTGATGAGGCCGAGCTGTTCGAACGCGGATTGTTCGTCGGGCTCGATCTTCGCAAGGCGGGCGGGCTTGCCTTCGCGCAGCAGGACCAGCGCCTTGTTCATGATCGCGGCGAGCGCGATGGCTTCCTTGTCGCCGTTCTTGGCCTTTTTCTCGAGCGGGACGATGCGCTTTTCCAGGCTGTCGAGATCGGCCAGCATCAGCTCGGTATCGACCGTGTCGGCGTCGGCGACGGGGTCGATCTTGCCTTCCACATGGGTGATGTCGCCGTCTTCGAAACAGCGCAGCACATGGACGATGGCGTCGACCTCGCGGATGTTGCCGAGGAACTGGTTGCCGAGACCTTCGCCCTTGGAGGCGCCGCGCACCAGGCCGGCGATGTCGACGAAGGAAATGCGGGTGGGGACGATCTGCGCGGACTTGGCGGCCTTGGAGAGAATCTCAAGCCGGGGATCGGGCACCGCGACCTCGCCGACATTCGGCTCGATGGTGCAGAAGGGATAGTTCGCGGCCTGCGCCGCCGCCGTCTGGGTGAGGGCGTTGAAGAGGGTCGACTTGCCCACATTGGGGAGGCCGACGATGCCGCACTTGAAACCCATGAGGTGATCCTAGCTTTCGTTCGATTTGCCGGTCTTGCCCGTAAGGCGACCGAGCAGGCCCGCGAAGGGCGATGAGGGTTTGGGGGCGGCCGGGGCCGGCGTCGGCGTCGGCGTCGGCGCGGGCGGCTCGGCTTTGGGTTTGTCGGCTTTCGCCTTGTCCTTGCGCGGGTCGGCGCCGCCGGTGAGGGCGGTGACGCGGTTCATGAAGCCGTTGTCGTCGCCGGCCGCGAGCAGCGGCGCGGCGTCGGCGATGGCGTCGAGCGTGGGGACGAGCCAGATCTGGTCGTCCTTGGAGAAATTGCCGAGCACGTGGCCGGTGACGCGGGCCTTGTCGCCAGGATGGGCGATGCCGATGCGGATGCGGCGGAAACCTTCGCCCATCAGGCCGGCAATGGAGCGGATGCCGTTATGGCCAGCCGCGCCGCCGCCTGTCTTCACGCGGATCTTGCCGGCGGCGAGATCGAGCTCGTCATAGAGGACGGCGATGTCGGCGAGGTCGATCTTGTAGAAATGCGCGGCGGCCTGAACCGCCTCGCCGGAGAGGTTCATATAGGTCTGGGGCTTGACCAGCAGCGTCTTCACGCGGCCCCGGGGGCTGTCGAGAAAGCCCTCGGCCACCTCGGCCTTGAATTGCTTTTTCCAGGGGCCGAAGCCGTGACGCGCCGCGATGGCGTCGACGGCCATGAAACCGACATTGTGGCGATGCCCGGCATAGTCGCGGCCGGGATTGCCGAGACCTGCGAGCAGCAGCATGACGGAATCCTAAGCCGGGGCCTATGCCCCGGGCCGGTCTTACTTCTTCTTGGCGGGAGCCGCCGCGGCGGGCGCGGCCTTGGCGGCCGGAGCCGCCTTGGCGCCGGCGGCCGGAGCGGCTGCAGCGGCGTCGGCAGCCGGAGCTTCTTCCTCGGCGCCCTTCACCGACGGGGCGGCGATGGTGGCGACGGTGAAGTCACGGCCGGTGATGACCGGCGACACGCCCTTGGGCAGGTCGAAGGCCGAGATGTGGAGCGAGTCGTTGATGTTGAGCGTCGAGAGATCGCCGACCAGTTCGGCCGGGATGTTGTCGACGGGGCAGTTCAGCTCGACTTCGTGACGCACGACGTTGAGCACGCCGCCGCGCTTGAGGCCCGGCGAAACTTCGTGGCCGGTGAAGCGAACGGGAATGAACAGGGCGACGGTCGAACCGGCTTCCAGACGGAAGAGGTCGAAATGGACCGGGCGATCGGTGACCGGGTCGAACTGCACGGCGCGCGGCACGACGCGGGTCTTGGCGCCGGCGAGCTCGATGTCGAACAGCGAGGAGGTGAAGCGGCCGCCGGTGGTGATGGCCTTTTCCAGCTCGCGGGTTTCGATGGCGATGGCGGCCGGCTTGTCCTTGCCGCCATAGAGCACGCCCGGGATCAGGCCGGCCTTGCGCGTGGCGCGGGCGCCGCCCGTGCCGGTGCGGTCACGCGACTGGATCTTGAGGGGGCGAACCTGGGCCATGATACCTAACTCACCTTTCGCGCGCTGACGGCCCGCAATCTCCGGATCGGCCGGAGGGGCGCTGTCGGCGCATCAATTCAAATGACGGACCCGGACCGGCCTTAGGGCCCTCCCGGAAAGGGGGGCTATCTACATGAGCCGAACGGGGTGCGCAACCCGGCAAAATGGGCCGGCGCAACCTTCGTTTTCCGCCGGAATATAAAGGCTGACGCCGTCCGCGCAGCGACCGGCGGCCAGGGTTGAGCGGGCCGGTGAGTCGCGCCCGGCTGCGGGCACGACGTCGGCCGGAGCGCGGTAACCGTACCGGCCGGCCCGAAAGCCGGAACAATCCATGAATCGGATCGTCCCGGCCGCCGGTTCGGGCGTCAGCCGGCTGCGGCGATGGCTTGGTCGAGATCGGCCAGGATGTCGTCGATGTGCTCCAGTCCGATCGAGAGGCGCACATAGCCGGGCGACACGCCCGTCGCCTGCTGCTCGGCGGGCGCGAGCTGGGAATGGGTGGTGGAGGCCGGGTGGATGGCAAGGCTGCGGGCGTCGCCGATATTGGCCACGTGATAGAGCAGCTTCAGCGCGTCGATGAAGCGCCGTCCGGCCTCGACGCCGCCTTCCAGCTCGAAACCCACCAGGCCGCCGAATCCGCCCTTGAGATATTTCGCGGCGCGCTCGGCCTGAACGCCCGTCTGGAGCGAGGGGTAGATGACGCGGCTGACGCCTTTGCGCGCCCCGAGCCAGCCGGCGACGCGGGCGGCGTTTTCGCAATGGCGCGGCATGCGCAGCGGCAACGTCTCAAGACCCTGCAGGATCTGGAAGGCGTTGAACGGCGAAAGCGCCGCCCCGGTGTCGCGCAGCAGCACGGTGCGGGCGCGCAGGATATAGGCGATGGGGCCGAGGGGCTTCGCCGCCTCGCTCCATACCGCGCCGTGATAGCTGGGGTCGGGCGTGTTGAGCAGGGGCTGGCGTTCGGGAAAGGCGGACCAGTCGAAATTGCCGCCGTCGACGATCATGCCGCCGATCGAGGTGCCGTGGCCGCCGATATATTTGGTGGTCGAATAGACGACGATCGCCGCGCCATGATCGAGCGGGCGCGCGATGAGCGGCGCCGCGGTGTTGTCGACGATCAGCGGAATGCCCAGCGGACGGCCGAGCGCGGCGATCTCGCCGATCGGGCAGACCACGAGCTTGGGGTTGGGAAGGGTTTCCGCATACCAGGCGCGCGTACGGGAATCGGTGGCGCGCACGAAGGCCTGCGGATCGGCGGGATCGACGAAACGAGTCTCGATGCCCTGGTCGCGCAGCGTGTTGGCGAAGAGATTGTATGTGCCGCCGTAAAGGTCGGTGGAGCTGACGATGTTGTCGCCGGCCCGGGCGATATTCTGGACGGCATAGGCCGACGCGGCCTGACCGGAGGCGACGGCGAGGCCGGCCGCGCCGCCCTCCAGCGCGGTGATGCGCTGTTCCAGCACGTCGGTCGTGGGATTGCCGAGACGCGTGTAGATGTTGCCGAGCTCCTGAAGCGCGAAGAGGCGCGCGGCGTGGCCGGCATCATGAAACTGGTAGGAGGTGGTCTGGTGGATGGGCTCCGCCACCGAACCCTGGACCGGGTCGGCGCGCCAGCCGGCGTGCAGCGCGAGGGTTTCGGGGTGGAGCGGGCGTCCGGTCATGGTTTCCTCACATGGCTTATCTGATGAGCACTGACGGCGCAGCCGCGCCGCCGCGATGTTTGACGGCGCAGGCATACACCGGCCGTGCCCGGTCGGAC
>JAKOQZ010000140.1 GCA_029778105.1 Pseudomonadota bacterium | reverse complement strand
CAGAACAGGCCGATATTCACGCCCGGCGTCGCAAAGGCGGCCGTTTCGGACGCAATGGCCAGATCGCAGCTCGCGACGAGCTGGCAACCCGCCGCCGTCGCAAGCGCATGCACCTCGGCGATCACAGGCCTTGGATGGCGCACGATTTTCGTCATCAGGCGCGCGCACTGCGCGAACAGGGCCGCGAAGAACGCCGCGCCCTTGTCGGGATCGGCGCGGCGCGCGGTCATCTCCTTCAGGTCGTGGCCGGCGCAGAAGGCCGGCCCCGCCGCGGCGAGAATGATCGCACGCAGGCCCGGCTCGTCCGCCAGCCCGTCGAGCGCGCTCTCCAGCGCGCTCATCAGCTCCACCGACAGCGCATTGCGCTGCTGGGGCCGGTTCAGCGTCAGCCTGACGATGCCGGGCGCCGGATCGGCTCGCAGGACGGCGGCGTCTGACATCCTCAGAACAGCGGCCCGATCCGCAGGATGCCCCACACGATGCCGACCAGCGTACCGAGCAGCAGGATCAGCGTCGCCAGAGCCTGGATGCCGAACCCGGCCGACCGCTTCTCGGCGGCCTCGGCATAGCCTTCCATGTAGACATAGCGGCCCACGATCCAGACGATGCCAAGAATGGCCGCGATGTAGTCGTGGACGAAGGTCGCGAAGAGCCACAGCGCGGGCAGGAAGACGATCAGCCATTCGGCCGTATTGGCCTGCACCCGGAAAATGCGCTCGAAGTCGGGGTGTCCGGTGGTGGCGGGCGCCTTCACGTCGAACTTCTGGCGAGCCTGGCCCACCCGAATTCCCATATAGATGTACAGCGCCAGCGCCAGAACCGTGACGATCCCGACCAGTTGAAACCCGAACGAAAAATACATCCCCTGCCTCCTTGAATGCTGGCGGCATGATAAGCGCCATTTCACGGGCGCGGACAAGCGCCCGAGCGGGCTTCACAAGGGGCGGGGCGTCGGCTATCCCGCCCGGCGACCGCTCGTTCTGGAAGGCTCCCCAATGACCGCCATCGTCGATATCGCCGCCCGTGAGATCCTGGACAGCCGGGGCAACCCGACCGTCGAGGTCGACGTCGTCCTGGAAGACGGCAGCGTCGGCCGGGCCGCTGTGCCCTCGGGCGCCTCGACCGGCGCGCATGAGGCAGTCGAACTGCGCGACGGCGGCAGCCGCTATGGCGGCAAGGGCGTGTTGAAGGCCGTGGAGGCCGCCGAGGGCGAAATCTTCGACGCCATCACCGGCCACGACGCGGAAGAGCAGCAGAAGCTCGACGCGATGATGATCGCCCTCGACGGCACGCCCAACAAGGCGCGTCTGGGCGCGAACGCCATTCTGGGCGTCTCGCTGGCCATCGCCAAGGCGGCGGCCGTCGCCCACGATCAGCCGCTGCACCGTTATCTGGGCGGCCCGATGGCGCGCACGCTGCCGGTGCCGATGATGAACGTCATCAACGGCGGCGCCCACGCCGACAACCCCATCGACTTCCAGGAATTCATGCTGATGCCCACCGGCGCCGGCACGTTCTACGAAGGCCTGCGCTGGGGCGCCGAGGTGTTTCACGCCCTCAAGAAGGAACTCAAGGCCAAGGGCCACAACACCAATGTCGGCGATGAAGGCGGCTTTGCGCCTGACCTCAAGTCTCCCGACGAAGCGCTCGCCTTCCTCGTCGCCGCGATCGAAAAGGCCGGGTTCAAGCCCGGGACCGACATCTCCCTCGCGCTCGACGTCGCCTCTACCGAGTTCTTCAAGGACGGCAAATACCATCTCGAAGGCGAGGGCAGGGTGCTGAGCTCGGCCGAGCTCGCCGCTTATTACGAACAGCTCTGCGGCCGTTACCCCATCATCTCCATCGAAGACGGCATGGCCGAAGACGACTGGGATGGCTGGGCCGCGCTGACCGCCGGTCTCGGCAAAAAGGTCCAGCTCGTCGGCGACGACCTCTTCGTGACCAACCCCAGGCGCCTCGCCGACGGCATCGCCCGGGGCACGGCCAACGCCATTCTCGTCAAGGTCAACCAGATCGGCACGCTCACCGAGACGCTGGAGGCCGTCACCATGGCGCAGCGCGCGGGCTATGGCGCGGTCATGTCGCATCGTTCGGGCGAAACCGAAGACAGCACCATCGCCGACCTCGCCGTCGCGACCAATTGCGGGCAGATCAAGACCGGCTCGCTCGCCCGCTCCGAGCGCACCGCGAAGTACAACCAGCTGCTGCGTATCGAGGCGGAGCTGGGCGACAGCGCGATCTACGCGGGCACGTCGATCATCCGCGGCTGAAGCCTTGCAATCGCCGCGATGGGTGCAGAGTGTCACCCCCAGGTCGGCATGTCGCCGCCCAAGGGGGAGATGCACATGAAGAATTTGGTATCCGCGGCCGCCGCCGCGCTGGTGCTCGCGGGCGCGGCGCAGGCCGCCCCGCACGCCTGCGCCGCCGACGCCCTGGCGCGCGCGCCCAAGGTGCTCAAGACCTTCTGGGAAGCGGAGGATATGAAGCTCGCCGAGAAGCCGGGCGCGCCCTCCGACGATGGCTCGCTGATGGCCTGGGATCTCAGCCCCGACGTGGTGACGCAGCCGGCGGTCAAGGCGCCCGATGGCTCGGGCAAATACGACGTGCTCGAGGTGACGGCCTATGTCTACAAGGCTACCTACCGGCTGCGCTTCCTCTACGCCCAGATGGAGGGCTGCGTGTTGATGGGCGAGGAAATCCTGGGGATGGATAGCCCCTACTGAGCCGTAATAAACACGGCATTAACCTCACGGATGCGTAATCGGCGGCGCAGAAGACAAGGGCAGAACGCCATGCGCCGCCGGATGACCGTCAAACGCTTTGCCCAGGGCATGATCGTGCCCTCGTGCTGCATCGCGTTGATCGGCTATTTCTCCTGGCACGCCGTCTATGGCGAGTATGGCGCCTTCAAGCTCACGCGGCTCGACGAGCGTCTGGCGATCCGCACCGCCGAACTCGATGTCGTGAAATCCGAGCGGCAAAAGCTCGAACGCCGGGTCCAGCTCATGCAGCCCGGCCATGTTGACCCCGACATGCTCGACGAGCAGTCCCGCGCGACTCTCGGCTACGCCCAGCCGGACGAGCTGACCATCTACCTCAACGACCTCACGCGCTGAGCATCTTCCGGCAACCTCTTGGGGTTGTTTGCGAAATGATGATGCGACTTCGCCTGACAGTCTGTCAGATCTTCCGTTTCGGGTGACAGTCCCGCGCCGGCCGGTCTAAAATTGGCGTCGACGCGCTCTCTCAAGCCCGGACCGCCATGGCCAAGAAATCCGCGACCGCCGCGACCGCCGACCGCCTGCTTCAATTCTATCGCGACATGCTGCTGATCCGCCGCTTCGAGGAGCGCGCAGGGCAGCTCTACGGCATGGGCCTGATCGGCGGCTTCTGCCACCTCTATATCGGCCAGGAGGCCGTCGTCGTCGGCATGCAAGCCGCCATCGGCCCGGGCGATCAGGTCATCACCGCCTATCGCGATCACGGCCATATGCTGGCCGCCGGCATGGAGCCGAACGGCGTGATGGCCGAGCTCACGGGCCGCTCCGGCGGCTACTCCAAGGGCAAGGGCGGCTCGATGCACATGTTCAGCCGCGAGAAGAATTTCTACGGCGGCCACGGCATCGTCGGCGCGCAGGTGCCGCTGGGCACGGGCCTCGCCTTCGCGAACAAATACCGCGGCAACAAGCATGTCAGCCTCACCTATTTCGGCGACGGCGCGGCCAATCAGGGCCAGGTCTACGAGAGCTTCAACATGGCCGCCGTGTGGAAGCTGCCCGTCGTCTACGTGATCGAGAACAACCAGTACGCCATGGGCACGGCGATCACGCGCTCCACGTCCGAGACCCATCTCCACAAGCGCGGCGTCAGCTTCAACATTCCCGGCGAGGAAGTCGACGGCATGGATGTCGAGGCCGTCCACGCCGCCGGCCAGAAGGCCGTCGCCTGGTGCCGCGAAGGCAACGGGCCTTACATCCTGGAAATGAAGACCTACCGCTATCGCGGCCACTCGATGTCCGACCCCGCGAAATACCGCACCAAGGAAGAGGTGCAGGAGATGCGCGAGAAGCACGACCCGATCGAGGGGCTGCGGGCCAGGCTGCTCAAGCTCGGCGGCGTCGACGAGGCCGCGCTCAAGCAGATCGACAAGGAGATCAAGGACATCGTCGCGATCTCGGCCGAGTTCGCGCAGACGAGCCCCGAGCCGGATCCCAAAGAGCTCTGGACCGAGGTCTATGCATAAGGATGCCGTATAACGCGGATAAGAGGGGGGAGTAAAAATGCCAGTTGAACTGACCATGCTCGCGTACAGCGTCGCCTTGCTGTTCGTGATCGTCCTGATCCAGGCGAATGCCGGCGTGAGCGCGCAGGGCCTGATGCCCATGGCGAACAATCGCGACAACCTGCCGCCGCCCACCGCCTTCCAGGCGCGCATGAAGCGCGTGGTCGACAATCATCGCGAAGGGCTGATCCTGTTCGCGCCGCTCGCGCTCATCGCCGCGCAGCAGGGCATCTCGACCTCCACCAGCATGCTCGGCGCACAGCTCTTCTTCTACAGCCGCGTCGCGCACGCGATCCTCTACATTCTCGGCGTCCCGCTCGTACGCCCGCTCGCCTGGGCCGTCGGCATCGCCGGCACCGTCATGGTCTTCCTGGCGATCTTCCACATCGCCTAATCGTTCCAAGGGTCGCTTATGTCCATCCAGATCCTCATGCCGGCGCTCTCTCCCACGATGGAGGAGGGCACGCTCGCCAAATGGCTGGTCAAGGAAGGCCAGTCCGTCAAAGCGGGCGACGTCATCGCGGAAATCGAGACCGACAAGGCGACCATGGAAGTGGAAGCCGTCGATGAGGGTGTGGTCTCGCGCATCCTCATCCCCGAAGGCAGCGAGGGCGTGAAGGTGAACACGCCCATCGCCGAACTCGACGGCGAGGGCGGGGCGGAAGCGCCCGCCCCCAAGGCCGGGGCGGAAGCGCCCAAGCCGGCTCCCGAACCCGAAGCGCCCAAGGCTGCGGAGCCCGTGCCCGTGCCCGCCCCGGCGGCCGCCGTCGCCGCTTCACCGACGCCCGACAGCGAAATCCCGAACGGCACCAAGTTCCAGGACCAGACGGTCCGTGAAGCCCTGCGCGACGCCATGGCGGAAGAGATGCGCCGCGACGCCGACGTCTTCCTGATGGGCGAGGAAGTCGGCCAGTACCAGGGCGCCTACAAGATCAGCCAGGGCCTGCTGGATGAATTCGGCGCCCAGCGCGTCATCGACACGCCCATCACCGAGATGGGCTTCGCCGGGCTCGGCGTCGGCGCGTCGTTCGCGGGCCTGAAACCCATCGTCGAATTCATGACCTGGAATTTCGCGATGCAGGCGATCGACCAGATCGTCAACTCCGCCGCGAAAACGCTCTACATGGCCGGCGGCCAGATGGGCTCGCCCATCGTGTTCCGCGGCCCCAACGGCGCCGCCGCCCGCGTCGCGGCCCAGCACAGCCAGAACTACGCCGCGTGGTACGCGCACGTGCCGGGCCTCAAGGTCGTCGCGCCCTATTTCGCCGCCGACGCGAAGGGCCTGCTGAAAGCCGCCATCCGCGATCCCAACCCCGTCATCTTCCTGGAAAACGAGATCTGCTACGGCAAGACCTTCCCCGTACCGGTGATGGACGATTTCGTCCTGCCCATCGGCAAGGCGCGCGTCGTGAAGCCGGGCAAGGACATCACGCTCGTCTCGTTCTCCATCACCATGGGCCTCATCATCGACGCCGCTGCGGAACTGGCCAAGGAAGGCATCGACGCCGAGATCATCGACCTCCGTTCCCTCCGCCCGCTCGACACCGCCACCGTCATCGCTTCGGTGAAAAAGACCAACCGCCTCGTCGTGGTGGAGGAGGGCTGGCCGATCTGCTCGATCTCGTCCGAACTCGCCGCTCAGGTTCAGGGCGACGCCTTCGACTATCTGGATGCGCCGGTCATGCGCGTGACGGGTAAGGACGTGCCGATGCCCTACGCCGCGAACCTCGAAAAGCTCGCGCTGCCGAACCTCGCCGACGTCATCGCCGCGGCCAAAGCCGCGCTCTATCGCTGAGGGCGCGGGCACATGGCCACCAACATCCTGATGCCCGCGCTGTCGCCCACCATGGAGGAGGGCACGCTCGCCAAATGGCTCAAGAAAGAGGGCGACACGGTCAAGGCTGGTGACGTCATCGCCGAGATCGAAACCGACAAGGCGACGATGGAAGTCGAAGCCGTCGATGAAGGCACGCTGGCGAAGATCCTCATCCCCGAAGGCAGCGAAGGCGTCAAAGTGAACACGCCCATCGCCGTCCTCGCCGCCGAAGGCGAAGACACGAGCGCCGCACCCGCCCCGAAAGCCGAAGCGCCCAAAGCGGAAGCCCCCAAGCCCGCCAAGGCCGAAGCGCCAAAGGCTGAAGCCAAAGCCGAGGCGCCCAAAGCCGTCGAGCCCGCCCCGAAGGCGGAGCCCCCCAAGCCGGCCCCAGCCGCAGCTTCAACCGGCACCCGCGTCTTCGCATCCCCGCTCGCCAAGCGCATCGCCGCCGACGCCAATCTCGATCTCTCCGCCGTCACCGGCACCGGCCCCGCCGGCCGCATCGTCAAATCGGACGTCGAGAAAGCCTTGGCCGAAGGCCCGCGCCCGGCCGCCAAAGCCGACGCCCCCAGGCCCGCCGCCGGCACCGCGCAGCCCGCTCTCGCCGGCTCACTCCCCGATGCGCGCCTCTTCTACAAGGAAGGCACCTACAAGGCCGTCCCGCACGATTCCATGCGCAAGACGGTCGCCAAGCGCCTCACCGTGGCCAAGCGCGACATCCCGCACTACTACCTCACCGCCGATATCCGCATCGAAGCGCTGATGGCGGCGCGCGAAGCCATCAACGCCAAATCGCCGAAAGACGGCGAGGGCGCCTACAAGGTCTCGGTCAACGACTTCATCGTGAAGGCCGCCGCGAGCGCGCTGATGAAAGTTCCCGACGTCAACGCCTCGTGGACCGAAACCGACATGCTGCTCCACAACCATGCCGATATCGGCATCGCGGTGGCGCTGCCCGGCAACGGCCTCATCACGCCCATCATCTTCGCCGCCGAGACCAAGGGCCTCATCCAGATCTCGCGCGAGTCCAAGGAACTGGCCGCCAAAGCCAAGGCGAAAAAGCTCAAACCCTCCGACTATGAAGGCGGCAGCTTCTCCATCTCCAATCTCGGCATGTTCGGCATGCGCGATTTCACCGGCGTCATCAATCCGCCCCAGGCCTCGATCCTCGCGGTCGGCGCAGGCGAGATGCGCCCGGTGGTGGAGAACGGCCAGATCGTCGTCGGCAATGTCATGACGGTGCGCATGTCCTGCGACCACCGCGTCATCGACGGCGCGCTCGGCGCCACCTGGCTGGCCGCGCTCAAGGGCTTCCTGGAAGACCCCGTCACGATGCTGGCGTAGGCGGCGATGCTACAGCCGCTTCGCCTTGTTGACGGCCGCATCCAGCGCGGACAGAAACCGCGAGCGATCCTGTGCGGAGAAAGGCTTCGGCCCGCCGCCGCCTTCGCCAAAGCTGCGCAGATGCTCCATGATCCCGCGCGTCGCCAGCGCGCCGCCGATCATGTCGGTGGTGAACGCCTTGCCCGTCGCGCCCAGCGCCAGCCCGCCGGCTTTCAGCGTGCGGTCGGCGAGGGGGATGTCGTTGGTCACCACGATATCGCCCGGCGTCACGCGTTCGGCTATCCAGTCGTCGGCGATATCCGGCCCCGCATCCACCATCACGAATTCAATGTCCGGCGGCACGCGAATGCCCGCATTCGCCACCACGAACACCTTGCAGCCATAACGCCGCGCGACCTTGTAGGTCTCTTCCTTCACGGGGCACGCATCGGCATCGACGAAAATCGTAGGGATGGGCAAGGGAACGGCTCGCTCGTTTCTTGCTCCCGCCTATAGCAGAGAGTGATCTGAATGGCCGACACCTTCGACGTCATCGTCATCGGCTCCGGTCCCGGGGGCTATGTCGCCGACATCCGCGCCAGCCAGCTCGGCCTGAAAACGGCCGTCGTGGAGCGCGAGCATCTCGGCGGCATCTGCCTCAACTGGGGCTGCATCCCCACCAAGGCGCTGCTGCGTTCGGCGGACGTGTGGCACACGCTTCAGCACCTCAAGGATTTCGGCTTCGCGGCCGATAACCCGCGCTTCGATATCGAGGCGGTCGTGAAGCGCTCGCGCGGCGTCGCGGGCCAGCTCTCCAACGGCGTCAAGTTCCTCATGAAGAAGAACAAGATCACCGTCATCGACGGAACCGCCACGCTCAAGGGCAAAGGCGTCGTCTCGGTCACCGCCAAGGACAACAAGGTCACCGACTACACGGCCACCAACATCATTCTCGCCACCGGCGCCCGCGCCCGCGCGCTCCCGGGCATCGAGGCCGACGGCAAGCTGGTCTGGACCTACAAGGAGGCGATGGTCCCGCCCTCCATGCCGGAATCGCTGCTGGTCATCGGCTCCGGCGCCATCGGCATCGAATTCGCCAGCTTCTACCGCACGCTCGGCGCCGATGTGACGGTCGTCGAGGTGATGGACCGCGTCCTCCCGGTCGAAGACGAGGAAATCTCCGCCTTCGCCGCCAAGCAGTTCAAGAAGCAGGGCATGACGCTCCTCACCGGCACCACGGTGACGAAGCTTGCCAAGGGCAGCGACAACGTCACCGTCACGCTGAAGGCCAAGGACGGCAAGGAAAGCCAGGTCACGGTCGACCGCGTCATTTCGGCCGTGGGCATCGTCGGCAATGTCGAAAACCTGGGGCTCGAAGCGCTCGGCGTGAAGGTCGAGAAAACCCACGTCGTCACCGACAAATGGGGCGCCACCAACGTCCCCGGCATCTGGGCCATCGGCGATCTCGCCGGCGCGCCCTGGCTGGCGCACAAGGCCAGCCACGAAGGCATCATCGCCGTCGAGCGCATCGCCGGCGTCAAGGGCGTCCACCCGCTCGATGTCACCAAGATCCCCGGCTGCACCTACTGCACGCCCCAGGTCGCCAGCGTCGGACTCACCGAAGCCGCAGCCAAAGCCAAGGGCTACGAGGTCAAGGTCGGCCGCTTCCCCTTCATCGGCAACGGCAAGGCCATCGCCCTTGGCGAAACCGATGGGCTCGCGAAAACCGTCTTCGACGCGAAAACCGGCGAACTCCTCGGCGCGCACATGGTCGGCCCCGAAGTCACCGAACTGATCCAAGGCTACACCATCGCCCGCACGCTGGAAGCCACCGAAGCCGACCTGATGACCTCCATCTTCCCGCATCCCACGATCTCCGAAGTCATGGGCGAAGCGGTGCTGGATGCCTACGGCCGCGTGATCCACGTCTAGCCCACTGCAAGCAGGCTCAAGGCCTTCCCCCCGTCGGGAGCAGGTAGCCGAAGGCCGGAGGGGGCGTTGAAAAGGCACCGCGCCCGCCTCGGCTGACCGCGCCTTGCATCCCCACCATGAGGTGGATATATTCCTATTGTGACGTTGCGTCACGAACAGGGGGAGGGGAGGCCACGCGCTTCAGCGACAAACGAATACGAAAATCGACGTTCAAATCGCCCGCGGCGCCAACATCGAAAAACGCGAAAACGAGTCGTTGTGGCCCGGGCAGGCCAGGCCACAACATCTAGAGATACTATTCCTAGGCCGCCTTCGGCTCGATATCCGCGTCCACGATCTTCTGCACGGCGACATAGTTGGTCTTGCCGGTCCCCAGCAGCGGCACCTCGTCCACATGCATGATCTTGCGCGGCACCGCGAGTTCGGGGACGCCATGGTTATGCGCCCAGCTGTGCAGGTCCGCCCGGTTCGCTTCCTTGCTGTCGGTCACCAGCACGATCTGCTCGCCCTTGCGCGCATCGGGAATGGCGACCGCCGCGTGCATGTTGTCGGGCCACAGGGCCGTGGCGCAGTTCTCCACGACCGTCAGCGACACCATCTCGCCGCCGATCTTGGCGAAGCGCTTCAGGCGTCCCTTGATCGCGATATGGCCGTGCTTGTCGATGTTCACGACATCGCCCGTGTCGTGCCAGCCATCCTTCAGCGGCTGCACGACGCCCGGCTGGTCGGGCTTCAGGTAACCCGCCATCACGTTCGGCCCCTTCACGAACAGCCGTCCGGCATTGGGAATGCCTTCCACCGGCTCAAGGCGGCTTTCCATCATCGGCATCAGCTTGCCGACCGTGCCCGGCACGTTCGCCTCGATCTGGTTGGCCGCCACCACGGGCGCCGCCTCGGTGACGCCGTAACCTTCCAGGATCTCGATATTGTACTTCTTCCGCACCAGCTGGCGCGTCTCGTCGCGCACCCGCTCCGCGCCGCACACCGCAAGGCGCACGGAATTGAGATCGCCCTGGTCGCCTTGCCGCGCGTAGTGGCCGATGAACGTGTCGGTCGCCAGCAGGATGGTCGCGCCGCTGTCCTTGATCTTCTTCGGGATGATCGAGACGTGCAGCGGCGAGGGGTAGAGGATCTCCTTCACCCCGATCAGCATCGGCAGCAGCGCGCCCACCGTCAGGCCAAAGCAGTGAAAGGTCGGCAGCGGGTTGAACACGATGTCCGTGTCGAACAGCTCGATATGGCAGCGCACCTGTTCGACATTGGCGAGAATGTTCTGGTTCGAAAGCACCACGCCCTTCGGGTCGCCCTCCGTGCCGGAGGTGAAGAGGATGACGCCGGTGTCGCTGGCCTTCTTGCGCGCCTTGAACAGGCCGGGCAGGTACGAGCCGAACAGCGCCGTCATCTTGTCGCCCAGCGTCAGCTTTTCGCGCAGCTCGTCCAGCAGCACCATGTTGGCGTGCTGGCCGAGTTCCCCGACAAGCTCTTCCAGCTTGCCGATCTCGATGAACCGCTTGGCGGTCAGCACGGTCTTGATGTTGCCGAGCTTCAGCGCCGCCACCAGCGCGCGCTCACCGGCCGTGAAGTTCAGCATTGCCGGCACGCGGCCAAATGCGTGCAGGGCGAAAAAGGCGATCACCGCCGCAGCCCCGGTCGGCAACATGATCGCTACGGTCTCGCCCCTGGCCGTCGAGCGGGTCAGGGCGTGCCCCAGGGCAAAGGCGCCCCGGACGATCTCGTTATAGGTCAGCTTCCGGTCGTCGTTCGCGTCCCACAGAATCTCCTTGTCCTTGCCGTGATCGGCCCGCGCTTTCAGCAGCGCGTCGAACATGGACATCTCGGTGCGAGCGGCCTCATAGGTCGGCAGAGCCATCGGGGTCGTTTCCTTAAGTCGCGGAACTTGTTGAACTTTGCCGCGATCTTGAGCCCCCAATATAGAATTGGACTCCCGCAACGGAAAGGCCGGAAATCGGGCGTGGCAACGCCGGGAAATCGGCCTATATCTCCCCTCATGGCCGTCCTCTTCGACAGCAATGGCGACGCCCGCCAGGCGTTCCGCCACCCGGAAAAGCGCAACCGCGAGGAAACCCCGCTGCAGCGCAAGCCCGACTGGATTCGGGTCAAGGCGCCGACGTCGCCGGTCTATGCCGAGACCCAGCGCCTGATGCGCGACAACAAGCTCGCGACCGTCTGCGAAGAGGCCGCGTGCCCCAATATCGGCGAGTGCTGGAGCCAGAAGCACGCCACCATGATGATCATGGGCGAGACGTGCACGCGGGCCTGCTCGTTCTGCAACGTGAAGACCGGTGTCCCGCAGCCGCTCGATCTCGACGAGCCGAACCGCGTGGCGGATGCCGTCGCCAAGCTCGGCCTCGCCCATGTGGTCATCACCTCGGTCGACCGTGACGACCTCAAGGATGGCGGGGCGGAACACTTCGCTCAGGTCATCCGCGCCATCCGCAAGGCCGCGCCGGAAACCACCATCGAGGTCCTGACGCCCGACTTCCTGCGCAAGCCCGGTGCGCTCGAAGTCGTCGTCGAGGCCCGGCCCGACGTCTTCAACCACAATCTGGAAACCGTGCCGCGGCTCTATCTCTCGATCCGCCCCGGCGCCCGCTATTTCCACTCGCTCCGCATCCTGCAGCAGGCTAAGGAACTCGACCCCACCATCTTCACCAAGTCGGGCCTCATGGCCGGCCTCGGCGAAAGCCGGGAGGAGGTGATGCAGGTGATGGACGACCTCCGCGCCGCGAATGTCGATTTCCTGACCGTCGGCCAGTACCTTCAGCCGACCCGCCGGCACGCCGCCGTCGACCGCTTCTGGTCGCCCGACGAGTTCAAGGCGCTGGAAACCATCGCCTGGGCCAAGGGCTTCCTGATGGTCTCGGCCAGCCCGCTGACCCGTTCCTCGTACCACGCCGACAGCGACTTCGCCCGGATGCGCGACGCCCGCCAAAAGGGTCGCTGATGCCGCACGCCCACGACACCCGCATCGTGCCGCACGGCGCGGCGCAGATGTTCGACCTCGTGGCCGACATCCGCCGCTACCCGGAATTTCTCCCCTGGTGCAAGGCGTTACGGGTGCGTTCTGAAGAAACGGACGAGCAGGGCCGGGGGCTCGTGACCGCCGATATGGTCGCCCGCTTCAAAGGCTTCGAGGAGCGCTTCACCACCCGCGTGACGCTCGACAAGCCGAGCCTCGCCATCGACGTCGCCTATATCGACGGGCCGTTCAAGCGCCTGATCAACGCATGGCGCTTTCAACCGCTCGAAAGCGGCAGCCGCGTCGACTTCGATATCGACTTCGAATTCCGCAGCCGCGTGCTTCAGCTGCTGGCCAAGACGATGATGGAAAAGGCGCTGTTGAAGCTGTCTGAAGCCTTCGTCCAGCGCGCCGACGCGCTCTACGCGGCCCCGCTTACTTGCAGCGCGGCGTCTTCTCGTCCGGAGCCACCGTCCACTTGAAGCCCTTGGTCTTGTCGGCGGCATCGACGGCCGTGCAGGTCAGACGCAGATTGGCCGAAACGCAGACCTGCGAATCTTCGCTGTAGAGCTTGCTGTCGAGGACGCAGAACGACTTGGCGATCTGGGTGGGGTCCTGCATGTCGATGAGGATCTGAAGCCCGGCCGCATCGTCCGCCAGCGCCGCCGGCGCCAGGATCAGGGTCGAAAATACCGCTGCAAACCGGGCGCTACGCATCGCAAAAGACCTCTGAATTGATTTGTGACGGGCTCTAACACGCGAAAGTGACGACCGCAAATCAAGCTGTCGCCAACCTCGCTAGAAGGTTCATCGCCGTCTCGACCGCCCTGAGCCGTATCTCGCCGCGCCCCAGATCGCCGAACCGGTGAACTTCGTGGATCACCCCGCGCCCGCGCCGCGCCGCCCCGAAATGAACCAGGCCGACGGGCTTCATGGCGCTGCCGCCGCCGGGGCCAGCGACGCCTGTCACCGAGGCCGCCAGGTCGACGCCCGCCACATTGAGGCAGCCCTCCGCCATCGCCCGGGCGACCGGCTCGCTGACCGCGCCATAGTCGGCCAGCATATCGCGCGGCACGCCCAGCAGATCGTGCTTGGCTTCGTTGGAATAGGTGACGAAGCCCCGGTCGAAATTGTCCGACGAGCCGGCAAGTTCGGTCAGCAACCCCGCCAGAAGCCCGCCCGTGCAGCTCTCTGCCACCGCCATTTTCAGCCCGGCCGCACGGCACGCCGCATGAAGCGCTTCTGCCTGCGCAAGAAGGGAAGGGGAGAACGTCACGACAGCCAGCCCATATGCACCGCGCCCAGGATCACCAGCATGCCATATAGCCCGGCCAGCATGTCGTCGGCCATCGCGCCGAACCCGCCCCCGATCTCGCGGTCCAGCCACGAGGCGGGCCAGATCTTCGTCAGGTCGAAGAAGCGAAAGGCAAGGAAGGCCGCCAGATAGGCCTGCCAGGTCAACGGCGCGAAAACGAGGGTCAGCAACTGGCCTGCCATCTCGTCGATGACGATGACCGACGGATCATCCGTTTCGATGCGCCGGATCACCTGCGACGAGGCATAGACGCCGACCGCAAACACGATGAGAGACGCGGCCAGCACGGCCCAAGGGCCCTGCCAGGCCGCGATAACCCAGCCCAGCGGCAGCGTCGCGGCCGACGCCCAAGTTCCCGGCGCAGTGGGCAGCAGGCCGATTCCGGACATGCTGGCGACCCAGCCGGCCGGTGTGTGCAACGCTTCGTGCTGGCGGTCGCTCTTCTTGATCCGCCTCATGTGGGCAACCGTACGGTCGCGGTGGCGTAAGCGGCGATCCCTTCGCGCCGGCCGGCAAAGCCAAGGCCTTCTGTCGTCGTCGCTTTCACCGAAACCCTTCCTGCGCCGATGCCCGCAATCCCGGCGATGCGCGCCACCATCGCGTCGCGGTGCGGCCCGATCTTCGGGGCTTCGCAAACAAGCGTCACGTCCAGGTGGGCGATCACGCCGTTCTCCGCGCCGACCAGCGCAATCGCGTGCCGCAGGAACGCGTCTGACGGTGCGCCCCGCCAGCGCGGATCGCTGGGCGGAAAGTGCGCGCCGATGTCGGCGGCGCCGATTGCGCCCAGAACCGCATCGGTCAGGGCATGCAGCCCGACATCGGCATCCGAGTGCCCGGACAAGGCCGCGCTATGCGGTACACGCACCCCGCACAGCATGACGCTGTCCCCCGGCGCGAATGCGTGCACGTCATACCCATGCCCGACCCTGACATCGCCGCGCGCCGCGATCAGGATCGCTTCGGCGCGCGCGATATCCTGCGGCGTCGTGATCTTGATCGCGCGTTCATCGCCCGGCACCAGAGTGATACGCAGGCCAGCCGCCTCGGCGACGCTCAGATCGTCTGTCATGTTCGCGCCTTCCGCTTGCCGGTGCGCCGCCAGGATCGGCTGGAAGCGAAATGCCTGCGGGGTCTGAACGCGCCAGATGCCGGCGCGCTCCACAGGCGTAAAACCGGCGGGACCCGCGCGGCGCAGAGAGTCGGGCACTTCCAGCCCGGGCGCCGCGCCGTCGAAACCTCCGCCCTGGAGGGCCTTCAGCAAGCGACCCGCGACGGCGTCGATCCCGAAAGGGCGGGCGGCGTCATGGATCAGGACGATGTCGGGCGATTGCGCCGTCAGCGCCTTCAGTCCGAGGAAGACGCTTTCCTGCCGGCTGGCGCCCCCGGCGACCGCGTCAGGGGCAGCCTCACCCAGCGCCGCCTCATAGTCCGCCCGGTCCTCCGGGCCGATGACACAGGTGAGGAAGGCTTCCGGAAAAGCCCGGCGGACCTCCTCGATCGCATGGGCCAGAACGGCGCGCCCAAGCAGGGGGCGGTACTGCTTGGGCACGCCTTCGCCCAACCGCGTGCCGCGACCGGCGGCGACGATCAGAACGGCGATGCGGGCGTTGCTCATGCTTTCGTCATCGCATCCGGGCTTGGGGCGAAACAAGAGCGCTGATATGGAGATGCCGCATTATTAGGCACCCCTGACCAACCCGGCGCATGAGCATCGTCCGTCCCAACCTGATCCCCGACGCGGCCCCGGTCGTGCTCGCCCCGATGTCCGGCGTGACGGACGCACCGTTTCGCCGACTGGCGCGACGCTACGGCGCCAGCCTCACGGTCACCGAGATGGTCGCGAGCGACCGTCTGGCCGCCGGCGATGAGGAAGCCTTCGAACGGGCGGCCTGTGATGCCGAAGGCGGCGTCTATGCGATCCAGCTCGCGGGCTGTCGGCCGGAATGGATGGCCGAAGCGGCGCGGATCGCGGAGGGGCAGGGTGCGAGCCTCATCGACATCAATATGGGCTGCCCCGCGCGGCGGGTCGTCGGCGGCTACGCGGGCTCCGCGCTGATGCGCGATCTGGATGGCGCGCTCGCCCTGATCGAGGCGGTGCTCGGCGCAGTCCGCCTGCCTGTATCGGTCAAGATGCGTCTGGGCTGGGACCACACCTCGCTGAACGCGCCCGCACTCGCCAGCAGGGCGGAGTCGGCCGGTGCGGCCCTGGTGTCGGTCCATGGCCGCACGCGCTGTCAGTTCTACACCGGCGCTGCCGACTGGTCAGCCGTGTCGCCCGTCCGGCAGGCGGTCGGCATCCCTGTTTTCGTCAATGGCGACATTTCGACTGCGGACGATGCGCGCGCCGCCCTTGCGCGCTCTGGTGCCAGCGGCGTGCTGATCGGCCGTGCCGCCGTCGGACGGCCCTGGTTGCTGGGCGAAATCGCGGCCAATCTGAACGGGCGACCGTATCGTCGCCCCGGCTCGGACGAGCGGCGCGAGGCCGCGCTGGAACAGCTCGATGGCAGTCTGCTGTGCTATGGCGCGCGCAAGGGCTTGCTGAACTTCCGCAAGCACCTTGCCGCCTATCTGGTGCATGAAGGGGTGGAGCGCGATGTCGTTTCATCGCTCTGCCGCATCGACGATCCGGCCGATCTCTCGACCGCTATCCGCTCGGTCTGGCCCCACGAAGCTCTGGATCGGGCGGCATGAGCGCGTCGGACAGCTTTTCCGATCTGGTGTTGAACGCCATTCCGCACGCCGTCGTGGTGGTGGAGGAAGACAACCGCATCCTGTTCGCCAACCTCGCCGCCGAGAGCTTTTTCGGCGCGAGCGCCGCGACCCTGCGTCGCCAGAAGCTCAACGATCTAGTGCCCGGCAGCAGCCCCGTGCTGGCGCTGCTGGACCAGGCGCGCAGCCTGGGCGCGCCGCTCAGCGAGTACGAAGTCGATCTGGGGACACCCAAGTCAGGGGCCCACATTACAGACGTCCAGATCGCGCCGTTGGGCGAGGGCGATGCGCGCTGCCTCGTGCATCTGCAGGAACGGTCGATGGCCCAGAAAATGGACCGCCAGCTTGTGCATCGTGGGGCGGCGCGGTCTGTCTCCGCGATGTCGGCGATCCTTGCGCACGAGATCAAGAACCCGCTGGCCGGCATTCGCGGCGCTGCCCAGCTCATCGAGCAGAATGCGGCGCCGGCGGACAGGGCGCTGACCCAGTTGATCTGCGAAGAGACCGAACGCATCCGAAAGCTCGTCGACAGGATGGAGGTGTTTGGCGACTCGCGCCAGCTCGACCGCACGCCCGTCAACATCCATCAGGTACTCGATCACGTGCGGCGCATCGCCGAGGCGAGCTTCGCCAAGAACATCCGGATCGTCGAAACCTACGATCCCTCGCTGCCGCCCATTCTCGGCAATCGCGATCAGCTGATTCAGGTCTTTCTCAATCTCGCCAAGAATGCGGCCGACGCAATCGAGGAAGGCCCCAACGCGGAAGACGGCGAGATCATCTTCTCCACCGCTTATCGCCCGGGCGTCCGCCTCTCCATTCCCGGCAGCGGCGAACGGATCGGCCTGCCGCTGGAAGTGCGCGTCAAGGACAACGGCGTCGGCGTTTCGCGAGATATCGAGCCCTACCTGTTCGACCCGTTCGTGACGACCAAGCGCAACGGCACGGGGCTTGGGCTTGCGCTCGTGGCCAAGATCGTCGGCGACCATGGCGGCGTTATCGAATGCATCAGCGAGGCGCGGCGCACGGTTTTCAGCGTGCTGCTGCCCTGGCACCCCGAACCGACGCCATAGCAGGACGGTGATTTCATGGCCTCCGGGACAATCCTCATTGCCGACGACGATGCCGCCATCCGCACGGTGCTGAGCCAGGCCCTGGGCCGCGCCGGTTTCGATGTGCGGACCTGCGGCAACGCTGCAACGCTATGGCAATGGGTGGCGCGCGGCGACGGCGATCTGGTGCTGACGGATGTGGTTATGCCCGACGAGAGCGGCTTTGAGCTGCTCCCGCGCATCCAGAAGATCCGGCCCGATCTGCCGGTGGTCGTGATGAGCGCGCAGAACACGCTGCTGACCGCCATCACGGCGGCCGAGCGGGGCGCATATGAGTATCTGCCCAAGCCCTTCGACCTCAACGAGCTGGTCGCGATCGTCAACCGGGCACTCTCATCGCCGCGCAATACGGCGCCCCAGGCGGCCGCCGAAGACGAGCAGCGCCTGCCTCTCATCGGCCGTTCGCCCGCGATGCAGGACGTCTATCGCGTGATGGCGCGGCTGATGAGCACCGATCTGACCGTTCTCATCACGGGCGAAAGCGGCACCGGCAAGGAACTGGTCGCAAGGGCTCTTCACGATTATGGCAAGCGCAAGCGTGGCCCCTTCGTCGCCGTCAACATGGCCGCGATTCCGCGCGAGCTGATCGAGAGCGATCTTTTCGGCCACGAGAAGGGCGCTTTCACCGGCGCCAGCGCACGCTCCATCGGTCGCTTCGAGCAGGCCGAAGGCGGCACGCTTTTCCTCGACGAGATCGGCGACATGCCGCTCGAAGCCCAGACACGGCTTTTGCGCGTGCTGCAGCAAGGCGAATACACCGTCGTCGGCGGTCGGCATGTGATCAAGGCGAATGTCCGCATCATCGCCGCCACGAATAAGGATCTGCGCCAGCTGGTGGCCCAGGGGCTGTTCCGGGAAGATCTCTACTACCGTCTGAATGTGGTGCCGCTGCGTATCCCGCCGCTGCGCGAGCGCATCGAAGACGTGCCGGATCTCATCCGGCACTTCCTGAATCTGGCTGCCGCCCAGGGCCTGCCGCGCAAGGTGGTCGACGCCGACGGGCTGGACCGGCTCCGCCGCCACAACTGGCCCGGGAATGTGCGCGAGCTTGAAAATCTGGCCCAGCGGCTCGCGGCACTCTATGCCGAAGATACGATCAACAGCCGGATCATCAGTCTTGAGCTGGACCCCGCAGCGCGCCGCGACGAGCCGCCGCCGCCCGAAAGTCAGACGCTATCGGGCGCCGTTGAAGTGTATCTCCAGCGCCACTTTGGGGAGCACGCGGCGGCGGGGTTGCCGCCTGACGGCCTCTACGACCGTATCCTCGAACAGGTCGAGCGGCCCTTGCTTGTGGCCGCGCTGGTCGCCACAAAAGGCAACCAGATCAAGGCTGCGAAACTGCTCGGCCTGAACCGGAACACCCTGCGCAAGAAGATCAAGCACCTTAACGTCTCCCTTGTGCGCTAAGCCAAGTGGTGCAATGAAGCAACGCCGTGCTTTCACGGCAACGACCCTGCCAAAGCCGTCAGTCAGAGTATCTGAATACGTGACAGCCGCAGATCTCTCGCCCCTTGAGGGCCTTCCGGGCGACGCACCGGAGCGCCCGCCCGGCATCCGTCAGTGGATGCTGGAGCTGAGCGTCGGCTTCATCGCGCTGGTTACCGCGGTCGCGTCCTACATCGTTCTCAGCGGCGCCGGCCCGGTCGATCCCAACGATCGTAATGTCGGCATTCTCCTCACGATCAATATCGTGCTGGCGCTCGTTCTGGTCGGCGCGATTTTCTGGCGCCTATATAATCTGTCGCGCACGCGGGGCAGCGGCGTCGCGGGCGCCCAGCTCCATGTCCGGATGGTGATGATCTTCGCGGCCATCGCGATCATCCCCACGGTCCTGGTGGCCCTATTTTCCGCGGTCATGCTGAATCTCGGCATCAACTCGTGGTTCTCCGACAGGGTCCGCACGGCCATTGAGAACGCTTCCAGCGTTGCCGAAGCCTATGTTTCGGAACACAAGCAATCGATCCAGTCGGACGCTTTGGCGATGGCCGCTGCGGTCAACCGGCAGTATGTGATGCAGGTCAGCGAGCCTGCGACGTTCCAGCAATATCTCTACCAGCTGGTCCAGGCGCGCAGCCTGTCGGTCGCGGCGATATTCGACGGCTCAGGGCGGTTAGTGACGGCTGCCAGCACCACGATGGTCGTGCACATCGACCCACCCGAACTGGCCGACTTCAAACGCGCCGGCGCTGGCGATGTCGTCATTCTCGCCGACAGCTATGACGACCGCGTCCAGGCCCTCGTCAGACTCGACAACTACATCGATCGTTTCCTCCTGGTGATCCGCTACGTCGACACAAAGGTGCTGGCCAATCAGCGCGAAGCCGTCGCGGCGGCCAAGGAGTACGAGGTCCTCGAAAAGAACCGCACGTCGGTTCAGCTCGCCTTCGCCGCCGTCTACGCCGTGGTCGGTCTGCTGATGCTGCTGGCTGCGGTTTCGCTAGGCCTCAACGCCGCCAACCGGATCGTGCAGCCTATCGGCCGGCTGATCGGCGCGTCCGAACGGGTGAGCGCCGGCGACCTGACTGCGCGCGTCCGCACGCAAGGCGTCGATGGCGAGCTTGCGAATCTGTCCAACGCATTCAATCGAATGACGTCGGAGCTCCAGAGCCAGCAGGAAGAACTGGTCGAAACCAACCGCATCGCCGAAGACCGCCGCCTGTTCGCCGAAGCGGTCCTTTCCGGCGTGTCGGCCGGCGTCATCGGCCTTGATGCGCTCGGGCGCATCGACGCCGCCAATCCGACCGCTGCGGCGTTCCTAGGCTACATGTCGGCCGAACTTACGGGACGCCCCATCGAAGACATTGCGCCCGAAATCGCAGGCATTCTGGCCGAGGCGCGAGTGAACGCCGACGGCCGCGCATCCGGCCAGCTCGACATCTCGCGCGGCGGGCGCACGCGAAACCTCTCGGTCCGGGTCACGTCCGAGCGCACGGACGGCCGTCGGACGGGGTTCGTCATCACATTCGACGACATGACCGATCTCGTCGCCGCGCAACGTACCGCCGCCTGGGGCGATGTGGCGCGACGCATCGCGCACGAGATCAAGAACCCGCTGACGCCGATCCAGCTCTCAGCCGAGCGGCTTCGCCGCAAATACGGGCGCGAGATCACAAGCGATCCTGATGTGTTCGAGCAGTGCACCCAGACCATCATCCGTCAGGTCGGTGACATCGGCCGCATGGTGGACGAATTCTCTTCGTTCGCGCGCATGCCCGTTCCGATCGTGCGGGAGGAGGATGCGGGCGAACTGGTGCGCCAGGCCGTCTTCTTGCAGAGCGTCGGCAATCCGTCGATCGACTATCGGGTAGATATTCCGGCCGGCGCCGTCAGCCTCATCTGCGACGGTCGCCTCGTCGCGCAGGCGCTGACCAACGTGCTGAAGAACGCGGGCGAGGCGGTGACCGCGAAATTTGATCCGGAAGCGGCCGAGAAGGGAATGTCGAGCAAGCCGACGGGCGGGCGCATCGACATTTCGCTGTCGGAAGAAAGCGACAGCGTCGTCGTCTCCGTCTCCGACAACGGCATCGGCTTGCCAAAGGCCGAGCGCGACCGCCTGACGGAGCCCTATGTCACGACCCGCGGCAAGGGCACCGGACTGGGGCTCGCAATCGTCAAGAAGATCATGGAAGAGCATGGCGGCAGCGTCACGCTTTCCGATTCCGAGACTCTGGGCGGAGCGCAGGTCAGCCTCCGTTTCCCGGCCAACCATTCAGCTTCGACACATGAGCGCGGTCTCCATGAGCAAGACGGCTAACTGGCACAAAGCGCCCGAGATCCTCGTCGTCGACGACGAGGCGGATATCCGCGAACTGATCGCGGGCATCCTCAATGACGACGGTTATGAAACGCGGCTTGCCAAGGACGCCGACGGCGCGCTCGGCGCGGTGCGCGCCCGCCAGCCGGCCCTCGTGGTGCTCGACATCTGGCTTCAGGGCAGCCGTATCGACGGCCTGGCCGTTCTGGAGGAGATCAAGCGCGACTTCCCCGACCTGCCGGTCATCGTCATCTCCGGCCACGGCACCATCGAAACGGCCGTCGCGGCGATCAAGCGCGGCGCCTATGACTTCCTGGAAAAGCCGTTCAAGTCCGACAAGCTGATGATCCTGGTGGAGCGTGCGCTCGAATCCGCCAAGCTCAAGCGCGAGAACGAAGAGCTGCGCCAGCGCGCCAGCGAGGACTTCGATCTCGTCGGGCGATCCAGCGTCATTTCGCAGCTCCGCCAGACGATCGAGAAGGTCGCGCCGACCGGCAGCCGCGTGCTCATCACCGGCCCGGCGGGCTCGGGCAAGGAGGTCGTCGCACGCCTTCTGCATCAGCGCTCGCGGCGCGCGCGCAATCCCTTCGTCGCACTCAACTGCGCGATCATGGCGCCCGACCGCATGGAGCAGGAACTCTTCGGCGTCGAAGGCACCGAGCATGGCGGCCACAAGGTCGGCCTCCTGGAGCAGGCGCACGGCGGCACGCTCTATCTCGACGAAGTGGCCGACATGCCCCTCGAGACGCAGGGCAAGATCCTGCGGGTGCTGCTGGATCAGACCTTCACGCGCCTTGGCGGCACGCAGCGTGTGCAGGTCGATGTCAGGATCATTTCATCGTCCAGCCGCGATCTGCGCCGCGAGATCGCGGACGGCAATCTGCGCGAGGATCTCTTCCATCGCCTGGGCGTCGTGCCGATCCGCGTTCCCGCCCTTTCTGAACGGCGCGACGATATTCCCTTCCTGGTCGAACATTTCCTCAGCCGCTTCAGCCGCATGTATGGCGGTTCGGTCTGCCGCATCGGCGACGACGCCATGGCGGCGCTGCAGGCCCACGACTGGCCGGGCAATGTCCGCCAGCTTCGCAACAACATCGAACGGCTGGTGATCCTGACCTCCGACCAGAGCAACGCGCAGGTGAACGCAGACATGCTGCCCATCGAGGTCAGTTCGTCCGCCCCGGCCGTGACCCAGGGCCCGTCGGGCGAACACATCATATCGCTGCCCCTGCGCGAGGCGCGTGAGATGTTCGAGCGCGAGTATCTGGTGGCGCAGATCAACCGCTTCGGCGGCAATATCTCGCGCACCGCCTCGTTCATCGGGATGGAGCGCTCGGCCCTTCATCGCAAGCTCAAGACGCTCGGCGTCGGCGCGCGGCCGGACGAGACGCTGGGCTAGGGCAGGGCGCATGTCTCGTATCGCCTTCGTCAATGGCCGCTACGTTCCTTTCACCGAAGCGATGGTCCACATCGAGGATCGCGGCCTTCAGTTCGCCGACGCCATCTATGAAGTCTTCGCCGTGCGCGACGGGCGGCTGCTCGACGCGGAAGGCCACTGGAAACGCCTCGAACGCTCGCTCGGCGAATTGCGGCAGGGCGTGCCCATGGCGATGGTCTCGCTCGCTGGCCATGTCGCCGAGACCGTACGGCGCAACCGGGTCCGCAATGGCCTCGCCTATCTTCAGGTGACCCGCGGCGTCGCGAAACGCGATCATCCCTTCCCGCCGGCCGGTCTGCCGCAGACCGTCATCATCACCGCCCGCCGCATCGATCGCGCCAAGGCGGACGCGGCGGCCGAGGCGGGCATTGCAGTGATCACCGCACCCGATCAGCGCTGGGCCCGCTGCGACATCAAGACGACCGCCCTGATCGCCAATGTGCTGGCCAAACAGGCAGCGCGGGAGGCCGGCGCCTATGAGGCCTGGCTGGTCGACAATGACGGGCTGGTCACAGAAGGCTCCAGCTCCAATGCCTGGATCGTCACGGCCGACGGCGTTCTTGTCACCCGCTCCCTGTCGCACGCCATCCTGCCGGGCATTACACGGGCCAGCGTTCTGCAACTGGCTTCAGCCCGGCAGCTCAAGGTTGAGGAGCGGGCCTTTACCCCAGCGGAAGCCCGGGCGGCACGCGAGGCCTTCATCACCTCTGCAGGTTCGTTCGTGCTGCCGGTGGTGCGTATAGACGGACAGGCCATAGGCGAGGGGCGCCCCGGCCCCATCACCCAGGCCCTGAGGGCTGATTATCTGACGCCGGCGCTGTGAGAGCCGTTCATTTCGCACTTGCAGCAAACCGGAAAAGCGCCACATTAGGGGCGGCCCCAGAATCTTGGCCCCAACCACCCTGCCTTACGGCCAATAAGAGAAATTTAGATCAATGAGCGACAAGCAGAACCTTCAGGACGTGTTCCTCAACGCCGTCCGCAAAACCAAAACCCCCCTGACCGTGTTCCTCGTTAACGGCGTGAAACTTCAGGGCGTCATCACCTGGTTTGACAACTTCTGCGTGCTTCTTCGTCGCGACGGCCATTCCCAGCTGGTCTATAAGCATGCGATCTCCACCGTCATGCCATTGAATCCGGTGCAATTGTTTGAGCAGGAAACAGAAGGCCTCGACGCAGGCCGCTGAGCCCACCGCGCCCAGCGGCGCGTTTGTCATCCATCCCTATCTGAAGAACGAGCGTCCGGAGAACGGGCGCTCGCCGGAAGCTGCCTTGGCCGAAGCCGAGGGCCTGACGCTTGCGATCGGCCTGAAGCCCGTGGCGTCCTGGCTGGTGCCCGTCACCGCCCCGACGCCGGCCACCTATATCGGCGGCGGCAAGGTGGCCGAGGCGGCCGATCTGTGCGCCGAGATCAATCCGGCCGTCGTGATATTCGACGGGCCGCTTTCGCCGGTTCAACAGCGCAATCTCGAAAAGAAGATGAAGGCCAAGGTCATCGACCGCACCGGCCTCATCCTCGAAATCTTCGGCGACCGCGCCCGCACCCGGGAGGGCACGCTTCAGGTTGAGCTCGCCCACCTGACCTATCAGCGCAGCCGCCTGGTCCGCAGCTGGACCCATCTTGAACGCCAGCGCGGCGGCTTCGGCTTTCTCGGCGGGCCTGGAGAATCCCAGATCGAAACCGATCGCCGGCTGATCGGCGAACGGATTTCCCGCATCAAGGCCGAACTCAAGGAGGTCGTCCGGACCCGGGCCCTGCATCGCACCGCGCGGCGGCGCGTGCCGTTCCCGATCATCGCACTGGTGGGATACACCAACGCCGGCAAGTCGACGCTTTTCAACGCGCTGACGAGGGCGGAGGTTCTTGCCGAAGACATGCTCTTCGCGACGCTCGATCCGACCATGCGCGCGCTGAAGCTGCCCGGCGGAAGGCGCGCCGTTCTGTCAGATACGGTGGGGTTCATCTCCGACCTGCCGACGCAGCTTGTAGCGGCGTTCCGCTCCACGCTTGAAGAGGTCATGGAGGCCGATGTGGTGCTCCACGTGCGCGACATCTCTCATCCCGACAGCGAGGCCCAGCGGATCGACGTCGAGGATGTGCTGGGATCTCTGGGTTTCGAGGATGAGCGGCTCGATCAGGTCATCGAGGTCTGGAACAAGGTGGACCTCCTGAATCCCGACGATGCCGCCGCAGCGCGCCAGCGCAGCAGCCGCTCGGTAGGCGGGCAGGGGCCTATCGCGGTATCGGCCCTCACGGGCGAGGGGCTGGACACCCTGAAGGCGCTCGTCGAACGGCGTCTGCGATCGGACGAAGACGCGGTCAAAATCGTCGTGCCGGCGGGCGACGGGCAGGGGCTCGCCTGGGCCTACGCCAACACCGCCGTATTGGCGCGTCGCGACCTCGCCGACGGCCGGGTGGAGCTCAAGCTGTCGGTGCCGGCGGACAGGGTCGATCTGGTGCGCAATCGCTTCGGCAAGAGGCGTCCCGAAGGGGTGCCGAAAACACCGCGGCATCGTCACCGCAAACTGGCAGATTAGGGGACCGTGGCCTTGGACGCCGCCCAGATGGCGTCCATTTCTTCAAGTGTAGAGTCGGCGGCGGTTTTCCCTGCAGAGTCAAGCACCTGTTCGATATACCTGAACCTGCGCGAAAACTTCAGGTTGGTCCCCGCCAGGGCGGTTTCGGGGTCTACGCCCAGTTTGCGCGCCAGGTTCGCCACGACGAACAGGACGTCACCGAGCTCGTCCTGGACCTTGCCCTGAGATCCCTCCGTGATCGCCTCACGAAGCTCGCCTAACTCCTCGTCGAGCTTGGAAAAAACCGTTTCGGCATCCGGCCAGTCGAAGCCGACCGTCGCGGCACGTTTGGTCAGCTTCACCGCGCGAGGCAGCGCGGGCAGGGTGCGGGGCACATCGCCCAGCAGGCCCTCGGCCGCAGGTTTGGCGGAACGCTCGCCCGCCTTGATGCGCTCCCATTCCAGGGTCTGCGCCTCGGCCGAGCGCGGAGCGGCGCCGCCGAAGATATGCGGGTGGCGTCTGACCATTTTGGTCTGGATCGCCTCCACCACATCGGCGAACCGGAACTGCCCCAGCTCTTCAGCCATTTGCGCGTGGAACACGACCTGGAAAAGAAGATCGCCCAGCTCGTCTTTCAGGGCCTCGGGATCGCCGCGCTCGATGGCATCGGCGACCTCGTAGGCTTCTTCCACCGTGTAGGGCGCGATCGTTGCAAAGGTCTGCTCCCGGTCCCAGGGGCATCCGTCCGGCGCGCGCAGCCGCGCCATCAGGGCCAGCAGGTCGCCGATGCGGCCGGGAGCAGGGGCTTCGCTCACGGTCAGGACGGATCGATCGCGTTGATGTCGGGCACCGCCTGCGCCCGTTTGCGGGCGATGGCTTCGCGCACTTCCTGCTGCTTGAACTTGTCGATCGGGAAGTTCCACATCACCAGAATGGTCAGCACCAGAAAGAACATCGGAAAGCCGACGAAGACATAAGCGAGGCCCTGAATCGCTTCGGGCGTATTCTCAAGCCCGCGCTTGGCGTCGAACCCGATCTGCGAAAGAACGAGCACGATCAGCGCCGAGGCGGCATAACCGAGTTTGTTGGTCAGAACGAGCAGCGAATAGAAAAGCCCGGCCCGCTCACGCCCCGTCGCCAGCGTGTCGATATCCACGACGTCGGCCATCATCGAGCGCAACAGGAAGCCGCCCGCGCCATAGGTGACGCCGTAGAGGATGAAAGCGATGGCGAGGACGTTGAAGTCGCCCTTGGGGAAAACGAGCAGCAAGGGCGATATGCACAAGGCGTAGGCCATGGCGACGCAAAGCGTACGGTGCTTCGACATGCGGTAGCTGAGCTTGATCCATAGCGGGATGAAGAACAGCCCGGCCACGAAGTAGATGAAGAGCAGGGTCGACGACTGGCCCGGCAGCTCGAAATAGAACGCCACCATCCAGATGAAGAGGGCGCCGGTAATCCCGGGCGCTAGGCCCTGCAGCAGATCGGCCGCGAGAAGGCGGCGCAGGGCGGCATTGCCTGCGATGAGACGGATCGCGCCACCGACATCGAGCTTGTGCTTCTCGGTGCTCGCATCGAGCGGCGGCTCGGGAACCAGCGATACGAGGATCGCCGCCGTGATCGGCATGGCGATGCAGATGAACCACCCCATCAGCGCCAGCTTGTCGTGCGCCGTGACCCCGGGCTGGAACGTTTCGAGCAGCACCGGCAATGCCAGCACCAGAAGAAAGCCCGCGACAGCGGCGAACTCGCGCCAGCCCTGAATGCGGCTGCGTTCGTGATAGACCGTGGAAAGCTCTGCGCCCCAGGCGATATGGCTGATCGAAGCGACGGAGTAGGCGAGATAGCTCACCACGACCCAGATCGCGAAATAGTTGATAGTCGCGTCCTGCGGAGGGATGAACAGCAGAAATACGCCCGCGACGAAGGGCGGCACGGAGGCGATGATCCACGGCCGGCGGCGGCCCCAGCGCGTCCGCGTCGAGTCGCCCGCCCAACCGATGATCGGGTCGACGATGATGTCCAGGATACGCGCGGCAAACAGAACGAGCGCCACGGCATTCTGATCGAGGCCGAGCCCCGTAATGTAGAAGGGCTGGACGTAGACGACCAAAGGCAGCCCGAGCGCCGCCAAGGGCATGGTGGGCAGGACATAGGCCGCAATCGTGCGACCGCGAACTGAGAATTGCTGCATCCGGCGTTCCCTGGGATTCTGATGTTCTGATTTTTCGTCATGTGACCCAGACACGGGCGCGCTGTCCACCCAAACAAGCGTGTGCGCACCAGGCTTTGCAGCAAACACTGCGAAGCCCGCAATCAACGGTCGTGGTTCGGGGTACGCACTATCGGCGCGCTACGGCAAGACCGACTTCCCGGCGAGCGCATCGGGTGCGCGCGCGTCACAGGCCGCGAGAGGCGAGAGATGATCGCGCGCCAGCAACGCCCCCGTATGCAGAATGCGTATAAGATATATTATGGAAAATACGGGATGTGGAAATCGGCGCGGAGATGAGCCTCGGTACGTCTTCTAGTCGAGCGTGAAACGAACCGTCACGCGATAAACGCCGGGCTGCGCCGTATCGAAACGCCACTGGCGAACCGATTCCAGAGCTGCCTGTCCGAAGCCGTAGCCCCCTGGAGACTCGCTGACCACGCGCACATCCGTCACTGCGCCGCCGGCCGCGATCAGCACCTCGACCACCGCGACGCCGCTGCGTTCCGCCGTCTGAGCCCTCACCGGATAGACCACGTCCGTCCGATAGGTCGGCCGAGGCGCTGCTGCCGGCGGCCCCACAGGACCTGCGGCCACGCCAATCCCTTCAAGCGCCTCTGAGGCCACCGGCCGACTTGGAGCCGGCTGCGGCGCTGCTGCCGGCTGAGGATCGGGCTTGGACAGCGCGAGCTCGGAACGCGGACGCTCGGGCAAGACCGGAGGCGCATCGGTGGTGACCGCAGGCGCCGCACGCGCCGGAACAGCCATGGGCGGCGCGATCTCGATCGTCATCGGTTCTTCGGGCGGTGGAAGCGTCCTGCCGACCAGCAAATGAAGCACCGCCCAACCGAGCAACAGGTGCAGGACAATGCTGCCGAGAACCGTAATCGCTGTCCGTTCGCGGGACGCCAGAGACACGGAACCACTGGGAGACTGCGCATAAACCATGGCGGAAAACCTCCAGATCACGCGAGCGAACGCCCCAATCGTGACAGCAACATGGCTGCGCGAACAATCAGGGATTGGCGTTCACCACCCTACTCTCCTGGAATATTAAGACTGGTCTTCCAGATATAAGTCCATGCAAACAAAAAAAAACGGCGCCTTTCGGCGCCGTCTCTCGTCTTGGGAATGGTGACCGCGACTATTCCAGGCGGAACTTGATCGTGATCGTGTACTTGCCGGGGGCGCTGCCCACGAACTCGTAACGCTGGACCGCCGCGACGGCCGAGGCCCCGAAGCCCATGCCGGTGGGATTCTCGCTGGCGACCTGCGCGTCGGTCACGGCACCACCCGCACCGATCGTCAGCACCACAACCACTTCGCCTTCGCGTTCCCGCTCGAGTGCGCGGTCCGGATACTTGGGCTGCACCTTCTTGCTCGGCCGGGGGGCCGGAGGCGGTTGCGTGTTCTGCGAAGTCGTGGTCGTCGCGTCCGTCGTGTCCTCAGCCGGAGGCTGGGGCGGCACGGGCAGCGGCGGCACGTCTGGCGGCGGCGGAATCGGGGGTGGGAAGCGCGGACGGACGCGCGGCTTTTCCGGCGGCGGAGGAGGTTCATCCGGCGGCGGCGGAGGTGGTGGCGGCGGCGGCGGCGGCGGAGGAGGCTCCACCATCGTCGTGATCACCATCTCTTCCTTTTGCTCGATGGGCTTCACCACAAACTTGGTGATGAAGTACCAGCCGATCACACCGTGCAGCAGGATCGCGGCCAGAATGGTAAACCAGAGGGAGCGTTTCATCGTGTTGAACCGCGCCCTGCCCTAGTTCACGACTTCTTCGGCGACCAAAGCCACTTTGTAGAAGCCGTTGTCCTGGAGAACGTTCATCACGCGCATGACGTTACCGTAGATCACGTCACGGTCCGCGCGGACCATGATGCGGTTCTCGCGGTCGCCGAGCGTGCGCTCCATCATCGCCGGACCCAGCGCCTCGATCGTCGTCTCGTTGTCGCCGAGGAATATCTGGCCCGTCTTCTGGATCGAGACGAACACCGGATCTTTGGGATTCGGCGTCGGCTCGGCATTCGATGGAGGCAGATCGACCTGGACGTTCACGGTGGCGAGCGGCGCCGCCACCATGAAGATGATGAGAAGCACGAGCATGACGTCCACAAAGGGAACGACATTGATCTCTGCGTTCTCGGAGTAGTTCTTCGACGATTTATTCTCGTCGCCGCCTACTTTTGCACCCATGGGAAGGGGCTCCTTTCCTGAACGAGTGCGTTAGTGGGCGGTCTGGTCGAGCTGACGAGACGTGCGCACCAGCAGTTCGGACGAGAAGCTATCCAAGCGCTGATTGTAGGCAGCAATGCGGCGGGCGAAGATGTTGTAGAACACGACCGCCGGAATAGCGGCGAAAAGACCGATGGCCGTCGCGAACAGCGCTTCGGCGATACCGGGCGCCACGACCGCGAGGTTGGTCGACTTCGACTTCGCGATGCCGATGAACGAGAACATGATGCCCCACACCGTACCGAACAGACCCACGAACGTGGCGATCGAGCCGACAGTGGCGAGGAACGCCATGCCCGCACCGAGCTCGGCGCTCTTCGAGGCCTGGGCGATCGACATTGCCGAGGCGATGCGCTGCGTCAGGTGTTCGCGCTTCTCGCCCGACGACGCCGGACCCTGCGCGAAGGTCAGGTCGATTTCATTGCCGGCGGCCTCCACCATCGCCGCAGGCGGCGTGGTGCGGTCCTTGCCCGACAGCGACTTCGACATGTCCTGCAGCGGCGCGTTCGACGAACGGAAGTCGTTGAGGAAGTTGGTGGTGCGGCGGTTCAGGGCGCTGAAATAGATCAGCTTGGAGATCAGGATCGCCCACGAGATGATCGAGGCGAGGATCAGGCCCATCATGACGACCTTCACCACCGGGTGGGCGATCATGAACAGACCCCAGAGCGAGTATTCCTCGTCCGCCGGGATCAGCACTTCCAGACCGAAGAAGTCCGCCTTGATCGGCTCCTTGGGCTTTTCCGGCGTCGGGGTCGGGGCGGGAGAAACGGTCGGCGCCGGGGTGACCGGAGCGGGTTCCATCACCGGCTGCCCGTCAGGGCCGAGCACGGGCTTGCCGTCCGGGCCGAGCTTCGGCTGCATCGGAACCGGCGTGGGGGCCGGAGCGATCGGGAGGCCATCGGGGCCGACGGCGGGCGTCGCGCCCGGGGTGGTGCCGGCGGCTGCCGGCGTGGCGCCGGGGGCGGCGGCCGGGTCCGTCGCCGGCGTGGCGGCGGGAGCGGCCGGCGAATCCGCGACGGGTTCAGGCGGAGGGGGGGCTGCAGGGCTCTGCGCAAGCGCCGCCGACGCCGAAGCGAAGGTCAGGCTAAAGGCGAACGCGCCAGCCGCGATACCGCGGGCGACGCGCGAAGCACAGCGCTCATCCGATGTCATAACCACCTTCGTATACCCCTTGTCGCGGCTCCATTGCCGCTTCTTGTTCACCGACGCCCGCCACGGATCGCGACGAGCGCAATTCGAAACTTCACCCCTCAGGAATGGTTTGAGGCCGGCGTTCCCCAACAGACCGTCGCGACGGTTCAAGCCGCCTGACGTAACGCCGAATTTCGCGCACGGCTTTTGCCATTATCGCGCGAATTGCCACCACCACCCGAGCATCAGCAGGCCGGCTACATAGCCGTAGCGTAACCTGCTCGCAACCCTATTGTAACCAAGATCACGCCGCACTGCACAAGAGCAAAATTCAACTTGCGCTGACGAATGTGAGTCCATCGAAGCCGACCTCGACGCCCGGCGGCAGGCGCGCCGACAGGGCGGCGTAGTCCAGATCGATGTGCAGATTGGTCAGGATGGCGCGCCGGGGTTTTACGCGCGCGATCCAGTCCAGCGTCTGCGCCACATGCGAGTGCGTGGGATGGGGCTCGTCCCGCAAGGCGTCCACGATCCAGCACTCAACGCCTTCCAGCGCAGCAAAGGCATCCTCATCCAGCCCCGACACATCGCTGGAGTAAGCCACTGGACCGACACGGAATCCCAACGATCGAATCCGCCCGTGCGTCTGGGCGAAGGGCACCACTTCTACACTGCCTGCCCTGCCCTCCACGCTGAACGGCGCCAGCGGGTCCTCGATCAGCCGGGCATCCAGGATCGGCGGATAAAGGCTGCCGGCCGGCGTTTCGAAACAATATCCAAAGCGCGCCTTGAGGGTCCGCAGCGTTTCGCCGTCGGCATAGACGGGCATCCGGCGCCGCATCGCATAGGCGATGGCGCGCAAATCGTCGATGCCATGAATCTGGTCTGCGTGGTCGTGCGTGTAGAGCACGGCATCCACCCGAGCATCGCCCGCCAGCAGCATCTGCTCGCGCAGATCGGGGCTGGTATCGATCAGGAGATTCAGCGCACCCGTGCGCACCAGAAGCGAACACCGGGTCCGTCGGTTCCGCGGCTCACGCGGATCGCAGGCGCCCCAGTCCGGCCCGTCCAGCCCCAGCCTCGGAACGCCGCTCGACGAGCCACAGCCCAGAATCCGCGCCTCAACCGGCATAGGGCTCAGTCTTTGCGAACAGGCGGTGGAAATTGGCGGTCGTCACCGCCGCGACCTCGTCGAGCGCCAGCCCCCGCAGCGCCGCCAGCCTGCCGGCCGTATGGGCGACAAAGGCCGGCTCGTTGGTTTTTCCCCGGTGCGGAATCGGCGCCAGGTAGGGGGCATCGGTCTCCACCAGGATCCGGTCGAGCGGCAAATCGCGCGCAATCGCCTGAAGCGCCTCGGTTTTTTTGAACGTCAGAATCCCGGAAAACGAGATGTAGAAGCCCAGTTCGATCGCCGCTCGCGCCAGTCTTTCGCCCGACGTAAAGCAATGCAGAACGCCGGTGAAGACGCCCTTCGCCATCTCCTCGCGCAAAAGCGCTTCGGTGTCTTCGTCGGCGTCGCGCGTATGCACGATCACCGGCAGCCCCGCGGCGCGCGCAGCCTCGATATGCGCACGAAAATTCGCCTTTTGCGCGTCGCGCGGCGCGTGCTCGTAGAAATAGTCCAGCCCGGTCTCGCCAAACGCGACCACCTTGGGATGCGCGGCATGCGCCAACAGCTCATCCGCCTGCACACCCGGTTCCGCCTCCGCCTCATGCGGGTGGATACCGACAGAGCAATAGATCCCGTCGTGACGTTCGGCGACCGCCTTCACGCCGTCAAAGGCCGAGAGCTTGGTTCCGATGGTCAGCATCACCCCCACCCCGGCCTGCCGGGCGCGGTCGATCACCGCCTCGCGCTGTTCTGAAAAGGCAGGAAAATCCAGATGGCAGTGGCTGTCGACCAGGGGCATTGCGCTGATCTAGGCGATCGCCGCCAGTGCGTCCACCTCACCCATTGCGGCGCGCCGCCGCTGCGCCCAGATAGCATCCATGAAACTGTCCGTGCTTGATCTCGCCCCTGTCGTCGAAGGGGCCACGCCGCGCGATGCGCTGCTGAACGCTCGCGACCTCGCCCGGCATGCCGAACGGCACGGCTATCATCGCTTCTGGATGGCCGAGCACCACAACATGGTCGGCATCGCCAGCGCAGCCACCTCTGTCGCCCTGGGCTTCGTTGCGGAAGGCACCAGCACCATCCGGATCGGCGCCGGCGGTGTGATGCTACCCAATCATTCCCCCATGGTCATCGCGGAGCAGTTCGGCACTCTGGAATCTCTCTACCCGGGGCGCATCGACCTCGGTCTCGGCCGCGCTCCCGGAACCGACCAGCGCACGCTGCGCGCCCTCCGCCGGGGGCCGGACAGCGCCGACCAGTTCCCCCGCGATGTGCAGGAGGTGCAGGCCTTCTTCGCAGACGTTCAGCCCGGACAGGCGATCCAGGCCGTCCCGGGCGGCGGCCTCAACGTGCCGATCTGGATTCTCGGGTCCAGCACCTTCGGCGCCCAGCTCGCGGGCATTCTGGGCCTGCCCTACGCTTTCGCCTCGCATTTTGCGCCCGACGCGCTGATGCAGGCCCTCGCCGCCTACCGCCAGCGCTTCCAGCCGTCCGAGCAGTCGCAGGCGCCCTATTCCATGGCCTGCGTCAACGTCATCTGCGCCGACACCGATGCCGAGGCGCGCCGCCTGTTCACCTCGCTGCAGCAGGCCTTCACCAACATGATGCGCAACGCGCGCGGCAAGATGCAGCCGCCGATCGACGACATCGAAACCTACTGGTCCGGGGCGGAAAAGGCGCAGGCGCAGCACATGCTGACCTATTCCTTTGTCGGCTCGCCCGACACCGTCAGGCGCGAACTGCAGGAATTCATCCGCGTCACCGGCATCGACGAACTCATGGTGACCGGATCGATCTACGATCACCAGGCGCGCCTGCGCAGTTTCGAGCTGCTCGCCGGGATCGCCGGCGACCTCTAGGCCGTAAGCGCGGCGTAGCGCTCCAGCAGCCGCAGCACGATGCTGCGCTTGTCGATATTGAGGCTGTCTTCGGCCCGGGCCAGATCGCCCGCCATCTTCCAGGCCTCCAGCGCCGCGCGATCGCCGCGCCGGGCGGCATCGGCGAAGCCCGCCTGAACCCGGTCGATGAACAACCGGAAGCGCGGCGCGCCGCCTGCTGCCGCCAGATCGTTGGCGAGCGCATGGGCCGCGCTGGCGTCCCGGCCGCGCCGCGCCACGATGGCCTTCAGGCTCGCGTCCAGCCCCGCGCCGTCATAAGCCGACATCTCCAGCGCCCCGCCGACACTTCCCGCCGACAACCGCGCCAATTGCGCGCGGTCCTTCATATCCGGCGCAATCAGATTGAGCGCCGTCGTCATGTCGGTCTCGTTCAGCGGCGACATCATCAGCATCCGGCAGCGCGACCGGATCGTAGGCAGAAGAGCGCGCGGCCGGTGCGCGATGAGGATCAGCAGACTGTCCGGCGGCGGCTCCTCCAGCGTCTTCAGCAATGCGTTGGCGGCGTTGCGGTTGAGATCGTCCGCGCTGTCGACGATGGCGATGCGCGTGCCGCCCTCGCCCGCATGTCGCGCATAGAATTCGCCCAGCCTGCGGACTTCATCGACCGTAAGATCGTTCTTGATCTTGCCCGTCTTGGGGTCTGTCGGCCGCTTCAGCGACAGCACATCGCCTTGCGCGCCCGACATCAGGCGGCGCACCGCGGGATGTGCAGCGTCACTATCCAGGCTGGCCAGCGGCGACCTGTCCCGGCCACGCTGCAGCAGAGCCTTGGCCAACCGCCAGGCCAGCGTCGCCTTGCCGATGCCCTTCAATCCGCCGAAGACCCAGGCATGGGGCATCTTCCCGTTCACGGCCTTCAACAACGTCGCCTCGGCATCGCCGTGCCCGATCAGCCGTGTCGCCTCACGCGGGTGCGGCCAGCCTTCCAGGCGATCGGACTCGGCGGCCTCCGACATCAGCGCGGCCGCGCCATGGCGTCGGCGACCCGCATGCGGATCGCCTCGGCGACGGCGTCCTCGCTCTGCGCCGCGTCGATCAGCACGGCCGTATCCTTGCGGCGGGCGGCGATTGCCAGAAAGGCGTCGCGCAGACGCTGGTGATAGTCCGCGCCCTTGGACTCAAAGCGCGCGTCGCCGCCACGCGCCGCGGCGCGCGCAAGCCCGGTCTCCACCGGCAGATCGAAGATCAAAGTCAGATCGGGCTCATCTGCGCCCACCACCGCCGTCCGCAACGCATTCAGGGTCTCCAGCGGCACGCCGCCGCCGGCCCCCTGATAGGCTTCGGATGAATCGGCAAAGCGGTCCGAGATCACCACAGCGCCCCGCGCCAGCGCCGGACGGATGGTCGCGTTCAGGTGATCTTCCCGGGCCGCGTACATCAGCAGCGCCTCGGTCAGCGGCGTCCAGCGTGCGGCGTCGCCGGTGACCAGCAGCTTGCGGATATCTTCCGCGCCTGGCGATCCGCCCGGTTCGCGGGTCTGGACGACTTCGCGGCCGCCGGCCCGCAGCGTCTCGGCCAGGCGGCGCGCCTGCGTCGACTTGCCGGCTCCCTCGCCGCCTTCCAGCGCGATGAAGAAGCCGCGCGTCATCTCAGCCCTGCGGCTCCTCATAGCCGAAGAGCTCCAGCGACACGGCGTTCATGATCCGCCCGATGATGCCCGTCTCCGGCACTTCAGCCGCCGTCACCAACGGAACCTTCCGCGTCTCATAGCCAGGCGCCTCTATGGTCAGCGTGCCCACTTCCTGCCCGGCCGCCAGCGGCGCCTTCAAGGGCGCCGTATAGCTGTACGACACCTTCAGCCCCTGACGGCCCTCAGGCGTGAAATAGAGCCGCAGCGGCTGAGCCACCGTCAGAGCGACCTTGTCGGCCTCGCCGTTCCACACTTCGGCTTCGGCGATGGCATCGCCCGGCTTGAAGACATCGAACCGGCGGAATTCCTTGAACGCCGCCTCCATGAAACGAACAGACTCCTCCGCGCGCTCCTTTTCCGAGGCGAGGCCCGTCACCACCATGATCATGCGCTGGTCGCCGCGCTTTTCGGTTCCGGTCAGGCAGTACCCGGCCTCATCCGTGTGGCCGGTTTTCATGCCGTCGCCCGGCGGCGTCGCATAGAGCAGCGGATTGCGGTTGCCCTGGCTGATCGTCGCCTTGTCGCCCTCGCCGGGCTTGATGCCCGAGCCGGCCGACCAGGTGAATTCCTTTTCCGAATAGAAGTGAAAATACTCGGGATAGGTCTGGATGATGTGCCGCGCGATCGTCGAAAGATCGCGCGCCGACATATAGTGGTTCTCCGCCGGCCAGCCCGTGACGTTCTGGAACAGCGAATCCTTCATGCCCAACTCGCGGGCCCGCGCATTCATCAGCGCGACCATGCCCTCTTCCGACCCGGCGATGCCTTCGGCCATCACGATGCAGGCGTCGTTGCCCGACTGGATGATGATGCCGCGCAGCAGATCCTCGACGCGCACTTCCGTGCCGAGCTCCACGAACATCTTGGAGCCGCCCATTTTCCACGCCTTCTCCGAGACGCGGAACTTGGTGTCCATGGTGATCTCGCCCGACTTCAGCTTCGAGAAGATCACATCGGCCAGCACCAGCTTCGTCATCGAGGCGGGCGGGACGCGCTTGTCGGCGTCCTTGCTGTAGAGCGTTTCTCCGGTGTCGTAGTCGATCAGGATCGCCGTCTTCGCGATCGTCTCGAAAGCTGCCGCCGGTGCAGCCAGCCCGAGGGCCAGAAGCGCCGCTGCGAAAAATCGGGTCAACATGGACAACTCCTACTCAACGACGATGGCCGCGCCCTTCTGGCCGTCCATCAGCACTTTCTCGAGAATGGCATCCGCCTCATCGACCGACGCAATCGGTCCGACGCGGACTCGATAATACAGCTTTCCGTTCTGGCGCTTGGGCGAAATCTTGAATTTCGCGATGCGCGTCAGCCGCGTCAGCAGCCGGTCGGCGTTTTCCTTGGCCAGAAACGCGCCCGCCTGCACGTAGATGCCGCTGACCGAAGCCACATCCACTTCTGTGACGGTTCCATCCGGCTGATCGACCGGCGAGGCGACGGGAACCGGAACCGGCGCGGGTGCGCTCGCCGCCGGACGGGCCGGCTCTGCCGCGCTGGTGCCCGGCGGCGGCGGCAGCGCCCCGCCCTCCACGGCGCCAGACGGCGCGGCCCGGGCGACGGTTTCGCCGATTTCGGCATGATCGCCCTTGCCGGCCACGCGCTTGCCCGGCCGGCCGTCCGGCAGGTCGGCGATGCCAAGGAATTCCACGCGCACGCGGGCGACGCCCTGCGCCTTGAAGCCCAGAAGCTCAGCCCCCTTCTCCGACAGATCGATGATACGGCCCGGTTTGAAAGGCCCCCGATCGTTGACCCGCGCAACGATCGACTTGCCGGTGTCCAGGTTGGTCACGCGCACATTGGTGGGCATGGGCAGTGTCTTGTGCGCCGCGCTGACTTCCTTGGGATTGAAGATCTCGCCATTGGCGGTTTTGCGACCCGCGAACTCCCGGCCATACCACGAGGCGATGCCCGTCTCGTCGTAGAGAGGGTCTTCCTGCGGGTAATACCAGACCCCGGCGACCTCATAGGGGCTGCCCACCTTGTAGCGTCCGCCCTCGCCGCTCGGCACCGGGCCATCGCCCATCGAGCGCGTCGAACCGCACGCAGCCGCAAGCACCGACAGCGCGGCGAGGGCAGCAAGGCGCAGGAATGCGCCGTGACGCGGGCGCGCGGGAATCACAACGGTCATGCAGTGGGGAACTTACGGAAGGCGGACGTGACGCCGCAAGGCGGCGCATCGCGCTCAGACGATCTCGGCCAAAAGCCCCGGCAATGCGCCCAGATCGGCGATCTTTCTGAACCGCGGCGCGTCCGCCGGTTCCTCGGCATGTTCCAGAACCCAGGTCAGCGGATGCGGCACGAAGACGCCCCATGCGCCGGCGGCGATCGCCGGGATCACGTCCGACTTCAGCGAGTTGCCCACCATCATCGCCCGCGATGCGCCGTCGCCGTGCCGCGCAAAGATGCGTTCATACGTCGCCTGCGACTTGTCGCTCACGATCTCCACCGCGTCGAACAGCTCGCCCAGCCCCGACGCCGCCAGCTTGCGCTCCTGATCGAACAGATCGCCCTTCGTGATCAGCACCATGCGGTACTGCCCGTGCAGCGCTTCAAGCGTCTCACGCACATGCGGCAGCGTGTGAACCGGATGGCGCAGCATCTCCCGCCCCATGGCAAGGATCTCGCCGATAACCTGCGCCGGAATGCGCCCCTCGGTCAGTTCGACCGCCGTCTCGATCATCGACAGCACGAAGCCTTTGATGCCGAACCCGTAGAACGCGAGGTTGCGCCGCTCGGCCTCAAGCAGGCGCGGCTCGATTTCGATGCCGGGCGCATGAGGTCGCAGCATCTCCGCGAAGCGCGCCTCGTTCAGACGGAAGAACTGTTCGTTCTGCCAAAGCGTATCGTCGGCATCGAAGCCGATCGTGGTCAGCGGCGCTGGGGAATGGGACGTCATGTGCGGGCGGTGTCTGGCTTGGACCGGCGACGATTTCAAGGCACATAAAGGCCATGACCGCCATCGCCCGACAACTCGCCCGCCTCATCGCCGCCAAACCCGTGACCGGACCGGATCTGGAGGCCGCCGCGCTGCTGACGCTCGACGCGCTCGCCAACGCCGTCGCCGGCGTCAATTCCCAGCCGGGCGGGATTCTGCTCAAGGCCCATGCCGCCGGCGCACCGTTCGGGCGCGCCTTCATGATCGGCGCGCTGACCCACATCCACGAAACCGACGATCTCCACCGCGCTTCTGTCGTGCACCCCGGCTGCGTCGTCGTGCCTGCAGCATGGGCGCTCGCCGAGCGGCTCGGCGCCGACGGCCCGTCCACGCTGAAAGCCATCATCTGGGGTTTCGAGGCCGCCTGCCGGGTCGGCGCCAGCGTCGGCCCCGCCCACTACCGCATCTGGCACAACACGGCGACCTGCGGGCCCTTCGGCGGCGCGGCGGCCGGCGCCAGCCTGCTCGACTTGAGCGAAGACGCCTTCGCCTGGGCGCTCGGCAACGCCGGCACGCAATCGAGCGGCCTGTGGGAATTCATGACCTCGAGCGCCATGTCGAAGCATCTCCATGCGGGCCGCGCCGCCGAATCCGGCCAGCTCGCCGCCGAGCTCGCCGGGCAGGCCTTCACCGGACCGGAGACCATCCTGGAAGGTCCGAAAGGCTTCTACGCCGGCCTCTGTCCCGACCCGAAACCCGGTGCCGTCACCGCCGCGCCCCAGGCCCCCTGGGCGGTTCACGATACGTCGATCAAGCCGTGGCCATGCTGCCGCCACACCCACCCGGCGATCGACGCAGCGCTCGAACTCTCGCCGCAGATCGGCAACCGCGCCATATCCCGCGTGCTCGTCGAGACATACGGCGCGGCCATCGACGTCTGCGACCGCATTCATCCGGACACGGAATATCAGGCCAAATTCTCGCTCCAGCACACGGTCGCCGCCGCCCTGGCCGACGGCGTCGTCGACTTCACGTCGTTCGATGCCGCCGCCCGCGACCGCCACCGCGACGGCGCGGCCAAAGTCGTGCTCAGCAAGGCCGAACCCTATGCGTCCGCTTATCCCGTCCATTGGGGTACGGGCGTAAAGGTGACGCTGAGCGACGGCGTCGAGCTCGCCGCATCCCGCCACGACGCCAAAGGCGATCCCGAAGCGCCGCTCTCCCGCGCCGACATGGTCGCCAAGGCGACCATGCTCATGCGGCTCGGCGGCTATGACGAGCCGCAACCGCTGATCGACGCCATTCTCGCCATGCCAAAGGCGAATGCGCCTTTGCCGTCCCTGATGCTGGGAACCGTACGCGCCTAGGCCAGCACGCGCTGGATATCCGAAAGGCTTTCGATCCCGGCCGCGGTCTCGGCGTCCAGCGGCTTCCCCAACCGCTCCTCGATCGCGGTCAGCAGGCGCATATGCGCCAGGCTGTCCCAGGCGTCGATCCCGCCGATGCGCAGATCGTCGGCCAGCGCCGCCACGTCCACCTGCAGCGCCTCGGCCACGAAAGCTTTCACGTCAGTCGGGCTCATGCGCCGGCCTTCTTCTTGAGAGCGATCCATTCGTCCTTCAGCAGGCCGAACTCGTACTGGTCGAGACGCGCGTTGGAATGCATGTGCCGCACCTGGCCCTTCATGATCCCTTCCAGGCGCCAACCCTGCGCCTTGTAATTGAAGACCGCCGGGAAGTTCCGCGCCAGCGGCGACCCGATCACCTTCTCCACGCCCGACCTGAACAGATGGTCCAGCAGCGCCGCCCGGGTCTCCAGCACCACCTTGCGGCCCCAGAAATCCTTGTCGCCCACGATCACGTTCAGCTTCGCCGTGCGGTGATGCGGGTTCACATCGATCTGATAGAGCCCGATATGCAGCTTGGTCTCCCGATCGAAGATGCCGATCAGCAGCCGCGTCTGCTGGTCGAAACGCTGCGTGTAGCGCGCCAGATCCTCGCGGGTCATCGAGCGCGGCGCGGTGTTGACCGGCCCCATCACTTCCGGGTCCGCCAGCCAGGACGCCCAGCGCTCCGACGCATCGGCCGGCGTCAGGCTGCGCAGGATGAAGCGCTCCGTCTCCAGCTTCAGCAGTTTGATCCGCGGCGGCGGGGGCTGTCGCATCATGGCTTCGCGCCCTCCATCAGCGTACGGCGCACGGCTTCGCGGCTCACCTTGCCGCGCGCGGTGCGCGGAATTTCATCCACCGTGAACCAGCGCTCCGGCGTCGCCTCACGGCGCAGCCGTGTGCGGCAGAACGCCTTGACGCTTTCCATGTCCGCCGCGACGCCGGGCTTGAACCGCACCGCCGCGCCCACGATCTCGCCGCTCACGGCGTCCGGGATCGCAAAGGCGCATGCCTCCGCCACCGCCTCGTGCTGCTCGATCAGCATATCCAGCTCGGCCGGCTGGATCTTGAAGCCCGCCCGGTTGATCTCGTCCTTGATCCGCCCGGCGACCGTAACCCCGCGCGCATCCACAAGTCCCTGATCGCCCGTGCGATACCAACCGTCTTCCAGCACGGCAGCCGTCAGATCGGGCCGGTCCAGATACCCCGCCATCAACGATGGCGTCTGCACCACGATCTCGCCTTCCCCGTGCGACAGGATGCGTCCGTCGTCCAGCCGGACAGCGACGCTGCCGCCCCACGGGCGCCCGACGAACCCATCCTCGATCCCGTCCTTCACCGATGAGGCGCCGCCGATCCAGTTCGACGTCTCCGTAATGCCGAGGCAGTTGACGGTCTCCGCGCTGGACCAGCCGGCGATGTCCTGCCAAAGCGCCGATGACAACGGCGCCGAGCCGACATGCACGCGGGCCAATGTCCCGCCCGTCGGCGGGTTGGAGAGCTTCAACGCCATGCGCCACAGCGTCGGCACCGACGACATGAAGGTGATCCGCTCCGCGTCGATCAGCCGCCCGAGTTCCTTGGCCAGCCCAAGCCCGCGCGGCGCCAGCACGATTTCGCCGCCGGCGAACAGCGGCGTCAGCGCGTTGCCGATCAGGCCGTGCCCGAAATGCGTGGGCAGCGTGACGAGCGCGCGTCCCGTCACGGACTTGCCGATATGCGCGTGGTTCAGCGCTATGCGCGCAAACAGCGCCCGGAACGTCAGCACGACACCCTTGGGCGCGCCCGTCGTGCCCGACGTAAACAGGATGACCGCCGCGTCATCCAGATGCGACTGCGGCGAGACGACCATCTCGTCCGAAGACGGCGCGTCTGCGAGGTTCAGCGCAGGAACGCCCCACCCCTCCGCCTCGGCATCGCTGGAAACCAGCACCAGGAGCGGCTTGGCGAACGCCGACACATTGGCGCGCTCGCCGGGCGTCAGGCTCGCGTCGATGCACGCCGCCGTCGCGCCGCACGACCACACGGCGAACAGGTCGATGAAAAAAGAAAGGCTGCCGCCATGCCCGATGGCGACGGTAGCGCCCCGGCCTGCACCCTTGGCCCTCAGCACCGCGGCCCTGCCCGCGACAGCCTGCGACAGCGCCTCGCCTCCCAGCGCCGCGCCCGCGCTCAAATCGTGGATATGGCCGAATTTCGTAAGATCGATCCGCATGGCCGTCTTGTGAGCGAAGGAAATGCGCCGCGCAAGCCGCCGGCGCCTGCAAAAGAAAACGGCGCGGGATCTCTCCCGCGCCGCCTTCAGACTGAACCGTGCCTTAGAGGCCGAAGAACGGCAGGTTGAAGCCGGCCGTGGTCGGCTCCAGCGTGCCCGTGCGGTGCTGGTTGGCCAGCGAGCCTTCGGTGCCGAAATAGACCTTCAGCTTGGCGCCGACCGTCAGACGCGACAAGTCATCGCTGACGACGTCGATGCTCGTGTAGCCGATCGAGCCGGTGAGCGAGAGATTGTTCTGGAACAGATATTCCACGTCGGCGCTGATGCCCCAGGTGTCGATCTCGGGCGAGCTGCTCGGCAGATCGGACGAGGCGTAGTTGCCGCGCAGCGAGATGCCGGTCTTTTCGTTGGCGTAGTAGGTGCCGAAAAGATTGGCGCCCCACGTGTCGATCGACACGCCTGAGGTCTCGAACGTGTTGTAGTTCACGCCGCCGCCGAAGGTGAAGGCATCCGACGAATAGTACTCGCCGCGCAGGCCGACGAACACGCCGTCCAGCGACTGAGCCTGATCCAGCGTCTGATAGGCGACTTCAAGGCCGAACATGCCCTGGGTCGAGTCGCGCCAGAACAGCTCCGTGCCGGCGCGCCAGGTGT
>JAKOQZ010000139.1 GCA_029778105.1 Pseudomonadota bacterium | reverse complement strand
TTTCCGTTGGGCGACCTGCCCAAGAGCGAGACGCGCGACCTTGCGGCGCGGTTTGGGCTGGATGTCGCGACCAAGCCGGATAGCCAGGATATCTGCTTCGTTCCCGAGGGCCGCTATGGCGATCTGGTGCGCAAGCTGCGCGCCGACGCCGCTGCGCCGGGCGAGATCGTGCATGTCGACGGCCGTGTGCTGGGCGCACACGAGGGGATCGTGAACTATACGGTCGGCCAGCGCCGTGGGCTGGATCTCAAGACTGCCGGCGAAGCCCTGTATGTGGTGCGGCTGGAGCCGCGCACACGCCGCGTCGTCGTCGGCCCGCGCACGGCGCTGGCGGTGAAAGATGTCGATGTGGCGCGGGTGAACTGGCTGGGCGATACGCCGTTGTCCGAGGCGCCGCAGGCCGTGCTGGCGCGCGTGCGCTCGACCCGGCCCCCGGTGGAGGCCGAGATCTTCAGCGACGGCGCGGGCGGGGCGCGGGTGCGTCTGGCGGGGGGCGAGGAAGGCGTGGCGCCGGGACAGGCCTGCGTTTTCTACGATGCGGGAGGATCGAGCCGGGTCCTGGGCGGGGGCTGGATCGTGCGGCGCGCGGCGGAACCGGCGGCGGCCTGAACCCGGATTCCGGTTGTTTCTTGACAGATGTGGCCGGGGCGACTTAAGAGCCGCCTCCCGCAGCGTGGCAGCGTAGCTCAGCGGTAGAGCAGGGGAATCATAATCCCTTGGTCGGCGGTTCAAATCCGTCCGCTGCTACCATTTTCTTCGCGGGAACCTTGACCGCATCCTGGCGTTGTAGAGCCTGCTGCCCGAAACCGGGCCGGAGGCCGAATGTCGACCGTTCCCCTGAAATCGCGTCTTACGCTTGGTTCGTGGATCGGGCTGTCCGGATTCGCGGCGATGGTGGTGTCGCTGATGCTGGGTATCGCCGCGCCGGAAACCGCCAGGTTTTTCGTCTGGTTCGCCGGCCTCGTAGCCTTGGCCGGGGCGGTCATCCTCGTGAATACAGGCCTGTCCTGGCACCGCCGGCTCAGGGAGCGTGAGCGGCGGGAGGGTGAGCCTCCCGCCGCCCGGACCTAGAGCGCCGCAACCAGAATCCACACGCCGATCGCCGCAAAAATCGCCGCTGCGATCATGCGCACGATATTCAGCGGCACGATGCGCGTGATGCGCTCGCCGAGGAACACCGCCGGCACATTCGCCAGCATCATGCCGAGCGTCGTTCCCGCCGTAACCAGCACAATGTCCTGAAAGCGGGCGGCGAGAAGCGTGGTGGCGAGCTGCGTCTTGTCGCCGATCTCGACAAGAAAGAAGGCGACAAGGGTGGTGAGGAACACGCCCCCGGCCTTGCGCTGAGCAGCATCGTCGTCGGCCTTGTCGGGGATCAGCGCCCAGCCGGCCATGGCGATGAACGCGATGCCGACCGCGATCTGGAACCACGGGCCGGTGAGGAAATCGCCGAGCAGGATGCCGATCCAGGCCGCCGCCGCGTGATTGGCCAGCGTTGCGGCAAGAATGCCCAGGATGATCGGCCAGGGGCGGCGGTATTTCGCCGCCAGAACGACGGCGAGAAGCTGTGTCTTGTCGCCGATCTCGGCCACAGCAACGAGTCCTGCCGAAACCCACAATGCTTCCATGGATGAAATACTCCCAGGGCCGGATATGACACGACGACACCGATACCCGCGGCCTCTGCCGGGCATCCGTATCGTCGGTCTCGCCAAGCAGGTTGTCCCTGCCGGACGCGCCATGGAGCGAACCCCAAGTGTGTTGACGCGTCCTCCGCTGATCGCCGCGGACGGCTACTCCCCGAAGAAGTGGAAGGTGTTTAGCGGTATCGCCGTGGGCCGTAAAGGCCCGGGAGCCATGTGGTAAACTCGCTGGTCATAGTGGTTCACCAGTCCTTATGGACGCGCGGACAAGAATGGGGCGAAGCCGGGGTGGCAGCCGCCCTGCAGCCGAGTTCTTGCGCCGACATGACCGATCTCTTGGGGAAATTGGGCCGGGTTTTCACGGCAATCCGCGCCGGAGGCCGGCGCAAGCTTGCGCCGCCCGCATCGCGGCTCTCGGCATATACGCGCCTTGGCGAGGCGATGGATCAATCCGCAGACGGCTTCGTTCTGATCGACAGCGACCGGCGCGTCGTGATTTGCAGTCGCGAGATCGAGGATTTCTGCGGCGGTCCGTCGCTCGCGCCGCAGGTTGGCGAGTCGCTGGACGAGGCGGCGGCGCGGGTGGTGAAGGGCGGCGTGTTCGCCCTGCGTACCGAGCAGCAGAAATCGGAGCTTCTGATCCAGCTGCGTTCGGCCGGCCGGCTGGACATCGATGCGATGTTATCGGACGGGCGATGGGTGCGGCTGGCGCGCAGCGAAACGGAGAGCGGCGGCGCCCTCTTCAGCGTGTCCGACATTACGACCCGGAAGGAGCGGGAGGCGCAGTTGTGCGAGGCGGCAGCCGGTGCGGCTGCCGCCATCGGCGCGAAATCCGAGTTCCTGGCGACGATGGGGCACGAGATGCGTACGCCCCTGAATGCCGTGATCGGCTTTTCCGAGCTTATCGCGCGCGAGCAGCTGGGGCCGTTGAACGAGCCGCAGTATCGCGAGTTCGCGGCCGAGATCCTGAATAATGGCCGAAGCCTGCTCACCATCATCAACGACATCTTGATGCTGGTGAAGTCGGAGTCAGGAGACCTGACGCTCGATCCCGATGTGATCGATATGGGAGAGCTGCTGGAAGAGTGCGTGCACGCGATCCAGGCGACGTTCGACGAAGCGGGCGTCAAGCTGGAGATGGGGCCGGTGGTGCGGCCATGCCTTGCGGTGGGGGATCGCACGCGTCTGCGCAAGGCGGTTTTGAACCTGATGTCGAACGCCGCCAAGTTCACGCCGTCGGGTGGAACGGCTCGTGTGGCGGCTCTCTGCGCCGCTGATCGCCAGGTGTGCATCACCGTCGCCGACACGGGGATCGGCATGCACGAGGCCGAGATTCCTCTCGCCCTGGCGCCCTTTGGCCGGATCGATTCCGGCACGGCGCGCCGCTTCGAGGGAACGGGGCTGGGCCTGACGCTGGCGCGCGCGATCGTCGATCTTCATCTGGGCGAAATGCGGATCGAATCCGCGCCCGGCGCAGGGACGACCGTTGCGATATTTCTGCCGGCCGCCGAAGCCGCCACCGAAGGCCTGGTGCGGCAGGCCTCCTGACCCTTGATTGCCGCCGGGTGCGCGTATAGGGCTCCGGCGCGCCCCTTCCGGCGCGTAAAGGTCGATGCGCCATGTCCGTCACGCTGGATGATATTCGCGCCGCAAAGGCGCTGATCGAGGGCCGCGTTTCGCTGACGCCGTTCAACCGGGCGCGCACGCTTTCGGATATCACGGGCGCCGAGGTGTTTCTGAAGTTCGAGAATCTTCAGTTCACCGCTTCGTTCAAGGAACGCGGCGCTCTGAACAAGCTGTCTTCGCTAAGCGAGGATGAGCGCAAGCGCGGCGTCATCGCGATGAGCGCGGGCAATCACGCGCAGGGCGTGGCGTATCATGCGGCGAAGCTGGGCATACCGGCGACGATCGTCATGCCGCTGGGCACGCCCTTCGTGAAGATCAACCAGACGAAAGAGCATGGCGCGCGTGTCATCGTCGACGGTGAAGGGTTGAGCGGCGCAAGCGCGCTGGCGCACGAGCTGGCGAAGAAGGAGAACCTCGTCTTCGTCCATCCCTATGACGACGACAAGATTATCGCTGGCCAGGGGACCATCGCGCTGGAGATGCTGGAGGCGCGGCCCGAACTGGATGCGATCATCGTGCCGATCGGAGGCGGTGGCCTGATCTCGGGCATTGCGGTGGCCGCGAAGGCGCTGAAGCCTGCGATCAAGATCTATGGCGTCGAGACCGAGCTGTATCCGGGCATGTACAATGCCTTTAAGGACGAGGACGAGCCGGCGGGCGGCCAGACGATCGCGGAAGGCATCGCCGTGCGCGTGATGGGTGAGCGCTGTCTGCCGCTGGTGAAGTCGCTGGTGGACGACATTATCCTCGTCGA
>JAKOQZ010000138.1 GCA_029778105.1 Pseudomonadota bacterium | reverse complement strand
GGGCGCCGGTCAGGCGGCGAGAGCGCCGCCTGACGGCATCGCCGCGCCGGGCAGGCGGACGATCGCCGTCGTGCCGCGCCCGGCGGCGCTTTCGATCCTCGCCTCGCCGCCATGCAGGGCGGCCAGCTTGCGCACCAGCGACAGGCCGAGCCCCGTGCCCGCATCGCCTGCGAGATAGGAGTTGTCGAGACGCTCGAACGGCTTGAACAGCCGCGTCTGCTTTTCCGGCGAGATGCCGGGGCCGTTGTCGCTGACCTGCAGCACGGCATCGCCGCCCTCGGCGCGGATCGCGATGTCGATCGCGCCGCCGGCCTGGGTGTATTTCACCGCATTGCCCGCCAGATTGAGCAGGATCTGCGTCAGCGCGCGGGCATCGGCCATGATCACGGCCGGCGCCGCGCCCAGCGACAGCGTCAGCGTCTGGCCCTTCTCGTCGGCGCGGGGCTGCAGCAGGCGTTTGACCTGCGGCGCGACGTCCTCGACATCGACGGGCTCGATCGCCAGCTGCATCCGCCCGGCTTCGATCTTGGCGATGTCCAGCAGATCGTTGATCAGCGAGAGCAGATGCTCGCCCGAGGCATGGATGTCGGCGGCATAGGCGGCATAGCGCTCGCTCAGCTCGCCATGCAGGCCCGAGCGCATGATGTCGGAAAAGCCGATGATGGCGTTCAGCGGCGTGCGCAGCTCGTGGCTCATATTGGCCAGGAACGCCGATTTCGAGGCGCTTTCCTGCTCGGCGCGCAGATGGGCGGCCGACAGGCGCTTGACCAGCTCGCCCTCGCGCAGGCGCATCTCGATCATCGCGCTGATCTGGCGTCCCAGACGCCACGAAGCGACGCCCAGCAGCACCAGCCAGGCCGGCGCGGCGAACGTCATCAATGTCGAGAGTTCGTTATGCGCCACCCAGCAATTGGGCAGCGCGACCAGAAACAACCCGCCGCACGCCGCCAGAAACACGAACGTGCAGGCCGTCAGGCGCACGATATAGATCATCGACAGGCAGATCATGACCAGGATCACGAACACCTGGTTGAAGATGTCGCCCGGCTCGATGGCGACCCACGAGAGAGCCCCCCACATCGCGCCCGAGACGAAATAGAGCGTGGCATAGACGGTCAGGCGCGACGCGCCGCCCGCGCCGGGCGGCCAGATGCGGCTCACCGCGACGAACGCGGCGGCGACCGCCATCTGCCCGGCCAGCCAGATGAGATGCCAGGCGGTGATCTCGCCGCCGAAGCCGGTGACCGAGCGGTCGAACGCGAAGACCAGCGCGACCGAGGCGACGGCGATCTGGACCGCCGAGGATCGAAGATTGCTCGCGATCAGATCCAGCTTGGCCGTCTCGACCGCGCGCGTGTCGCGGTCGGCGGCGTCCATCGGCGGTGGCGTCGTGCTGACCATCATCTTCCCCGCCAAAATCCTACGGGTGCTCCGCTTTTGTCGCGGTGAAGACGATGCGAAGCAATTGCTCCGCGCGATTAGGAATTGGTTAGGGCTGCACTCATCCTGCCAGCCCCCTTCCGTCCTTCGGACACCTTCCCCGACGGGGGAAGGCCCAAGACGGGAGACCTCGCGGCGGTTTCAGAATCAAGACCTTCCCCCATCGGGGGAAGGTGGGCGACAGCCCGGAAGGGGGCCTTGCAGAATAAAGCTCGCCCTCACGCCTTCGTATCGAAGGCCTGGCCCGGCGGCGTCTGCGGCGCGGCCGGCTCACCCTTGGCGACCATCACCATCGCGGCGCGCAGCAGACGGTCGGCGATCGTGTAGCCGGGCTGGATCACATCGACGACCGTGCCGTGCGGCTGTCCGGTGCCGGGCAGCTCGGCCATCGCCTGATGGAAATTCGGGTCGAATTTCGCGCCCTTGGCCTCGATCGGCTTCACGCCGTTGCGGGCGAGGCCGGCCAGCAGCTCGCGCT
>JAKOQZ010000137.1 GCA_029778105.1 Pseudomonadota bacterium | reverse complement strand
TCGCGTGATGACCAACCCCACGCGCGGGAACGCGCACAAGCCCGCCGCGCCCGAAAGGACGCGGCGGATGAAGATGCTGGCCCTGCTGGCGCTGGCGGCCGCCATCGGATCGGGCGTCTTGCTGGCGACGATGAAATCCGACGCACCGGAACAGACCGTTCTGGCGCCGGCGGCGCGGATGGCGCCGTTCGTCCTGACCGATCAGGACGGGCGGCGCTTCGACAGCGCGTCGCTGAACGGCAAGGTGGCGCTGGTGTTTTTCGGGTTCACCCATTGCCCGGATGTCTGCCCGACGACGCTGGCGACGATGGCGAACGTGCTGAGCGAGCTGGGCCGGGATGCGGGCGAGGTGCAGCCCGTGCTCATCAGCGTCGATCCGCAGCGCGACAGGCCCGAGACGCTGAAAGCGTTCCGCGACCTGTTCGACACGCGCATCGTGATGCTGACGGGCAGCCCGGCGGAGATCGCCGCCGTGGCGAAGGCGTATCACGTCTTCTATCAGGCGCAGAAACCCGACGCGTCGGGCAACTATACGGTCGACCACACGGCGTCCGTGTTCCTGATCGACCGCGAAGGCCGCTTTCGCAGCACGTTCGACTTTCACGAGGACGAACAGGTCATCCTGGAGAAAGTGCGCCTGCTGATCGCACAGCGCTGAACGCGCCGGTCAGAAGTGCGGGATGAGATGCCGGCCGGCGAGGCGAATGCTGTTCAGCACCGCCTCGTGCGGAATCGCGCCGAACTGCATGAGGCACATCATGCGATCGGTTCCGATGGCCCGGTAGGCTTCGAGTTTGGTGCGGCAATGATCGGGGTCGCCGATGACGACCGAGTCGAGCGCTTCGAGGACCTCGTGCGCCTCTTGCTTCGAGACGGTCTCGCCCCGCGCCATCAGCTTGAGAAGGCGCAGGACGGGGAGCTCGTCCGGCGCGATGTCGAGGCTGGTGGAATCGTCGCCCTTGAGCGCGGCGGTGTCGCGTGCGGCGTTGGGATGCAGCCCCGCGCGGATGGCGTCGTACCAGACGGCCCGCGGCACCTTGAAGACAATGGGCGCGGCGTGGACATACCAGAGCGCCGCGAGCGCCGCGCCGTTGCGGATCGCAGCGTCGCGCGTTTCGGCGACGTGGACGAAGGTGAAGATGCCCTTCTCGCGGTTGACCGCCTTGCCGGCCGGCTTGCAGTTCGCGAGGCCGGCTTCATGCTCCTGGATCATCTGCCCCATGAACGAGACGGGGCTGAGCAAGGTGGTGCCGAGACAGCCGACGCCCATCTCGCCCGCCATGCGGAACGATTCCGGGCTGCCGCAGGTTTGCCATAGCCGGGGATGGGGCTTCTGCAGCGGCTTGGGGATGCACTCGCGGGCCGGGATGGAGAAGTCGTCGCTGTCCCACGAGACTTCCTTCTCGGTCCAGAAGCGGGAGATGATGGCGAAGGCCTCGCGGACCTGGCCGCGGGCGCTGTCGGGATCGACGCCGAACGTCTCCCATTCCTTGCCGCCGGACTTGGCGAGGCCGAGCTCGAGCCGGCCGCCGCTGAGGAGATCGAGCGTCGCGGCGGCCTCGGCGACCCGGTAGGGATTATTGATGCGGAACGGGGCCAGTACGCCGGCATGGCCGATATGCATGCGGCGGGTGCGCATGGCGATGGCCGCCAGAACGACGGCTGGCGCGGAGGAATAGGAGAACGCCGGAGCACTGTGATGTTCGACCTCCCACCAGACATCGAAGCCGGCGCCGTCGGCCGCCTCGGCCTGCTCGAGCGTTTCGCGGAACAGCGAGGCTTCATGGTCGGCGGGCCAGGGCTCGGGGCGCTGGATTTCGCAGAATATGTCGAACTTCATGACCGGCTCGTCCTTTTTTATAACGGCTGTTATAATTTCTGATGATGATCCGCCGTCTTGAGGACGGCGCCGCGTTTCAGAGGATGGCGATGGGATTGACGGGCGAGCCGGTGCCACGCTCGATCCGCAGCGGAGCGACGGTCAGCAGGAAGCTCCAGCGCGACGCGGCCGCGCAGGCGGCGGCCAGATCCTCGAGCCAGAGATTGTCGAGCAGATGCAGGCCCATGGCGACGAGACCGCACATGTGGATGGGCACAGGCCACGCCTCGTAGCGCGCGCCGCCCGGCAGGGGATCGTGCACGCCATCTCCGCCCAGGGCGGCAACGCGGCGCTCGTGGAGCCATTCGGCGCAAGCCGGATGCAGGCCCGCGAGACGCTGACCATCCGGCGTCGCGGTGGATACGGACTCACGGCGTGCATCGCGGCCGGTGCGGATGAGCACGATGTCGCCGACGCCGACGGTGAGGCCGTGCGCACGTTCGGCGGCTTCAAGATCGTCGGGCGTGATCTCAGGCCCGGGGTCGAGAAAGGGAACGCCGGTCGCGCGCGGCAGATCGAGCAGGACGCCGCGGCCGACGATGCCATCCTTGGCCGCCATGATGGAGTTGCGCCGGGCGCCGGTGCTTTTCACATCGGTCGCCGGCCAGCCGTTATACATTCGGCCTTCGACGAAGACATGGCAGAGCGCGTCGATATGGCTGGACGCCATGCCGTGAAAGGCGATGCCGATATAGTCCATCGACGTCTCCAGCCCGTTGCCGCCGGGCACGCACGGATCATCGCCCGCGACCACCATGTGATGCTGGGCCGGAAAGGGGTTTTCCGGATGAGGATGGACGGGAAAGTCGCGGGCGCAGCTGACGGTCTGACCCGAGTGCACGGCGCAGGCGGCCGCCGCCACGATCTGCGGCGTGAGGTAGTTGAGCGTGCCGCGCTCGTCGTCCGCGCCCCACCGGCCCCAGGTCTTCACCCGCTCGAAAAGCGCGGCGACATCCTGCCCGGTCCAGCGCGCCAGATCGCTCATTGCGGGTTTCCCAGCGCCTCGTTGGCGCGCGAATGGCGGATGCCGGGTTGAAGCTCGATCAGTTCGATCAACGTGCCGTCGGGATCGCGCGCACAGACGCAGCCGATGACGCCGAGCGAGGCCGGCTGGGGCTCGACGAAGGCGAAGGTGGGGATCCCGCGCCGCGCGAGATCTTCGGCGCAGGCGCGGACATTCTTCACCCGGAACGCGATGATGCGCGGCGGCGTCTCGGCGGCGGGCGGCGGCGGCACGCGCGGCCGCACCCATTCGATGATGTCGAGCATCGGGCCTTGCGGGTCGGACGGCAGGTTCATAAGCACGCCCCGGCCCTTGGGCGCGGTGAGGCCGAAAAGCGGACCGATGAAATCGGGCCAGTCGACATCGCGGCGGTCGTTGAGCACCGCAAAGCCCAGCGCCCGATAGAAGGCGACCGTGCGATCGAGATCGGTCGCGTTGATGACCGTGTGATAGAGCCGCTCGACCGCCCAGTCCGTCATGCCCGGCCTCTTCAGAACCTGGCGCCGAGGCGGATGCCCCAGGTGCGCGGCGGGTAATAGGTGAAGTTGTCGATGCCGAAGCCGAGTCCGATTGTGGCGGACTGGAGGCCGTCATTCGAGATGACGTCGACATCGCCCACGTTCCGCACGAAGGCCGACAACGTCCAGCGTTCGGACGGATCGGTCCAGTTCACATTCAGATCGACCAGGGCATAGGCGTCCTGCCGCTCGTAGGGCGAATTGGCCGACAGGAAGTAGAGATCGCCCGACCAGAAGATGTCGGCGCGCGGCGTGATGACGCCGAAAGAGGTGTCGATGCGGTACTCGGCGCCGAGAGAGAAGGTGTATTCCGGCGTCTGGACCAGACGATTTCCCGAAAAATCGGCCGGCACGCCGATGCGGTTGTCGATGGTGAGATACTCGTCGTACTCGGCCTCCATCAACGACAGGGCGGCGTTGACGCGGAATGCATCCGACAGATAGACGACCGCCTCAGCCTCGAAGCCCGTCACATGCGCCTTGCCCGCGTTGTCGATGCGCGAGCCGGTGATATCCTGCACGAAGACCTGCATGTCCTCGATGCTGGTGTGGAACAGCGCGGCGTTGAGCTGCACCGATCCGTTCGCGAAGACGGACTTTATGCCCGCCTCGTAGCTGGTGACGGTTTCGGGATCGTAGATGCCGGGGAAGTTGCCCACCAGCTCGCCGCCCGCCAGATAGCCCGTCGCGACGCTGCCGTAGATCAGCACGTCGTCGCTGGCCTGCCAGGCGAGACCGAACTTGCCGGTCAGCTTGCTCCAGTCGGGCTCGACCGATTTGGCGAGGGCGAGCGTGAAGGGATAGTCTGGGATGTAGTAGTTGAGAAAGTCGTCGACCTTCTTGGTGTCGGAGGTGTAGCGCAGCCCGACGGTCACGGTGAGGGGGATCGCCGCCGAGGTTTTGGAGAGGTCGTAGTCGATCTGGCCGAAAGCGGCCCAGGATGTGGTTTCGATGTCGCCGCCATTGGTGAAGACGAAGCCCGTGCCGAACGGCGCGTTGAGTCCGGTGTCGACGAACTCGAAGCCCTGATTGACCTTTTCGTTGAAGTAGAACGCGCCGACGATCCAGCGCAGCGCGCCGTCGTCGTCGGATGCAAGGCGGATCTCCTGCGAGAACTGCTCGGTATCCATCGTCCAGTAGTTGAGATGGGCGATGTCGAGGCTTGTGCTGTCGGCGTCGTTGGTCTGGAACCAAGAGCCTTCGGTGTAGGCGGTGATCGCGGTCAGCGTGACATTGCCGAGATCCCAATCGAGGGTCGCCGAATAGAAATCGTTCCGCTGATCGAAGGTCTCCGGCCAGCCTGCCGAGGTGTGCCGGGGATCGGGGTCGTAGGATTCGCCGATAAAGCGGGCCTGATTGGGCAAGGGCGCCGTGCCCCAGGCGAGCTTGGTCGCCACCGGCGCGCCGTTCGAATTGGTGCTGGCCGACAAAAGCAGTTCGGCGTTTTCGGAGAAGCGGAAGAGGAGCTGGCCGCGGACCAGATAGAAGTCCTGCGAGTCGCCGTCATGGGTGGCGGATGCCAGCGTCGAGTCGTTGTCCTGATAGGAATCGTGTTCAGCATAGACACCGGTCAGGCGGGCATAGACCTCAACGCCGCTGTCGGCGCCGGTGAGCGGAAGATTGGCCCAGGCGCGGCCGGTGAACGCGCCATAGCCGCCCAGCATCACGTCGCCATAGGCCGCCAGCTCGCCATCGGGCCGGTTGGTGATGACGTTCACCGAGCCGCCGACCGAATTGCGTCCATAGAGCGTGCCCTGGGGGCCGCGCAGCACCTCGATGCGGGCGATATCGAAGAATTCGGGATCGACCGCCGTGGAGCGGGCCATGTAGACGCCATCGACATTATAGGCGACGGGCGAGTCGCCGCCGCTGGTCGTGTTCTGGCTGGAGAGGCCGCGCAGGGTGATGACGTGCTCGCCGCCCGTCACCCCGGCGCCGAAGCGCAGCGAAGGCACGCGGGTGCCCAGGTCTTCAAATCCCACGATCGCCTGTTCGTCGAGCTTGTCGCCCGAGATCGCGCTGACCGCGATGGGTACGCGCTGGACGTTTTCCTTGCGCCGCTGAGCCGTGACGACGACCTCCTCGCCGGCCTCCTTGCCCGCGGTGTTCTCATCGGGCGGCGGCGTGGACGGCGCCTGAGCACCCGCGCTGGTCAGCAAGGCCGCGAGCGCGGCATGTCCCATGAACGCCGCCAGAAGCTTACGGGGCATCGTTGGCCCTCCTCCCTCGTCCGCCCGGATCTTCGCCGGTGCGGCGCCTGCGGGACGGCCTGTCAGCGCGGCCGTCTCCTCCCGCAAAAAACATAACAGCCGTTCTGAAATAGCAAAGCTGTTTTCATAACACGTGTTAGAATGTCGCAGGCGAGCGAGCAGCAGGCGAATTTGACAAACACCCCACCGGGTCCTAGCTCGTAACAAGCGTTTTGAATCAGACCCTTGCGACGAACATCATGGCGAAGCACGCGGATCACGATAAGCGTCGCGCGGCGTTTGCGGCGGCCGCTTTCGACATTCTGGCGCGCGAGGGGCTGCCTGGCCTGACGGTGCGCAATGTCGCCAAGGCGGCCGGATACACGACCGGCGCGCTGGTTCACTACTACCCCTCCAAGAGCGATCTTTTCCTCGCCGCATCGGAGCACGCCGCGCATATCGTGCGTCCGCGCATGGAGCGCGAGGAGGTGGAGTTTCCGGGTCTGGAGGGCGTGCGGCAGGTGATCTACGAGGCGCTGCCGCGAAACCCGCAGCAGCGCGCGCTGTGGAGCGTGTGGCTGGTGTTCTGGGATCGTGCGCGGATCGACCCCGAGATCGGCAAGCTGGCGCGCGAACGCTATACCGAATGGCAGGGCCGGCTGGCGCGGCTGTTCAAGCGCGCGCAGGAGGCCGGCGACGTGAGCGGCGCGTTCGCTCCGGCGACACTGGCGCGCACCGCGACCGTGCTGGTCGACGGCATCGCCATCCAGGCGCTGCGCACCGGCATGCGGCTGAGCGGCCCGCAGCAGACCGAGATGATCGACGCGTGGCTGGAGAGCCTCAGGCGCCGCTGAGCGTCAGCTTGCAGCGCGGAGGCGCGGTTCTGAGCGGTTTCCGGCGATCAGCTCGTAGGCCGGGAGCGTGAGGAACTCGACGAGATGGGGCGAGAGCACCATGTCGGCGAAGAGGCCCGCCGCGTCTTCCAGCCGGTCGGTGAAGAAGTCGCGGCGCAGGGCCGCCATTTCCTGATCGAGCAGGCGCGAGAAGAGATCGGGCGTGACGGCGCGGCCGTCATCGAGCGCCGCGCGCAGACGGACCCACTGCCAGAGCTGGGTGCGCGAGATTTCGGCGGTGGCGGCGTCTTCCATCAGATTATAGAGCGGCACGGCGCCGCGGCCTTCCAGCCAGGCCTGGGTGTAGCGAACGCCGACGCGGATGTTCTCGCGCATGCCCTCTTCGGTGCGCGGCCCCTCGTGAACCTCGAGCATCTGCGCCTGCGTGACCTCGCCGGCAGGGGCGCGGTCCAGCTGATTTGGTGCGGGCATGAGGCGGTCGAACACCTCCATCGCCACCGGCACGAGATCGGGATGGGCGACCCAGGTGCCGTCATGCCCTTCGCGCGCCTCGCGTTCCTTGTCGGCGCGGACGCGGGCGAAGGCCGCCTCGTTCGCCGCAGGATCGCCCTTCACCGGGATCTGCGCGGCCATGCCGCCCATCGCGAAGGCGCCGCGGCGGTGGCAGGTCTGGATGAGCTTTTTCGAATAGGCGCCGAGGAACGCCTTGCCCATCACCATCGCGCCGCGATTGGGGGTGAGGAAGGCGGGGCGGCGGCCGAGGCGCTTGATGAAGGAGAAGATGTAGTCCCAGCGGCCGCAATTGAGGCCCGCCATATGATCGCGCAGTTCGTAGATGATCTCGTCCATCTCGAACGCGGCGGGAATGGTCTCGATGAGGACCGTGGCCTTGATCGTGCCCCGGGCGAGGCCGAGCTCCGCCTGCGCGTGGACGAAGACGTCGTTCCAGAGCCGCGCCTCAAGATGGCTTTCCAGCTTGGGCAGATAGAAGTACGGGCCCGAGCCGGCCGCCAGCGCAGCTTTGGCATTGTGGAAGAGATAGAGCCCGAAATCGAACAGCGCGCCGCTGATCGTCTGGCCGTCGATCTCGACATGGCGTTCGGGCAGGTGCCAGCCGCGCGGACGGATGATGAGCACCGCCGGGTTCGGCCCGAGCGCGTAGGACTTGCCCGATTTCGCATCAGTATGCGTCAGCCGGCCGGCCCAGCGGTCCTTCAGGTTGACCTGGCCTTCGATCATGTTGGCCCAGGTGGGCGAACTGGCGTCTTCGAAATCCGCCATGAACACCCTGGCCCCGCAATTGAGGGCGTTGATGATCATCTTGCGGTCGACCGGGCCGGTGATCTCGACGCGGCGGTCCTGAAGATCGGCCGGGATGGGCGCGACGCGCCATTCGCCCGCGCGCACATCGGCCGTTTCGGCAAGGAAGTCCGGCAGCTCGCCGGCGTCGAACCGCGCCTGACGTTCGGCCCGGGCGGCGAGCAAGGCGCGGCGGCGGCTGTCGAAGCGGCGATGCAGCCCCGCGACGAACGCCAGCGCATCAGCGGTGAGAATCTCCGAAGCCCGCGGGATGGCGGGCGCGTCGATGCGGATGGCGGGGTCGATCTGTGCGGACATGGCGGCTTCCAGGGAACGGGTATGGCGGCGGACGGAACGCGTCAGGCGGTCGGCTTGGCGTCCTTGTCGCGGATCGTCGGAACGATCTGGTCGCCCCAATTGCCCGAGCCGTCATGGCAGCGCGAGGCGCGGATGAGTTCGACCGAATAGCCCGCCTCGATCGCGCGGCGCACCGCTTCGTTCAGACGATGCGAAGCCTCGGCGACGCGGTTGATGGCGCGTTCGCGGACGGTCGAGTCGGGAAGAGCGGCAGGCGTGAAGACAGACTGCGACATGGCGAAACCTCGATGGAGAGCGTTGCCGGAGAGAGAGAGAGAGAAGAGAGCCCCTTCAGGCGTGGGGGCCTGAAGGGGCAGGCGATGCGGAGCGGTGGTGGTTACTCCGCAGCGAACTGGTTCATGGTGTTGGCGTGGCCGCCGGCCTTGAGCGCGCGTTCGCCGGAGACCATCTCCTTGAACGTATCGCCCAGATCCGAGCCGACTTCGTGCTGGTGCTTCACCGCCGAGACGCCGCGGCGGATTTCCTCGCGCTGCACGGTGTTGACGTAGGCCTGCATGCGGCCTTCGCCGAAATAGCCGCGCGAGAGCTCGTCCATGCTCTTGGCCGTGAGATGGAAGGTCGGCAGCGTGATGAGGTTGTGGAAGACCCCGGCGCGCGCCGCGATGTCGACCTGGAAGCGGGCGAGACGCGCATCGGCCTCGCGGCCGAGTTCGGAATCGTCCAGATCGGCCGACATGAGGCCGGCGCCCTGCGGATAGGCGTCCTTGGCGATCTTGCCCGACGCAACCCACTCTTCGACCACCTGCTTGCGGATGTTGAGGGTCCAGTTGAACGAGGGCGAGTTGTTGTAGGTCAGCTTGGCGTTGGGCACGACCTTGCGGATCTCGGCCACCATCGAACCGATCTCGGTGACGTTGGGGGTGTCGGTTTCGATCCACAGAAGGTCGGCGCCGCCTTCGGTCAGCGAGGCGATGCAGTCTTCGATGACGCGGGCGCGGCCGGTGCCTTCCTGGAAGGCGAAGAGGCCGTTGGGCATGCGGACCGGCTTGACGAAGGCGCCGTCCTTGAAGATCGCCATTTCGCCTTCGCGAATGGGGTTCGCGTCGGAGATGGGCTCGACCTTCAGCCACTTGATGTATTCGGCGGCGAGGTCGCCCGGCTTCTGGCTGACCGGCACTTTCTGGGTGAGGCCGGCGCCCAGGCTGTCGGTGCGCGCGACGATCACGCCATCGTCCACGCCCAGCTCTTCAAAAGCCAGTCGGCAGGCGCGGAGCTTCTCGATGAAGTCCTCCCGCGGCACCGTCACCTTGCCGTCCTGGTGGCCGCACTGCTTGGCGTCGGAGACCTGGTTCTCGATCTGAAGGCAGCAGGCGCCGGCCTTGATCATCTCCTTGGCGAGCAGATAGGTCGCGTTCTCGTTGCCGAAGCCCGCGTCGATGTCGGCGATGATCGGCACGACGTGGGTTTCGAAATTGTCGATCGCCTTGATGGCGGCCTGTTCGCCGACCGCATCGCCCTTGGCGCGGGCTTCGCGCAGGGTCTTGAAGAGGTCGTTCAGCGCCACTTCGTCGGCCTGGCGCAGCGAGACGTAGATCTCCTCGATCAGATCGGCGACCGCCGTCTTCTCGTGCATCGACTGGTCGGGGAGATGGCCCCAGCGGTTGCGCAGGCCGGCGACCATCCAGCCCGACAGATAGACATACGCGCCCCGGGTGGTGCCGCGCAGGCGCTTGACCGACTTGATCATCTGCTGGGCGTGGAAGCCCGACCAGCAGCCGAGCGACTGGGTGAACTTCGAGGAATCTGCGTCATAAGCCGCCATGTCGGCGCGCATGACGCCGGCCATCTCGCGCGCGATGTCGAGATGGGTGGAATAGGTGTTCTGCAGCTTGAGCTGAATGATGTCGTCGACCGACACGCCGCCGGGCGTCACGCCATCGGGATAGCGGCGCAGAAGGGCGGCGCGGTGTTCGGCATAGGTCTGGCGGGGCATGTGCTGTTCCTCGGGACTTGGAAATTCGGCTCGACGCGGCGGTCTGAGGTGGCGTGAGCTAACGCGGCGCGGCGGCCCGGCGCGACTCTATTGAAGCGGATTTGTAAAATTTGGATTTGTGAAGTTTGTCAAACTATGACAATTTCACAGCATGGGCGTTTCCGACAAAAAACTCTTCCTGGGCGGCCGGCTGAAGCGGCTGCGGCGGGATCTCGGCATCACGCAGACCCGCATGGCCGAGGATCTGAGCGTCTCGCCCAGCTATCTGAACCTGCTTGAGCGCAACCAGCGGCCGGTGACGGCGCAGATGCTGCTGCGGCTGGCCGATGCCTACGATCTCGACTTCCGCAGCCTGGGCGCCGACGATCCGGGCGGCGGCGGCGGGCTGGAAGAGGTCTTCAGCGACCGCCTGTTCGCCGATCTGGGCATCTCGCGGCACGAAATCGTGGAGATGGCCGAGCTGTCGCCCACCCTGTCGGAAGCCATCATGCGGCTGTACCGCGCCTTTCTGGATCGCGGCCGGCTGATCGATCTGGGCGCGTTCGACAGGATGGAAGGCACAGCCGGCGCGCCGCCCGCCATCCAGCCGACCGAATGGGTGCGCGATCTGGTGGGCTCGCAGCGCAATCATTTCGCCGAGCTGGAGACGTCGGCCGAGACATTGCTGGCGACGCTGAACGCCGACCCGCAGGATCTGGGACCGGCGCTGCGCGAGAAGCTGCAGGCGCGCGGCGTGCAGACCCGCGTGATGCCGGTGGAAGTGATGAGCGGCTCGCTGCGCCGCTATGACCATCACCGCAAGCGGCTGATGATTTCGGAGACCATGGCGCCGGCGAGCCGCATCTTCGCCATGTGCTATCAGCTTGCGTCGCTGGAGCGCGGCGAGGAGATCGCGGCGCTGGCCGACCGCTACAAGGCGCCGGACCGGGCGACCCGGCAATTGCTCAAGGTGTTCCTGACCAACTATCTCGCCGCGGCGCTGATGATGCCCTACGGCCCGTTCCTGGCGGCGCTGGAAGCCAGCGGTTACGACATCGAACGGGTGCGCACGCGGTTCGGCATCAGCTTCGAGCAGGCGGCGCAGCGGCTGACGACGCTGGGACGCGCGGGCGCACGCGGCGTCCCCTTCTTCATGGTGCGGCTGGACGCGGCGGGGAATATCTCCAAGCGCTATGCGGCGGGCGCGTTTCCCTTTTCGCGCTTCGGCGGCACATGCCCGCGCTGGAACGTGCATGACAGCTTCAAGACGCCGGGCCGCATCCTGACGCAGGTGATCGAGACGCCCGACGGCGAGCGCTATTTCACGCTGGCGCGCACGGTGCGCCGCGTGTCGGGCCTGCAGGCGGGACAGGAGGACGAACTGGTCGTCGGCCTTGGCTGCGACCTGAAATACGCCGACAAGCTGGTCTATGCGCGCGGGCTCAATCTCTCCGCGCCGCTGGCCGTCGAGATCGGCCCGTCATGCCGGATCTGCGAACGGCCGGCCTGTCCCCAGCGCGCCGCCGCGCCGATCAACAAGACGCTGCTGGTCGACGACGCCAGCAAGCCGCTGTCGCCGTTTCCCTTTGTGGTGTGAGGCCGCCGCGGCCTAAGCGATCGCGCGCCCGCCGGCGAGGACGGGCATGAAGTCGATGGTCGGACTTTTGACGCCGATCACCTGGGTGGCGCTGCGCGCATAGTGATAGACGAGCGCGGAGCGGCGTTCGGACGAGGTGTTGTCGTTCGACTTGTGCATCAGGAAGCTGTGGAAGATGAGCACGTCGCCCGGCTCCATCAGCACCGGGACGGCGCCGCTGAAATCGTAGTCGACGACTTCCAGATAACCCAGATTGGCGCCGGGACGCGCATCCGGCACGACTTCGTGGATGGGCTCCACATGCGAGCCGGGCGCGACGAAGAGGCAGCCGTTCTCCACCGTCGCCCGCGTGGTGGCCAGCCAGCAGCCGACCTGCGGCATCAGATCGAAGCGGTAATAAAGCGAATCCTGGTGCCAGGGCTGTCCCCAGACGCCCGGGTTCTTGAAGATGTACTGCGAGTTGAAGACTGAAACGTCAGGCCCCAGAATCGCATGGAGTGCACGCAGAACTTCGGGGTGCGAGGCGAATTCGCGGAACGGGCTCATCCGGTGAATGTTGAAGAGCTTGGACATGCGCTGATCGGCGTCGATGCCGCTGTCGACGCGCGCCGCCTCCTCGACCGCGATGACGCCGTCCTTGCCCAGATGATGGCCGCTGAATGAGCGGCCGGCGCTTTCGGCGCCGGTGAAAAGGTCGATCACCGCCGCCGACATCCGCCGGCAGGTTTCAGGATCGACCAGACCGCGCAGGATGAAGAAGCCGTCCCGACGCCAGCCTTCGGCGTGTTCGGGCGCGAGCAGCGAGAGGTCGTGGCTCTGCGCCTCGGGCGGGCAGATCCGGCCGGCCTGCAGGCCGTTCATCGTGTCGGCGGCCGTCTGGTTCACCGAGGCGGTGCTGGGGGCAGTCTGCGCGTCCATCGCTGGCGTTCCTCTCGTCTTGTCCGGCCCGGCACAGTTATACTATGATCATCGAATAATCAAGAATTGTCGCAACAAGCGCCCCGGGCAAGGCCGGCGGCCAATCCTGGAGAGGGACCATGACGCAGCTGTCGGGCGGAGAGATTCTGGCGCGCACCCTGCGTGCGGCGGGCGTGAGCGAGGTTTTCTCGCTGCATGGCGGGCATCTGGACGCTTTCCTGATCGCCTGCGCCGATGTCGGCATCCGGCTGACCGACACCCGGCACGAAGCGAGCGCGGGTCACGCCGCCGAGGCCTATTCCCGCGCGACGGGCCGTATCGGGGTCGCCGCCGTCACGGCCGGGCCCGGCTTCACCAATGCCTATACGGCGATCGCCAACGCCTATCTCGACCGCATGCCGGTGCTGTTCATCATCGGCGCGCCCTCGACGCGGGAAGCCGACCTCAACACGCTGCAAGGCGGGATCGACCAGGTCGCCGCCGCCGCGCATGTGACCAAATGGGCCTATCGGGTGGGAAGCGGGGCGCGCCTGCCCGAGATCGTCGAGCAGGCGATCCGCCGCGCGACGACCGGCACGCCGGGGCCGGTGCTGCTGGAAGTGCCCATCGAGGTGATGTTCGCCCAGGTCGAGCCGCCGGCGCGTCTTGGCAAGCTGTCGAATTTCACGCTGGACGACCGCCCGGCGCCGACATCCGGACAGGTCGCCGCGCTGCTGGATATGCTGCAACAGGCCGAGCGGCCGGTGATCATCGCAGGCGGCGGCGCAACGCTGTCGCGGTCGGGCGCGGAGCTTCTGGCGTTCGCCGAGCGCACGGGCATTCCGGTCGCCGCCGGCCCGAAGGCCGAAGGCATCCTGCCGCACGATCATCCGCTCTATGCGGGAACGGCGACCAGCGTGCCGATCGCCCGCGCAATGGGCGCGCCCGCCGACGCCGTGCTTCTGCTCGGCGTCCGCGTCGGCCTGTTCACCGGCGGGCGCTATGGCGTGATACCCGCCGAAGCGAAGGTGGCGCAGATCGACATCGACGGCGCCGAGCCGGGCCGGGGCGGGCCGATCGACCTGCCCGTCATGGCGGATTGCCGGCAGGCGCTGATCGCGATGAACGCCGCCGCCGGGGACCGCGAATGGACGCGGCGCGACGACTGGGCCGGGACGCTGAAGGCGACCCGCGCGGTCTCGCACGCAAACTGGACGAAGGCGCCGGTTTACGGCGAGAGCGGCCTGCTGCACCCGTTTCATGCCGCCAGGGCGCTGGGCGCCGCGATCCCGGACGATGCGATCGTCGTGTGCGACGGCGGCGAGTCGTCGATCTGGGTCCGCGACCATATCCGGCCGCATGGCGAGGGCAGCTTTCTGATCACCGGCTATCTGGGCACGCTGGGCGTCGGACAGGGATTCGCCATCGGCGCAGCCCGCGCCTTTCCCGGCCGCCCGGTCGTGCTGCTGGCGGGCGACGGCGGGGTCGCCTTCCACATCCAGGAGTTCGACACCATGGTCCGCCACGGGCTGAATATCGTGACCGTGGTCTTCAACAATGCCTGCTGGGGCATGTCGCAGAACGGCCAGGATCTGATCTACGGCAAGAACCGGCGCGCCATCGTGAGCCTGCGCGACAGCGACTATGAAAAGGTCTGCGAGGCGTTCGGCGGCACGGGCGCGCGGGCGACGCAACTGGAAGAGATCGGACCGGCGATGGCGGCGGCGCTGGCCGGCGGCCGCCCGGCCTGCGTCAACGTCAGGGTCGACGGGGACATCATCCATCCGGTGACCATGGGAATGGTCGGCCTGTCGCCCAAGCAGGCGGCGGAGCGGCTGGCGGCGAACTCGAAAAAGGTCGTGATGCCGTACTACGAGAACGTGGAGTGAGCGCGCACGGTCATTTCCGCCGCGCCGTCTTCTTTTCGAGCACCGAAAGCGCCATGGCCTCGGCGATATCGAGCGCCTTCTTCGTCTCCCGGGTAAGATCGAGCCTGGCGGCGTTCTCGCTCCAGCGGCGGTGCGAGAACCACGAGCTGGACACGAGCAGGCCGGCGATCAGCGTCGGGCGATAGTCGGCCTGCGGATCGAGACCGTAATCGGCGGCGATATAGTCGGCGAGAATGGCGATCTGACGCTGCTCGTAATCGACCCAGGCGAGGGTCAGTTCGGGATCTTTCTTCAGTTCCTGCCAGAGCGTCAGCTCGGGATCGGATTCGCCCTGGAAGGTCTTGGCGGTGTTGAGCACCACGCCGCGGAAAAAGCTGAAGAAGGGAGTTTTGCCCTTTGCGTCGGCCACCAGCTGCTCAAGACGCTCGAGCGAGGCGTCGTTCAGGCTCGCCGCGAGATCCTGCTTGGACTTGAAGTGGACGAACAGCGTGGTGACGTGGACATCGGCGGCGTCGGCGATGGCGTTCATCGTCGTCGCGCCATAGCCCACCTGACGGAACAACTGCATCGCAGCGCGCAAGATCCGCGCGCGCGTATTTTGCCTCCGGAGAGTCCGCCGGGGAAATCGTTCCGCCTGATCGGCTTTTACTTCGTTCATCACGCCCCGCCCGTCCGGTTCGACCAGCGCGCACCGCTGCAGGGCTGATGACTCGGACGTCCGGCCATTTCTGTATCATCCAATGTTCGGCCCGCACCAGCCGGTGCGTGAGCGAGGGAAGTTCCGACGCGCCGGTGCGCCATCAGCGACCGGCCCCCGTCCGCGCCTTGGGGTCGGGGGCGCGCTGACGGGTGTTGAATTCGGCGATCAGGCCGCCATCGACGACGACTTCCTGGCCGGTGACGAATGCGCTCTCGCTGGAGGCGAGCCAGAGAATCGCGTGGGCGATGTCTTCGGGCTGACCGGCCTGCGGAAGCGGCTGCGCTTTCGCCATCGCATCCGTCAGCAGCGCGCGGTCGAACCCCTGTTTGAGCAGCGGGCTGTCATAGATGATGGGCGTGACGATGCCGCCGGGGCAGACGGCATTGGCGCGGATGAGATCGCGCGCGCCCTCCATCGCGGCGACGCGCGTGAGCTGAAGGACGCCGGCCTTGGACGCGCCATAGGCGCCCTGCCCCGGCATGCCGCGCAGAGCGGAAATCGACGAGGTGGTGACGATCGCGCCACCGCCCCGCGCCCGCAGAAGGGGGAAGGCCAGCTTCATGCCAAGCCAGACGGCCTTGAGATTCACGGCGATCGTGCGGTCGAAGATGTCTTCCGGGCACGCCTCGATGCTGATCTCGCCGCCGCCGACCCCGGCATTGTTCACCAGGATATCGAGCCCGCCGAAGCGGCTGACGGCCGTCTGCATCACCTGGCCGAGCGACGCGGCATCGGTGACGTCGGCCGGAACGAAGACCGTATCCGGGCCGAGGCGCTGCGCGATCGCGGCGCCGTCATGCGCGCCGCCCTGCTCGCGGCGGCTATGGTGAAGCCGGGCCGCATCGCCAAGCGTGGAAGCCAGGGCGCGGCCCTGCTGCGGCGCGAGATCGCAAAACACGACACGCGCGCCCTCGCGCACGAAAAGTTCGACCGTCGAGAGGCCGATGCCCGACGCGCCGCCGGTGATGACCGCAACCTTGTCCTTGAGCCGCATCGCGTTCCCCGTCCATGTTCGATGTTCTGTATATTATTCGAGTATCATCGAACGAAATCGATAGATAGGGCGCGTGCGGCGAGGGAAGCGGTCGGCCGGCGCCAGGCCGCCTGCAAAAAAAGACGCCCGGCCGAAGCCGGGCGTCCACAAAATGACGAGCCGTACCGGGCGTTCCGCCGGGATCAGAACTTGTATCCGAAGCCGGCCGAGATCACCCAGGGATCGATGCCGACATCGCTGACCAGCGAACCGCCATTGATCGAGGCGTCGGTCTGGAACCAGACCTTCTTGACGTCGATGTTGAGGAACCACTGCTCGCTGACCGAGATGTCGACGCCGGCCTGCAGCACATAGCCAAAGCCGTTGTCGAGATCGACCTGGAAGCCGTTATGGTCGTCGCCGCCGAAGAACAGCATGTAGTTGATGCCGGCGCCGATATACGGATCGAACTTGCCGCCGCCGGTGGGGCGATACTGGAGCGTCACGATCGGCGGCAGAACCCAGGTGTCATGCACCAGGATGTCCGTCGCGCCGCCCTGGGCGCGGACATTGTGATGGGTGGCGCCGAGAATCGCCTCGATCGCGAACTCGTCGGACAGGAAGTAAGTGAAGCCGAGCGTCGGCATCACGTCGCTGCTGACATCGGCGCTGAGGCCGGTCGCGCCGCCGGCCGAGGTGGTGATCGCATCATGCGCATTCGTCACGACGCCGGTGCCGCGGTAGGTGATCGTCCAGTCGCCAGCGCGCGATCCGGCGGCGGCGGCACTGTCCTGAGCAAAGGCGGGCGCCGCAAGCACCAGAGCGGCCGCGCACACATTCATAAATTTCATGATCCAAGATCCCCTGCGGGCCAGTCGCGATATGCAGCCGACCATCGGCGTGGGATTTGCGCCGTGCCCAAGGGCCGCGCATTGATCCATCTCAAATCTGAAAACTTCAGATATCGCCTTCGGCGAGCGCCCGCAGCTTGCGCGGCTGCATCACCACGACCTCGTTCAGCGAGGCGAGCTTGAGAAGGCCCTGGGTCTTGAGCCGCGAAAGGACGCGGCTGACCGTTTCGATCGTGAGGCCCAGATAATCGGCGATCTCCGACCGGCTCATCGGCAGGTGCACATGGCCCGCCGGCATCGGACGGGCGAGATCGTGCGCGGGCAGATCCAGCAGGAACGATGCGATCCGTTCGGTCGCCGTCTTGCGCCCCAGAAGCAGCATCTGGTTCTGCGCGGCGGCGAGCTCGTGGGTCGCGCGTTCGAGCAGCGCGGTCTCCAGCGACGGGCATTCGCGGATCATGTTGCGGTATTCCGCCTTGCGGAAACGGCAGGCGGTGACGGGCTCGATCGCCTCGGCCGAGAACACGTAGGTATCGCCCGTCGCCAGCCCGACGAAATCGCCCGCAAACAGAAAACCGGTGATCTGGCGGCGGCCATCGGCGAGCAGCTTGAAGACGCGGACCGAGCCGGACGTGATGTTGAAGACGTTGCGGGCTTCGTCGCCCTCACGGATCAGGGCTTCGCCGGCGGCGAAGCTGGCGCGTTCGGCAAGCGCGTCGAGGCGCTGAAGATCGGCCCCGTCGAGGCTGTTGCAGATACTGAGCGCGCGCGCACCACACTGGGAACACGCCTGATCGCGCCGGCGTTCGCCGCAGGCTGTGGGCATCGACCGCAATTCGATCATCACCGGTCCTTTCGGACCTCTTTTAAACATCCAGAACGGGCCGGGCAAACACAGCTTGACCCAGATCAAGGCCGCTGCGGCGCGAAGCAGGTCATTGTGCGGCGATGGGCGGTCTGGATATCCACCATCTCGAAGCGGACGATATCGACAAGGCATTCGTCCTTGCGCGGCTGGGCTATCACGATCTGCCCATCGCCAATTGGCGGAAAATGGCGGCTGCGGCGATCTCGGGCGCGGGAAAAGGCGGCCAGATTCTGTTCGCGCAGGACGAGGAACACCGCGCCAGAGGGCTGCTGATCTATGCGATCACGCCCACCATCAGCGGAAATCCCTGCCTCAGCGTGGAACGCCTGGTCGCGTTCGACCTGATCGACCCCCAGCCTGTGGCCGATGCGCTGGCGAATGAGGTGATGCGCGTGGCGCGGGAAAAACGCTGCGGCAGCTTCTCGCTTGTCGCGCCGCTTGAGGTTCCATCGGCCGCTTCGGCGCAGGTTCTCACCTCGCCCGTCGCCGTTCTGCACCGCATTTTCTGAACGGATACCCGCAAAATGACGCCCGAGCAGATCCGCCGTTACGCCGCCGCGCCCGTGCCGCGCTATACGAGCTATCCGACGGCGCCGCATTTTCACGACGGCATCGGGCCCGACACCTATCGCACCTGGCTGAGCGAACTGGCGCCGGGATCGCGCCTGTCGCTCTATGTCCACGTGCCGTTCTGCGACACGCTGTGCTGGTTCTGCGGCTGTCACACCAAGATTACGCGCAAATACAAGCCGATCGCCGCGTATCTAGAATCGCTGATCGCGGAAGCCCGGCATGTCGCGGCGGCGCTGCCGGCCGGCGTCGAAGTGGGCCAGATCCACTGGGGCGGCGGTTCGCCCACCATTCTGGAAGCCGATGACGTGCGGCGTCTGGCCGGCGAGCTGGCGTCGGCCCTGCCCCAGTCGGCCGCGCCGGAATTCGCCGTGGAGGTCGATCCTCGCGGCCTGTCGGCCGGGCAGATCGCGGCTTTTGCGGCGAGCGGGCTGACGCGGGTGAGCATCGGGGTTCAGGATTTCGACCCTGCCGTGCAGAAGGCCATCAACCGCAACCAGAGTTATGAAGAAACCGAGGCGGTCATTTCGCAATTCCGCGCCGCCGGCATCGGATCGATCAATATCGACGCGATTTATGGCCTGCCCGGCCAGCACGAGGCCCAGTTGCGCCGGACTCTGGACAGGATTCTGGACCTCGCGCCGGACCGGATTTCGCTGTTCGGCTATGCGCACGTGCCCTGGATGAAGCGCCATCAGGCCATGATCCCCGAAGCGGACCTGCCCGATGCCGTCGAGCGGCACGCCCATGCCGAGCTGGCGGCGCGCATTTTCGTCGAGGCCGGATATGTGCGCATCGGGCTCGATCATTTCGCGCGGCAGAGCGACGCCATGGCGGTTGCGATGCGCGAAGGCCGCCTGACGCGCAATTTCCAGGGCTACACGGTCGATCCCAGCGATGCGCTGATCGGTCTTGGCGCCTCGTCGATCGGACGGCTGCCCCAGGGCTATGTCCAGAACATCACGCCGATCGCCGGCTATGCGACAGCCATCGCCCATGAAGGGCTGGCCACGGCGCGCGGCTATGCGCTGACGCGCGAAGACCGGGTGCGCGCCCGACTGATAGAGCGTCTCATGTGCAACTTTGAATTCGACCCGCGCGATCTGGAGAGCGCGGACGAGCCGCTGTCGCACGACATCCTGTCCTGCGCGCAGCAGATCGTCGACGAGGATCGCGAAGGGCTTGTCGCGCGCCATGGCGCGGGCTTCGCCCTGACCGAAGAAGGGCAGCCCTTCGTGCGTCTGTTCGCGGCGCGGTTCGACGCGCATCTGGCGGCCGGACGGGGACGGCATTCGGCCGCGGTGTAGGCGCGGATGTGAAGATCGCGTGTCGCAGACGCCGCGATCCCTATTCGTCTTGATCCATATCAATTACGTAGCCAACATAGACTCTTAGGGTCGATTCAACGGGCCATAGCGACCATCGCGTGGCCCGCTTATCGCACTCAATCAAGCGATTGCGGGGGCATTCAGCGTGACACACCTACACTCTGGCGAGCGGCCGGCGACGCCGGGCGTGCTGATCGGGGGCGGCATCGCGCTGTCGCTCGCGATCATGGGCTCGATCGTCGCGGCGCGTTATGCGCACGACAGCGGCTTTGCGGCACATGCGTGGATCTTCGCGGCCGGTTTCCTGGCCGGTCTGGTCTGGCTGGTGCGCCGCTATGCGAACGGCATTCCGGCCGACGACCTGACGCCCTATGCCGATGGCGTGGTGCGCGCAGGCGTCATCGCCTCGGTCTTCTGGGGCATCGCCGGCTTTCTGGTCGGGCTGATCATCGCGCTGCAGCTGTCGTTCCCGAACTTCCTGTATTTCCCCGATCTGCCCTTCACCAATTTCGGCCGCCTGCGCCCGCTGCATACCTCGGCGGTGATCTTCGCGTTCGGCGGCAATGTGCTGATCGCGACCTCGTTCTACGTCGTGCAGCGCACCAGCAAGGCGCGTCTGTTCGGCGGCATTCTGCCGTGGTTCGTGTTCGGCGGGTATCAGCTGTTCATCGTGATCGCCGCGACCGGCTATCTGATGGGCATCACCCAGAGCAAGGAATACGCCGAGCCGGAATGGTACGCCGACCTTTGGCTGACCATCGTCTGGGTCTGCTACCTCCTCGTCTTCGTCGGCACGCTGTGGAAGCGCAAGGAACCCCACATCTATGTGGCGAACTGGTTCTATCTCGCCTTCATCGTCACCATCGCGATGCTGCACATCGTCAACAATCTGGCGGTGCCGGTGTCGTTCCTCGGCTCCAAGAGCGTTCAGCTCTTCGGCGGCGTCCAGGACGCGCTCACCCAGTGGTGGTACGGCCACAACGCCGTCGGCTTCTTCCTGACCGCCGGCTTCCTGGCCATCATGTACTACTTCATCCCGAAGCGGGCGGAGCGGCCGGTCTACTCGTACCGTCTGTCGATCGTGCACTTCTGGTCGCTGATCTTCATCTACATCTGGGCCGGCCCGCACCATCTGCACTACACGGCGCTGCCGGAATGGGCGCAGACCCTGGGCATGACCTTCTCGGTGATGCTGTGGATGCCCTCTTGGGGCGGCATGATCAACGGCCTGATGACGCTGTCAGGCGCCTGGGACAAGCTGCGCACCGACCCGGTGCTGCGCATGCTGGTGGTCTCGGTCGCGTTCTACGGCATGAGCACCTTCGAAGGCCCGGTCATGTCGGTGAAAGCCGTGAACGCGCTCTCGCACTACACCGACTGGACGATCGGCCACGTGCATTCGGGCGCGCTGGGCTGGGTCGGCTATGTCAGCTTCGGCGCGCTTTACTGCCTGGTGCCCTGGCTCTGGGGCCGCAAGCAGCTCTACAGCCTCAAGCTGGTCGAGTGGCACTTCTGGATCTCCACCGTCGGCATCCTCTTCTACATCACCTCGATGTGGATCAGCGGGATCATGCAGGGGCTGATGTGGCGCGCCTATAACGACTTCGGCTTCCTCAGCTACTCGTTCGTCGAGACGGTCGAAGCCATGCACCCCTACTACATCATCCGCGCGCTCGGCGGTGCCCTGTTCCTGATCGGCGCGCTGATCATGGCTTACAATCTGTGGCGGACGGCGCGCGGCGACGTGAAATCAGAGGCGGGGGCCGGCAGCGCCGGTCTTGCGCCCGCAGCAGCGGAATGAGGCCGGCCATGTGGGACCACGGCAAGTTTGAACGTAATTCCATCCTGCTGATCGCCGGGATTCTGTTCGTCGTATCGATCGGCGGCCTGATCGAGATCGCGCCTCTGTTCTATCTGGAGAACACGATCGAGAAGGTTCAGGGGGTGCGGCCCTACTCGCCCCTCGAGCTCGCCGGGCGGAACATCTACATCCGCGAAGGCTGCTATAACTGCCATAGCCAGATGATCCGTCCGCTGCGTGACGAGGTCGAACGCTATGGCCATTACAGCCTGGCCGCCGAGAGCATGTACGATCACCCGTTCCAGTGGGGGTCGAAGCGCTCCGGCCCGGATCTGGCGCGCGTGGGCGGCAAGTATTCCGACGAGTGGCAGCGCGATCATCTGATGGACCCGCGCTCCGTCGTGCCGGAATCGGTGATGCCTCCGTATCGCTTCCTCGCCGAGCACGAACTCAAGACGCGGGACGTCCAGGCCCTGCTGGAAGCCAACCGCGCGACGGGCGTGCCCTACACCGACGACATGATCGCCAACGCGGAAGCGGACCTGCTGGCGCAGGCCAATCCCGAGTCGGAAGGCGCCGAGGCCGTCGCCGCCCGTTATCCCAAGGCGCTCGTGAGAGACTTCGATGGCGACCCGACCAAGCTGACCGAGATGGATGCGCTGATCGCCTATCTCCAGATGCTGGGCACGCTGGTCGATTTCTCGACCTTCGACGCCAACTCCAAAGACAATATCAGGTAGGTGACCATGACGTATCAGGTCGCATCAGAGTTCGCCCGTTCGTGGGGACTCGTCTTTCTCATGGTGATGTTCGGCTGCGCCTGCGCCTATGCGCTCTGGCCTTCCAACAAGCGCACGTTCGATCACGCCGCCCGCCTGCCCATCGATGAGGAGGGCCAGCCGTGAGCCCGAAACGCGAGAAGGACGCCATCACCGGCGTCGAAACCACCGGCCATGAGTGGGACGGCATCAGCGAGCTCGACAATCCCCTGCCGCGCTGGTGGCTCTGGATTTTCTACGGCTGCGTCGTCTGGTCGATCGGCTACTGGGTGGTGATGCCGGCCTGGCCGCTGCTCACCGACTACACCCGCGGTATCTGGGGGCACTCGCAGCGCCAGCAGGTGGTCGCCGATCTCGATGCGCTGAAGGCGTCGCGCGGCGCCATCGGCGAAAAGCTGACCTCGATGACGCTGGAGCAGATCGAAGCCGATCCGACCGCGCAGCAGGCGGCGCTCGCCTGGGGCAAGTCGGCGTTCGGCGACAACTGCGCCACCTGCCACGGCGCGGGCGGCGGCGGCGCGAAGGGCTATCCCAACCTGAACGACGACGTCTGGCTGTGGGGCGGTTCGCTGGAGGATATCCGGCACACCATCACCGTCGGCGTCCGCTCGACCAGCGAGGAGACGCGGCAGTCGCAGATGCCGGCCTTCGGGCGCGACGGCATTCTGGAGCCGGCGCAGATCCGCGACCTGTCGGAGTATGTGCTGAACCTTTCCGGCCGCAGCACCGATCCCGAAGCGGTCGGCCGCGCCACACAGCTGTTCGCCGACAATTGCAGCACCTGTCACGGCGCAGACGGCAAGGGCAACCGGGCCTTCGGCGCGCCCAATCTGACGGATGCGGACTGGCTCTATGGCGGCGACAAGCAGACCATCATCGAGACGATCACCAAGGCGCGCAGCGGCGTGATGCCGACCTGGGGCGGCCGTCTGGATGCGCCGACCATCAATGCGCTTGCCGTTTATGTCCATTCGCTCGGAGGCGGCGAGTAGCATTATGACCGGGCTCGCCCCTGCCGAGCCGCACCCTGCTCCTGTCGAGGCTGCGGCTGGCGTTACGCGTTCTGATGTCGAAGCCGTCAACAGTGCAACGCGGCGCACGCTCTACAAGGCGCGTGAGCCGATCTACCCCAAGTCGGTGAAGGGGACGTTCCGCCGCATCAAATGGGCCGTCATGGCCGTGCTGCTGGCGATCTATTATATCGTCCCCTTTATCCGCTGGGATCGCGGCCCGGGCAATCCGGACCAGGCCGTGCTGGTCGATCTCGACCGGCCGCGGCTCTATTTCTTCTTCATCGAGCTGTGGCCGCAGGAGATCTATTTCCTCGCCGGTCTGCTGATCCTCGCGGCGCTCTCGCTCTTTCTCTTCACGGCCCTCTTCGGCCGGGTGTGGTGCGGCTATGCCTGCCCGCAGACCGTCTGGACCGATCTCTACATCGCCGTGGAAAGGATGATCGAAGGCGACCGCAGCCAGCGCATTCGCCTGAGCAAGGAGCCCTGGACGCTTCGCAAGGTCGGCAAACGAGTGGCCAAGCACGCGATCTGGCTGCTGATCGCCATCGCCACGGGCGGCGCCTGGGTTCTGTATTTCTACGACGCGCCGACATTCGTGGCCGAGTTCTTCACCGGTCAGGCCCCGATGATGGCCTATGTCTTCGTCGGCATCCTGACCTTCACCACCTATTCGCTCGCCGGCTTCATGCGCGAGCAGGTGTGCACCTATATGTGCCCCTGGCCCCGCATCCAGGGCGCGATGGTGGACGCCGAATCCATCTCGGTCACCTATCTCAAGGCGCGCGGCGAGCCTCGCGGCCGCCACAAAAAGGGCACGAGCTGGGAAGGCCGCGGCGACTGCATCGACTGCAACCAGTGCGTCGCCGCCTGCCCGATGGGCATCGACATCCGCGACGGCGACCAGCTGGAATGCATCAATTGCGGGCTTTGCATCGACGCCTGCGATGAGGTGATGGACAAGATCGAGCGCCCGCGCGGCCTCATCGCCTATGAATCGCACAAAGGCATCGAACGCCGCCGCAAGGGCGAGACGTCCAAGCTGCAATGGCTGCGCTCGCGCACAGTCTTTTATGCCGTCATTCTCGTGGCCGTCGGATCGGTCATGCTGGCCGCGCTGATCGACCGTGCGCCGCTCGATCTCAACGTGATCCGGGATCGCAACCCGCTCTATGTGCGCCTCGCCAACGGGCAGATCCGCAACGCCTATACGCTGAAAATCATGAACCGCACGACCGAGCCGGCGAAGCTGGTGCTGTGGACGGGCGGTCTTGAAGGCGTCGATCTCAAGGTCGCCGGCCATACGCCGCCGGAAGACCTTTCGATCGTCGTTCAGCCCGACGAAATCCGTTCCGTCAGGCTGCTGGTGACGGCGCCTGCAGGCACGCCACCCGATTCATCGCTGCCGATCTCGGTGGGCGTCGCCGACGAGAACGGCAAGGTCGCAGCTTCAGACGACACGGTCTTCGTGACGGGTGCCCCATGACGCAGGAACGCAAGCTGACCGGACGCCATGTCCTGTTCATTTTTCTGGCCTTCTTCATCACGGTGACGGGCGTCAATGCGCTGATGGTCACGTTCGCCGTGCGCAGCTTCTCGGGCGAAGACGTCTCGTCGGCCTATGTGAAAGGCCTGAACTACAACCAGACCCTCGCCCAACGGGACGCCGAGGCGCGCTCCGGTTATGCGATTGCCGCACAGGCCGTGCGCGGCGCAGACGGCGCGACCGCGATCGACGCCGTCGTGACCCATAACGGCGAACATGCCGGCAGCGGCATGAAGGTCGTCGCGACGATGCGTCACCCGACGAACGCCCATTTCGACCGGACCGTCACGCTGGAGCCTCAAGGGGAGGGCCGGTTTGCGGCTTCGGTGCCCGATCTGATGGCGGGACAGTGGGATCTGGTCGTCACCGTGCAACAGGGCGACGACACGCTTTCTGAGGCGAGAACACGCCAATGGCTGCGCTGACCGGCGACGTCACCCTAGATCCGGGCAAAGAGAGCTCGCCTTTCGTCCAGCGGGAGACCGGTGGGCTCGCGCGGCTTGAGCTGTCGGTGCCCGGCGCTCATTGCGCGGCCTGCATGCGCGCCATCGAAGGCGCCCTTATGCGCCTGCCCGGCGTCGAGACGGCCCGCGTCAATCTGAGCACGCACAAGGTCGCAGTCCGCTGGCGCGGACACAGCCAGACCGCCGAAGGCATCGTCGAGGCGATCGGGCGCGCAGGGTTCGAGGCGACGCCCTTCGATGCGCGCGCGACGCGCGCGGCGTCGGATGCCGAGGGGCGGTTTCTGCTGCGTTGCCTCGGGCTTGCCGGGTTCGCGGCCGGCAATGTGATGCTGTTTTCGGTGGCCGTGTGGGCCGGTCTCGGCGGCGAGATGGGCATTGGAACGCGAACGGTCTTCCACGTCATCTCGGGCCTGATCTCCGTGCCCGTCACGCTCTATGCCGGTCTGCCCTTCTATCGCTCCGCCTGGCGCGCCCTGAAGGCCGGCCGGGCGAATATGGATGTTCCGATTTCGCTGGCCGTTCTGCTTTCGCTGGTCCTCAGCATCTATCAGACGGCGATCGGCGCGAACTACGCCTATTTCGATGCCTCCGTGACGCTGCTGTTCTTCCTGTTGATCGGCCGCTATCTCGATCATGGGTTGCGCAACAAGGCCCGGGGCGCCGCCCAGGCGCTGTTGTCGCTGCAAAGCGCGACGGCGCGGCTGGCCGGCGCCGAGAACGACGTCAGCATCATCGCGGCGCGCGACATTCAGCCCGGCGATCTGCTGATCGTCATGCCGGGCGAGCGCATCCCGGTTGACGGCATCGTCGAGACGGGCCGGTCGGATGTCGATCTGTCGATGGTGTCGGGCGAGTCGGTGCCGGCTGCGGTGCAGCCCGGCGCGCGGCTGGATGCCGGCGCGCTCAATCTAGGCGGACGCATCGAGCTGAGGGCCATCGCGACCATCGATACCTCGCTGATCGCGGAGCTGGTGCGCATCGTCGAGGCGGGCGAGCAATCGCGCAGCACCTATGTGCGGTTGGCCGACAAGGCGGCGCGGCTCTACGTGCCCGTCGTTCATTCTCTGGCGCTGGCGGTGTTCATCGGGTGGTGGGCGCTGGCGGAGAACGGATTTGCGCCGGCCGTCCACAACGCCATCGCGACGCTCATCATCACGTGCCCATGCGCGCTCGGTCTGGCGGTGCCCGCCACGCAGGTCGTCGCCGTGGGCCGCCTGCTGAGGCGCAATATTCTGGTGAAGTCCGGCGATGCGCTGGAGCGTCTGGCCGAAGCCGACATCGCCGTTCTGGACAAGACAGGCACGCTCACCCTGGGACGCCCGGTTCTGATGGACGCGGCGAAGATCGACCCCGCCGACATCGCCGACGGGGCGCGGCTGGCGCGGGCGAGCAAGCATCCGTTGTCCGTCGCGCTCATCGCCGCAGCCGGCCCCGGCCCTGTCGAGCCGAGCGCGCGCGAAGTGCCCGGCTATGGCGTGGAAGCGCAGATCGACGGCGAAACCTGGCGCCTGGGCCGGGCCAGCTGGACGGGCGCGGCGGATATGGCGCACGACGACTCGCTGGAGCTCTGGCTGCGCCGCGGCCAGCGTCCGGCGATCCGATTCAGCTTCAGCGATGCGCCACGCGTCGACGTCGCCGCCTTCATCGCCGGCCTTCGCCAGCGCGGCCTCGGCGTTCACCTGGTCTCGGGCGACCGCCGGGACGTGGTCGGCGCGATGGCCGCTTCTCTCGGCATCGACCAGATGCGCGCCGAAGTGCTGCCGAGCGATAAGGTGGCCTATCTGAAGGAGCTGGCGGCGGCCGGCCACAAGGTCCTGATGGTCGGAGACGGCCTCAACGACGCCCCCGCGCTCACCGCCGCGCATGTGTCTATCGCGCCTGCGGCGGCGGCCGACGCGGCGCAGGCATCCGCCGACTTCATCTTCTGCGGGCAGACGCTGGCCCCCCTGCTGGAAGCCATCGATGTGGCGCGGGCGAGCAAGAAACGCGTGCTGGAAGGCTTTGCCTTCGCCGCCGTCTATAATCTGTTCGCCATTCCCTTTGCGGCCGCCGGGTTGGTGACGCCGCTCATTTCGGCCATCGCCATGAGCGGGTCGTCCCTGGTCGTGACGTTGAACGCGCTGCGTCTGATGAAGGGGCCGCAATCATGAATGCGCTGATCATTCTCGTGCCGGCGGCGCTCCTTCTGGGAGGGCTGGCGCTTGGCGCATTCCTCTGGTCGCTGAAGTCGGACCAATACGAAGATCTCGATGGCGCCGGGTGGCGCATCATTTCCGACGATGAGGAGCCCGGTCCGCCGGCGGGCCCCGCGCCACGCGCCTGACGGCCAGCGGCCAGTTGAGGCGATCGGCGCTCGTCGGCGTCAGCGACCGCGACGTCACCTGTAGCGGCCGGGCGACCGCCACATCCACCGGGCCGAGCGCGGCGGTGGCCATGCCGGCGCAGTGCCCTGTCGTGGCCGCCCCGTGACGATCGTCGGCATCGGGCGCGGCCTTACCGCCGCCCGGCAGGGAAACAGAGCAGATCGAGATCGATGCGGCGGCAGCGGCGGGCGACACGATGCCCAGCAGCAGCGCCGCGTAGAGCGCCGCCGCAAGGCCCACATCTCTTGCGAGTGATGCCCCCGCCCGCGCCATTCTTCCCCCGAGGCGCCGAGACGCCGGATACGCCCCGATCATGCGCGGCGGCGCCCTTTGACGCCTTGATCGAGGTCAAGGACGCTGCTGTGCACGCAGCTAGGCTAGCGGCATTCGGTCGATCAGAAAACGGAAAGATTCCATGTCCGTCAAAGAGCTGAAGCGCGTCACCGTCCATCTGGCGCGTTCGCCGGGCTATCCTGAAGGCTCGAACCGCTTCGGGTATGACATCATCGCGCCGCTGACGCGCGATGGGCATCTGGACGTGCAACTCTGGAAGGCCAACCGGTCGGCCTGCACCGTGCGCCGGTTTCGCCCGGATGAGGACGATCACTTCGGAATGCTGGTTCACCGCGCGGGCGGCCCCGGCGGTGCGACATGGGTGATCGATTACAACACCGCGATCACCGAGGATGACGAGGCCGGCTTCCGCCTCGACCGCCACGTCTTTCTTCCCGGCGAGTATGTGTCGTTCTCGAACGGGGACGACACTCACGTCTACAAGGTCGTCGATATCCACGCGTTCTAGGCCGTTGCGGGCGGCCCGACCGGCAGGGTCCGCGCGGTCAGTTGGCCGCGGCGGCCTCAAAGACGCTGCGCGCGATGGCGCGGGCCATGCAATCGGCGGCCGCGCTGCCGAGTTGCGCGAGCCACATCGCGCGCTGCGGGCCTTCGGGCAGAGCGACCTTGCCATTGGACAAGGCGAATACGACATCGCCGTCCATCGGCGTGTGGACGGGCCGGATGGCCCGCGCGAAGCCGTCCTGCGCCATGACGGCGATCCGCTTGCATTCGGCCGACGTCAGATCGGCGGTGAGCGCAATCACGCCCAGGGTCGTGTTGGCGCCGGCCTGCATGCGGCCGATTTCGGCGAGGCGCGATTGATCGGGCACAGGCGCGTGCGCCGCCGGCATATCGGTGCCGGGACGGCGGCCGCCGAACTCGGCTGCGATCTCGAACGGCCAGGCCCAGAACGTCTTGCCGTCAGGCATGTACACGCTGCCGACCGGATTGGTCGCCACGAGCGCGCCGACGATGAGACCATCGCCGAGATCGATCGAGGCCGACCCGACGCCGCCCTTGACCAGGCCGGCCATCGCGCCGCGGCCGGCGCCGACTGCGCCGAGCGCGAAATGCGGGCCAGCCTGCTTGACGGCCGCCCGGCCCAGCGCGCGATAGGGCGGGTCGTCGCCCCAGTTCTTGTCGCCGGGATTCCCAAGATCGTGCAGCACGGCGGCTGGCACGACGGGGATGGGCGGCGAGCCGGGCCGAAGGCGCAGACCGCGGCCCTTCCCGGCCAGCGCGACAACCGCACCATCGGCCGCCGCCAGACCGTAAACCGAGCCGCCGGAGAGAACGAGCGCATGGGCCTTGCCGTTGAGGCTTTCGGCCGCGAGCGCGTTGGTTTCCCGGGTGCCAGGGCCGCCGCCCCTGATGTCGGCCGCGCCCGACCAGAACCCCTCGCAGACCAGCGCCGTGACGCCCGTGCCGGCGTGGTCGTCGGTCGCATGACCGACCGTCAGGCCGCCGACATCGGTGATGAGATTCAGCGGCCCTGGCTGCACGGTCATGACGCCTGCTCGATAGGAGAGAGTACGGGTCAGCTATAGCTAAGCTCTCGATTCAGTTCCACGGACGGCGAAGCTGTGATGTCCTTGCGCCCGGCAGAGAGGCACTCACACCAGCGCATGACGAATCCGGCCCCCAACGACCGCATCGTACGCGGCGAACTTATCGAGATCCGTCCCGGCCGCCGGCTGAGCATCGCGCTGGCCGGCGAGGACCAGGGCACGACCGTGTTCCTGTGTCATGGGTCGGGCGGCGCCAAGAACCAGTGGCGCAATCAGTGGCTTGCCCTGACGGCGGCGGGGCACCGCGTGGTCGCATGGGATTTTCCCGGCCATGGCGAAACGCCGGACGCCAAAGACGCAGCCGCCTATGCCGGATCGGCGTTCGTTGAGGACTATCTGGCGATCCTCGGCCGCTATGCCACGGCGTCGAACGTGCTTGTCGGCCATTCCTACGGCACACGCCTTACGCTGGCTGCATGGCTGGGCGCGACGCCGGCCATGCGCAAAACGCTGCGTGCGTTGGTGCTGTTCGGCGCCGTGCCGCCCGTCAACTTCAAGCCGGGCGGGCCGATCGTCACCTGGCCGGTATGGCTGTTGACGCTGATGCGGCCCTGGCTGGCGCGCGGGTTCGCCAAGCTGGCCTGGGACAAAAGCGCCGACGCGGGGCTCGTCGCCTACGAGCAGGACGCCACGCGGCGCAATGCGCTGTTCATGATGCAATCGCTGATGCGGCAGATCGCGCCGCTGGATCTGGAACGTCTAGGCGAGATCGACACGCCGACGCGCATCATCGCAGGGGCAAGCGACGGGCTGACCCCGCCGGCGGCGGGCGAGGCGCTGGCCGGGGCGCTGCCGAATGCGACGTTTGAGGTTTTGCCCGCGACCGGCCACCAGATCATGCTGGAGCGCCCCGAAGAGGCGACCGCCGCCATCCTTGCGGCGCTGAAGTAAAGCGAAAGGCCGGCTTGCGGCCGGCCTTTGCCACGCATCGTCGTCGACGCGCTCGTCAGAGACGAACGCCGACCCTCACGCCATACGTCGCCGGCGCGCCCGGCACGGCGAAATTGTCGCCGCCGGCGCCGAACGTGTTGCGCGTTTCGTCGTATTTCTCGTCGAAGATATTGCGGCCCCACAGACCGAATTCCCACGGGCTGTCGTCCGGCCGGAAAATCAGGTTGGCGTTCACCAGCCAATAGCTGTCGATGCTGTAGATCGGCCCGAGCAGCGGGAACGAACGCGCGCCACGATAGGAATAGTCGATCGAGGCGACATAGCTGAAGCCGGCGGTCGTGCTGTTCTCGTAGGAGATGACGCCGCTGTAGGAGAGTTTGGGCACGCCCACATCCTGACCCGAGCGGTCGACATAGACCGGCGCGCCGGCCGCCTGCGACGCGGGCACGTTGAGATCCTGGAATTCCTGGAACGTCGCGCGTTTCCATCCCAGAGACTGCGAGATCGTCAGCTCGGGCGTCGCACGCCAGATGGCTTCGATTTCGCCGCCATACACCTCGCTCTTGGGGGCGTTCACGATCTTGCCGACCACGGTGCAGCCCGATGTCAGCGTGACGCAGATCGCCGACTGAATCTGCTGATCCTCATAGTCGTAGTAGAACACCGAGGCGTTCAGGCGCAGCGTGTTGTGGATGAGATCGGATTTGACGCCCGCCTCGTAGGCCCAGAGCTTTTCGGGGCCGAACGGATCGACGGCCGCCGGATTGAACGAGTTATACGCAGTGAAGCCGCCCGACTTGATGCCGCGGCTGGCGCTGACATAGGTGAGCACGCGGTCGGAGACCTTGTATTCCAGCGCGATCTTGCCGGTGACCTCGTCGAGCGAGGTCGAACGGCTTTCCAGTGTGCCGTCGGTCGAGCCGTTGGCGAAGTTGTAGGTCGGGTCGAAGTAGGGCGCGAACGTGCCCAGATCGAACAGATCGCGATCTTCCTGTTCCCAGCGCAGGCCGGCGATGACCTTGAGCTTGTCGTCCACGGCATATTCGCCCTGGGCGAACACGCCGAAGGTTTCCGCTTCCTGCTTGTAGGGCACGTAGAGCACGGCGAAAGCGGGACCGTTGCTGGCCGCGAAACCCGAGGTGTAGAGCTCGTCGAGTTTCTCGCTGGCGTAGTAGAGGCCGGTCACCCACGAGAACGGGCCGTCGTCGTTCGACGCCAGGCGCACTTCGTGGCTGGTCTCCTGGACATCGGACTCGAAATAGACATCCGCATAGCCGTCGGAAAGGCCGTCGTAGTCATTGTACTCGCGGCGATCGAGATGCTCGTAGGCGCCGATATAGGTGAGGTCGGCGAAGCCCAGATCGGCCTTGAAGGTGGCGCTGAAACCCCATGCCGTGTTGTCGCGGAACGGTTTGGTATCGGTCTCGATCCCGATGTAGTCGGCATAGGCGGCCGACGTGCCCCAGCTGGTCTGCCGGCCAGTATGCGCCGGCTGCGGCAGCACGCCGAACACCGGCAGGCCGGGGAAGTCGGTGAAGAGCTGCTTGCCGATGCCATCGCCCTGATCGGTGTAGCCGTGGACGTTCAGCAGCAGGCTGATCTTGTCGTCGGGGCTTGCGAAATTGACCTGCAGACGGCCCGCCGTCTTGTCCGCGTCGCCCAGCTCCTCGCCGCTCTCGCGGTTGACCTGCCACGCGCCGCCCTGCTCGGTGGAGGCCGACAGGCGCGCGGTGATGTTGTCGGCCAGCTTGCCGCCCGCATACCCCTCTAGACGGAAGGCGTCGAACCGCCCGTACTCTGCGGTGAAGCCCGCCTCGGTCTCCTCCGTCGGCTTCTTCGTGATGACGTTGATCGCGCCGCCGGTTGAGTTGCGGCCGTAGAGCGTGCCCTGCGGACCGCGTAGCACCTCGACCCTGTCGATATCGAACAGCACGCCCTGGCTGAGAATAGGGAGGGCATAGGCGACCTCGTCGACATAGAGGCCGACCGTCGAGGTGTTGTTCGTGGCGTAGTCGCGGAAGCCGATGCCGCGAATGGTGAAGGACACCTGGCCCGAGCCGAACTGGTTCTCGGCCTCAAGGCTGGGGACGATATTCTCCAGCCCGTTGATGGTCGTGACGCCCCGCTCGCTGAGCGTCTCGCCGGTCACCGGCGTCAGCGCGATGCCGACGCTTTGCGATTTCTGCGAACGGCGCTGGGCGGTGACGACGACTTCTTCGTTGCCCGCGGTGTCGCCTGCGGCGGCCGGGGCGGCGTCCTGCGCAAAAGCGAGGACAGGCAGCGCGCTGCCGGCGAGCAGGGAAGTGAGGATCAGTGTACGCAGCTGCATGGCGGCATGCCCCCGTTTAGAACAATGACTTCGTCACCGCCCTCTATCAGCGTTTCCCCTCGCCGCCCAAGAGTTGCAGCCTAAACCTATGCTTCAGCACGGCTTCAGCTCGCCCGAAGGGCTTATCCGATCCACGACATTAGCGCCCCATCCGGGCGCGGCGTCAAATGCAGCGTCCGCCGTCGACCTGAAGCGCGACCCCGGTGATCATCGAAGCCTCGTCGCTGCACAGGAAGGTCGCGGCGGCGCCCATGTCCTGCGGAGTCGAAAAGCGCCCGATGGGAATGCTTGCAAGAAAGCGCGCGCGGATCTCGGGCGTGTCTTCGCCCATGAAGGTGGAGAGCAGCGGCGTCTCGCCGGCCACAGGATTGAGCGCGTTGACGCGGATGCCGGCGGGGGCAAGTTCAACCGCCATGGCCCGCGTCGCGGTGATCATCCAGCCCTTGGAGGCGTTGTACCAGGTGAGGCGGGGGCGCGGGCTGACCCCGCCGGTCGACGCGATATTCAGGATCGCGCCCGTGCGCCGGGCCTTCATGTCGGGCACGAAAGCCCGCGCCGTGAGATAGACCGACTTGGCGTTGACGGCGAAGATGCGATCGAACTCGGCCTCGTCCAGATCCTCAAGAGCCTGAGGCAGATGGCCGATGCCCGCATTGTTGACGAGAATGTCGACGCCGCCGAAGGCATCGATCACGCCGGACTTCATGGCCTCGATGCTGGCGGGCGAAGCGACATCGACCTGGATGCCCAGCGCTTCGCCGCCCAGCTCTGCCGCCAAAGCGGCGGCGCCGGGGCCGTTGAGATCGACGATCGCGACACGCGCGCCCTCCGCGACGAAGGCCCGGACGATGCCGGCCCCGAAACCGGACGCGCCGCCCGTCACCACCGCGCGTTTGCCCTGCAGTCTCATGCGATCACCCATGCCACGCCGCGACGGTTTTCACGGCCGAGAACCCGTAGAGCGCCTCGAAGCCCTTCTCGCGGCCATGGCCCGATCTGCCCACGCCGCCGAAGGGGAGTTCGACCCCGCCGCCCGCGCCATAATTGTTGAGGAAGACCTGACCTGCGCGCAAGGCGCGCGCGAGGCGCAATTGCCGCGCGCCGTCGCGCGTCCACACCCCGGCGACAAGCCCGTAGGGCGTGCCGTTTGCGATGGCGATGGCCTCCTCTTCCGTATCGAACGGGATCGCGACCTGGACCGGGCCGAAGATCTCGTCCTGGGCCAGCGCATGGGAGGGATCGACATCACGCAGCAGAAGCGGCGCGACGTAGTGACCGGCCGCCGGGGCGTCGTCGGCGATGCGGCCGGCGGCGGCCACGGAAAGTCCGGCAGCGCGGGCGATGAAGCCGTCGACGATCGCCTTCTGCTTGGCTGAGATCAGCGGGCCGAGATCGCGGTCGTCCATCGCCGGGCCGGCGACGAGGCCACGATAGCGGGCGGCCAGCCGGTCGAGCACCTTTTCATAGACGCCGCGCTGGATGATCAGGCGCGAGGATGCCGAACAGGTCTGGCCCGCATTCTGCAGACCGGCGTCGGCGAGGAATGGCAGGGCGCGCTCGATATCGGCATCGTCGAACACGATCTGGGGCGACTTGCCGCCGAGCTCGAGCGTGACGGGCGTCGCATGGCGGGCCGCCGCCATCTGGACCGCCGCGCCGACGGCGCTGGAGCCTGTGAAGGAGACGTGGTCGACGCCGGGATGACCGGCGAGCGCGGCCCCCGCTTCGACGCCGAGCCCGGGCACGACATTCAGCGCGCCCGGCGGGAGGCCCGCCTCGACCGCGATCGCGGCGAAGGCGAGCGCCGAGCGGGAGGCATCCTCGGCGGGCTTGAGAACTGCGGCGTTGCCCATCGCCAGCGCTGCGCCGACCGAGCGCCCGATGATCTGCATCGGGTAGTTCCAGGGGACGATATGGCCGGTGACGCCGTGCGGTTCGCGCAAGGTGTAGACGGTGAAGCCTTCGCGATAGGGGATCGTCTCGCCCATGATCTTGTCGGCCGCGCCGCCGTAGAATTCGCAATAGCGCGCCAGCGCCAGCGCATCGGCGCGCGCTTGGCGCAGCGGCTTTCCGACATCGCGCGCCTCGATCTGGGCCAGATCTTCGGCGCGCGCACGCACCGCTTCGCCGATACGGCAGAGGATGCGGCCGCGATCGGTCGCATCGGTCCGGCCCCACGCGCCCCCCAGCGCCTGCCGCGCCGCATCGACGGCTTCCGCGATGTCGTCGGCCGAGCCTCTGGCGATTTCGCCTTCGATCCCGCCCGTCGAGGGGTTCTCTGCGGGAAGCGTTTCTGCCGCAGGGCGCCACGTGCCGGCGATGAGAAGGCGGTCTGTCGGATAGGTCATGGCGTGATCCCGGCCTCGCGCGCCCTGAGGACCGTTTCAAGATCGGGCGAGGCATTGATGAGTTCGCGGGTATAGGGGTGAGCTGGCGCGTTCAGGATTTCGCCGATGGCGCCCTGCTCCACGACGCGGCCCTGCCGCATGACGATGACCCGGTTCGCGACGGCCCGCGCGGCGTCGAGGTCATGCGTGATGAAGATGTAGGCGAGCCCCCTGCGCGCCGACAGATCGCGCAGCAAGGCGATGATCTGGGCTCTCGTGGTGACGTCGAGCGCCGACACCGCCTCGTCCAGCACGATGGCGCGCGGCCCGGAAATCAGCGCCCGGGCGATGGCGATGCGCTGGCGCTGGCCGCCGGAGAATTCATGCGGAAAGCGCGCGGCGGTATCGGCGGGCAGACCGACATCCTCAAGCACGGCGGCCACGCGGGCGCGGCGCTCGGCCGCCGGGAGAGGCCGGTCCAGCAGATGCAGGGGCTCGGCGATGATGCGCCCGACGCGGTGACGCGGATTAAGGCTGCCATAGGGGTCCTGAAACACCGCCTGCACGGTGCGGCGGGCGTCGCGCAATGCAGCGCCCCGCGCCGTGCGGAGATCGACGCCGCCGACGCGGACAGCGCCGCCCGACAGAGGCTCAAGCCCCAGAATGGCGCGCGCCAGCGTGGATTTGCCTGAGCCGGACTCGCCGACGATCGCCAGGCTTTCGCCTTCGCCGAGCTGCAGCGAGATGCCGTCCACCGCCTTGACGCCGCGCGCGTAGGTGACCGAGACGCCGTCGGCGCGCACGACCGGCTCTGTCGATGCCGGCGCCGCGTCGGGCTCGATCCGGGGCAGGATGCTGGCCGCCAGCAGGTTGCGCGCATAGGGATGCGCAAGATGGCGGAAGATCGCCGGCGCCGGCCCCTGTTCGACGATCTCGCCGGCATTCATGAAGAGGATACGGTCGGCGATGCCGGCGACCGCCGCCAGATCGTGCGTCACGAAGACCAGCCCCGCCCCGCCCTCGCGGGCCAGTCCTGCAAGCAGCGCGATCACGCCGCCGCGCGCGGTCGCGTCGAGCGCCGTCGTCGGCTCGTCGGCGAGAATGAGCCTTGGCTCCAGCGCGGCGGCGATGGCGGTGACGACACGCTGGCGCTGGCCGCCGGAAAGCTGATGCGGATAGCGGTCGAGCGGCACACGGTCGGGCGGCAGGCCGACGCGGCGCAACCGCTCGCCCGCTTCCGCCATCGCCGCTGCCGGCGACAGGCCCAGATGAAGACGAAAGCTCTCGGCGACCTGCCGGCCGATGGTATGGACCGGGTTGAGGGCCGTCATGGGCTCCTGAAACACCATGCCGATCCGGCGGCCCCGCAGATGCCGCATCTCGCGTTCCGGGCTGGCGACAAGATCGGCGGCCTCAAAGACGATCGAGCCCGAAGTCTGCGCCGGCGGCGGCAACAACCGCATGATCGCGTGCAGCGTCATCGACTTGCCGGAGCCGGACTCGCCCACCAGACCGACGATCTCGCCCGGCGCGACGGCGAACGACACCGAACGCAGGATCGGCTTGTCCCCGATGGCGAGCGACAGCTTGCTGACCTCAAGGACGTTCACGCCCGCCCCCGCCGCGTGCGCGGATCTACGATGTCGCGCAGGCCATCGCCCAGAAAGTTGAACCCCAGCACCGCAGCCATGATGGCGATGCCCGGAAACACAGCGAGCCACGGCGCGAGCGCGAAATAGGTCTGGCTTTCCGCCAGCATCCGGCCCCAGCTCGGATCGGGCGGCTGCGCGCCAAGGCCGACATAGGAAAGACCGGCCTCGGCCAGCACGCCCAGCGCGAACTGGATGGTGCCCTGCACGATCAGCACGCCCGCGATGTTCGGCAGGATATGCTCCAGCGAGATGCGCAGCCGCCCCTTGCCCGCGACACGCGCCGCCCGGACGAAATCCCGCGGCCAGAACGACATGGCGCCGGCCCGCGCCAGCCGCGCGAAGACCGGAATGTTGAAGATGCCGATGGCGACGATAGCGTTGAAAATGCCCGGCCCGGCCACCGCCGTGATGAGAATGGCGAGCAGAAGGGCGGGAAACGCAAAGATCACGTCCCCGGCCCGGGTAAGGATTTCATCGACCCAGCCGCCCTGCGCCGCGGCAAGAAGGCCGAGCGGCACGCCGCCCAACATGCCGATGCCCACCGCGACGAGCGCAACGAGGATCGAGTTGAGCGCCCCGCCGAGCACCATGGAAAAGACATCCCGCCCCATCTGGTCGGTTCCGAACCAGTGGGCGGCCGAAGGCGGCAGCAGCCGATCCTCGATCACGATCAACGCCGGGTCGTAAGGCGTCCAGACAAGCGACAGCAGCGCCGCCGCAAGGATCGCCGTCACCAGGCCGGCGCCGATCAGCAGACTGACGGGCCAGCGCCGACGCGACGGAGGGATCGCCGCGCCGCTCATGCCGCCGCCTTTCGGATGCGCGGATCGGCCAGCGCATAGGCCGCATCCACCACGAGCGTGACGATCACCGCGGCGAGCACCAGAACGACCACGACACCTTGCACGACGATGAGATCGCGCTGGGCGATCGCCTGGAAAACGAGACGGCCAAGGCCCGGCAGATAAAAGACATTCTCGATGATGATGCCGCCGGCGATCAGGAACGTGAACTGCAGGCCGAGAATGGTCAGCACCGGGATCATGGCGTTGCGCAGCGCGTGCCGGCGGATGGTCTGGCCCTCGCTGAGCCCCTTGGCGCGGGCCGTGCGGATATAGTCTTCCGACAGCGTCTCGATGAGCGCCCCGCGCGTCACCCGGGTCAGCACCGCTGCCTGCGGAAGCGCCAGGGCGACCGCCGGCAGCAGCAGGGCCTTGA
>JAKOQZ010000136.1 GCA_029778105.1 Pseudomonadota bacterium | reverse complement strand
GGGCTGCGACCTTGTCGTTTCGGCCAGCGCGGAAAGCCTTTCCAAGATGGCGCGTGGGCGCACGCAGGTGGTCTATAACGGCTTCGTCGCGCCGACATCGGCCTTCGCGACCAATCCCGATCTCGATTTCAGCGCCACCCGGCTGGCGGATATCGTGGCCGCCAAAGTGGGCGAGGACGCCTTGAACGGGATCGAGGCGACGCAGATCGCGGTGGCGCAGCTCGGCGACGCCATCGGCGCGAACATGCTGCTGGTCGGCCATGCCTGGCAGCGGGGGCTGCTTCCGCTGTCGCTCGAAGCGATGGAGCAGGCGATCCGGCTGAACGGCGCGGCGGTGGACCTGAACCTGACGGCTTTCCGCCTCGGACGGATCGCGGCGGTCGATCCCTCCGCCCCGGCGAAATGGGTGTCCGCTGTCCCCGCCGCCGAGGCGGCGCACACGCCGGAGCGGACGGTGGACGAGTGGGCCGCGCTGCTGGCGGCGTTCGACGGCGAAGCGCTGGTCCGGCGCTATCGCGCCCTGGTGAGCCGCGTGGCGGAGGCCGAGCAAGACCTGTCGGGCAAGGCCGACGTGCTGACGCCCGCCGTCGCCCGGGCCTATGGCAAGTCGCTCTACTACAAGGATGAGTACGAGGTCGCCCGGCTGTTCAGCGACGGATCGCTGCAACGCCGGCTGGCCGAGACGTTTGAGGGCGATCTGCGCCTGCGCTTCAATCTCGCCCCGCCGCTCCTCTCCCGGCGCGGTGCGGACGGGCGGGAGCAGAAGCGCGAATTCGGCCCGTGGGTGCTGCATCTCTATCGCCTGCTCGCGCGGATGAAGGGGCTGCGCGGACCCGCGCTGGACATGTTCGGCCGCAGTGCCCATCGCCGGACGGAGCGCGCGCTGGGCGGGGAATACGAAGCATTGATCGAACGCCTGCTCGCCCGGGCCACGCCGGACAATCTCGCCGCGCTGGCGGGCATTGCCGGGGCCTACGAAGGGGTCAAGGGCTACGGTGTGGTCAAGGAAACCAAGCTCGAACAAGTCCGCAAGGAAGTGGCGGACGCGGTTGCCGAGCTG
>JAKOQZ010000017.1 GCA_029778105.1 Pseudomonadota bacterium | reverse complement strand
CGACGGCGTGCCGACCGACCTCAACGCGCTGTATTACGGCCAGCGCGCCACCGCCGGGCTGCTCATCACCGAGGGCACCACGCCCGACGCCAGCGGCCGCGGCTATATCGACATCCCCGGCCTCTACAATGCCGCGCAGGTCGCCGGCTGGCGCAAGGTGGCGGACGCCGTGCATGCCAAGGGCGGCAAGATCGTCGCGCAGATCATGCATACCGGCCGCATCTCGCACCCCGACTTCCTCGATGGCGCTCTGCCGGTCGCGCCCTCCGCCATCGCCTCGCCCGGCGACATCATCACCAAGACCGGGCCGAAGCCGATGCCGGTGCCGCGCGCGCTCGATGCCGCCGAGATCCCGGCACTGATCGCGACCTATGGCCGCGCCGCCACCCTCGCCATCGAGGCCGGCCTCGACGGTGTCGAGATCCATGGCGCCAATGGCTATCTGCCCAGCCAGTTCCTCTCGACCAACGCCAATCTCCGCACCGATGAATGGGGCGGGTCGATCGAGAACCGCGCGCGCTTCCTGCTCGGCGCCGTGGCCGCGGCGGCGGCGGCGATCGGGCCTGGTCGCGTCGGCGTCCGTGTCAACCCCGGCAGCACCTTCAACAACGTCGCCGACACCGACCCCGAGGCGACGATGACCCATCTCGCCACCGCGCTGGCCGGGCAGGGGCTCGCCTATCTGCACCTGGTGGGCGGCGCCTACAGCTACGACGCGGCTGGCATCGCGCGGCGGTTGTTCGACGGCCCGCTGATCCTGAACGGCGGCTACGACGCGGCGCGGGCGGAGGCGGATCTCGCCGCCGGGCGCGCGGATGTCATCGCCTTTGGCGTGCCGTTCCTGGCCAATCCGGACCTGCCGGAACGGCTGCGGACCGGCGCGGCGCTGAATGCGCCTGATCCCAAGACGTTCTATGGCGGGGATGCGCGCGGCTATACGGATTATCCGGCGCTGGACGCCGTGGCGGCCTGAAGGAAGGCCGGAGGGGCGTCGCCCCTCCGGACCACCCCACCAAAGGCCCGAGGCCTTTGGAAACCGATACCTGGCGATGGGCACAGCGGGGCTTTCGCATGAGCGGAAGACCCGCCCTGCGCATTGCCAAGCAGCATCCTGGGTACTCTGCCCGGCGCAACCTTCCCGCTTTGGCAGGACCGTTTAGCCCAGCGCCAAGTCAAGGTGTCCAGAGGCCCTTAGGACGGATCGACATTTAGGATTCCCAAAAGGTCGAAGTGCTGATTCATGGGGTTCCGTGTTTGACCACGGGGCCGATGATGGGGACGAAGCGGTACGAGTTGAGTGAGGCGCAATGGGTGCGCATAGCGCCGCTGTTGCCGGGCAAGATGGGCGATGCGGGCCGGACGGCGGCGGACAACCGGCAGTTCGTCAACGGATGCCTGTGGGTCCTGCGCGCCGGTGCGCATTGGAAAGACCTGCCGGAGCGATACGGCAAGTGGAAAACGGTGCACCGGCGCTTCTCGCGCTGGTGCCACGCGGGGGTGTGGGAGCGGGTCTTCGCGTCCCTGACCGCGGAGCGCAACAACCAGTATCTGATGATCGACAGCACCATCGTGCGGGCTCATCAGCAGGCCGCCAGCGGAAAAGGGGGGCCAAGGATCAGGCGCTGGGGCGTTCCCGAGGCGGACTGACCACCAAGATCCACATGCTGGCCGATGCGTTGGGAAGGCCGCTGCGCCTGATCATCACGCCTGGTCAGAGGGGCGACATCACTCAGGCGCCAGCCCTGCTCGAAGGCCAGCGCGCTGACGCGGTCATCGCCGACAAGGCCTATGACGGCAATGCTTTGCGCAGCCTCATCGCCAGCATGGGTGCGGACGCGGTCATCCCTTCCAACCGCTCGCGCAAAGTTCCAATCCCACACGACAAGCCGCTCTACCGACAGCGCAACCGCATCGAGCGCTGCTTCAATCGCCTCAAGCACTTCCGACGCTTCGCAACACGATATGACCGGCGCACCATTCACTTCGCCGGCTTCGTCACTCTCGCCGCCTGCACCATTTGGTTCAGTTGAATGTCGATCCGTCCTAGAGCGTGATGACTTGAGGTGGAATCACCGAAAAGTCTGAATCACGCGATCAAACTAAAGGTTAGACCGTGATCGGTGAACAAAGGTGAACCGATCACGCTCTAGTCACGGCGCCACCAACCAGACCCAGAACGGCAGCGTGGCGATCGCCGCGATATGCTCCGTCGTGGTGATCGCCGCCATCAGCGGTGCGTCGCCCCCCATGGCGCGCGCCATGACAT
>JAKOQZ010000135.1 GCA_029778105.1 Pseudomonadota bacterium | reverse complement strand
CAAGAAAAAAGGGGCGCAGAGCGCCCCTGATTCCCTAAAACTTTCAGCCGCTTACTGCGGCGACGTGTCGTCGTCGTTGTTGTCGTCCGAGGCGATGACGATGATCGCGATGATGATGACGGCCGCGAGGGCGATCAGCCACCAGTTCTGCGAAGACTGGGTCTTCTCGACCGTGGCGGCCGGGGCCGGACCGGCCGGCTCGAGCTGGGTCGGCGCCGGAGCGGGCGCGGGTTCAACCGGCGAGCCCTGGCCGTTGGCCAGCGCCGAGGTGGTCAGGGCGGCGGCGAAAACGGCGGCCGATCCCAAGGCAAGAATGCGCTTCATTTTGTTTTTCCCCATTCGGCCGCAGCGGAACGCCCGGCTTCCACTCATGTGGGAGAGAGTAGCGCGGAATCGCCGCGTTGCAACGCACAATCAACAAAAAAGGGCGCCGACCGGCGCCCTCTCCTGTCTGGCCAGCCAGAACGATCAGTTGTTGGTGTCGTCGTCTTCGTCGACGGCGATGATGATGCCGATCGCCACAGCGGCGGCCAGCGCGATCAGCCACCAGTTCTGGCTGCTCGCCGTCTTGGTCACGGTCGCGGCAGGCGCCGGGCCGGCGGGCTGCAGGACGGTCGGCGCCGGCGGCATCGGACGCGCCGGCTCGATCGGCGTGCCCTGGCCGTTGGCGAGAGCGGAGGTCGTGAAGGCCGCCGCGATGACCGCAGCGGTAGCGAGAGAAACAATGCGCTTCATGAACCCGATCTCCGATCTCAATGCCCCTTTGAGGGCGGAATTTCTGAGATCGGACCCTAGGCGCGAATGGTTACTGTGCCGTAAAGCGCCACCGGACACCACAAATAACGCTTGGAATTCAACGTCGGGCCAAGTAATGCCGCGCCTGTGGGGCCCATAGCTCAGCGGTAGAGCATCTGACTTTTAATCAGAGGGTCGATGGTTCGATCCCATCTGGGCTCACCACTTCTCCCTGCCCCGTGCGGGCATAGAAGTCGGCCGTGAAAGCGGTCAGCGAGCCTGCTGCGATGGCATCGCGCATACCCGCCATAAGATCCTGATAATACTGCAGATTGTGCCATGTGAGCAGCATGGCGCCCAGGATCTCTGCGCTCTTCACCAGATGATGCAGATAGGCCCGGCTATAGGTCGCGCAAGCCGGGCATCCGCACGCCGGATCGAGCGGCGACGAATCATCCGCATGCCGCGCGTTCTTCAGGTTCAGCGTCCCATCGCGCGTAAAGGCCTGCCCGTTCCGCCCGGAACGGGTCGGCAGCACGCAATCGAACATGTCGACGCCCCGCCGCACGGCCTCCACCAGATCGCGCGGCTTGCCGACGCCCATCAGATAGCGCGGCCGATTCGCGGGCAGATGCGGCGTCGTCTCGGCGATCGTCGCCACCATCAGCTCATGCCCCTCGCCGACCGCCAGGCCGCCGATCGCATAGCCGTCAAAGCCGATCTCGACCAGTTCCCCGGCCGAGCGCCGCCGCAGCGCGGGGCTGGTGCCGCCCTGCACGATCCCGAATAGCGCCCGCCCCTCGGCCGCCTGGTCGCCGAAGGCGATCTTCGAGCGCCGGGCCCAGCGTGTGGAAAGCGCCAGCGCCTGCTCCACTGCGGTATCGCTCGCCGGCAGCGCCACGCACTCGTCCAGCACCATCTGGATGTCCGACCCCAGCAGGCGCTGGATCTCGATCGAACGCTCGGGCGTCAGATGATGCTTCGAGCCGTCGATATGGCTTTGGAAGGTCACGCCCTCCTCGGTCATCTTCCGCAGGGCGGCCAGCGACATCACCTGAAAGCCGCCGGAGTCCGTCAGGATCGGCCGCGGCCAGTTCATCATCTTGTGCAGACCGCCCAGCCGCGCGACGCGCTCCGCCCCCGGCCGCAGCATCAGGTGATAGGTGTTGCCCAGCAGGATGTCGGCGCCCGTCGCACGCACGCTCTCGGGCATCATCGCCTTAACCGTCGCGGCGGTGCCCACCGGCATGAAGGCCGGCGTGCGGATTTCGCCGCGCGGCAGCCGAACGATCCCCGTCCGCGCCGCGCCGTCGGTTGCATGGATCTCGAATTCAAGCGCGCTCATGGCGTTTCCGGAAAGATCAGGCAGGCATCGCCGTAGGAATAGAACCGATAGGCGTTTTCGATCGCATGCGCATAGGCCGCACGCATGGTCTCCAGCCCGGCGAAGGCGGATACCAGCATGAAAAGCGTCGATTTCGGCAGGTGGAAATTGGTGATCATCGCGTCGACGGCGCGAAACGCATATCCCGGCGTGATGAAAATCGACGTATCGTCCGCAAACGGACGAACGCTCCCGTCGGGCTCCGCCGCGCTCTCCAGCAGCCGCAGCGACGTCGTCCCGACCGCCACCGTCCGCCCGCCTGCGGCGCGGCGCGCATTGATGCGGGCCGCCGCCGCCGCGTCGATCGCGCCATACTCGGCATGCATCCGGTGATCGGCCGTGTCGTCGGCCTTCACGGGCAGAAACGTTCCCGCGCCGACATGCAGGGTGATCGTCTGCCGCGCGATGCCCCGCGCCTCGAACCGCGAAAACAGATCGGCGGTGAAGTGCAGGCCGGCCGTCGGCGCTGCGACCGAGCCGTCATGCGCCGCCATGGCGGTCTGATAGTCGGACAGATCGCGCGCGTCCGGCGCGCGCTTGGCCGCGATATAGGGCGGCAGCGGAATCGTGCCATGCGCCGCGATGGCGGCGTCCAGCGCCGCGCCCTCAAGCTCGAACGCCAGCAGCGCCTCGCCATCGGCCAGCTTCTCGGCCACCAGACAGGCCAGTTCGCCGTTCAACGTCAGACGGTCGCCCGTCTCGATCTTCTTGGCCCCTTTTACAAAGGCGAGCCAGCTGTTCGGCCCCACCCGCTTGTGCAGGTTCACGCCCACCCTGGGGCCGAAGATCGGCTGCGGCTGGTCCAGCGGCGAGGTCGCGCGCGGCGCCCTGACGCCGCTGAACGCGGCCGGAATGACCCGCGTATCGTTCAGCACCAGCGTGTCGCCCGACCTGAGCAACTCCGGCAGATCTCCGACCGAAGCATCCTGCAGGGGGCGGCCGGGCCGGATCACCAGCAGCCGCGCAGATTCCCGTGGGCTGACCGGCCTGAGGGCGATCAGCTTCTCGGGAAGCTCAAAGTCAAAGTCGTCGACGCGCATGGGCGCGCCTTGTCCGGGATGCCGGCGGTCTGCGCAAGCCCTCAGCCGGCCGTTTCGGCCACCCGCTTCAACAGCCGCTCCGCCACATAGGGCGAGGTGAACGACTTGATGTCGCCTCCCAGCCGGGCGATTTCCTTCACAAGTTTGGAGGCGATCGCCTGGTTCATCGGCTCGGCCATCAGGAACACGGTCTCCACCTCGTTGTTGAGGCGCATGTTCATGCCGACCATCTGGAATTCGTACTCGAAGTCGCTGACGGCCCGAAGCCCGCGAATGATCATCTGGGCGCCCACCTCTTCGGCGAACTGCATCAGCAACGACTTGAACGGCCTCACTTCCACCGTCGCCGCGCCTTTCAGGCGATCGGCTTCGTGCTGAACCATAGCGACGCGCTCTTCCAGCGAGAACAGCGGGCCCTTGCCCTCGTTGATGGCGACGCCGATCACCAGATGATCGACCAACTTCACCGCCCGCCGGATGATGTCGAGATGGCCGTTCGTGATCGGGTCGAACGTCCCCGGATACAATCCAACACGCTTGGCCATCAGCTTCCCCCGCGGCGTTTGTCCGCCTGCTGAGGATGCAGACTATCTCGTAAGCCGTTGCGGCTCCACTGCTTTAGGCTGACGTGCGCGTCAGCCTTCGCCGTCCGCTTCGGACACCCGCTCCACCGAGACCACCCGCTCGGCGCCGTCGGTGCGGAACAGGATGACCCCATTCGACGCCCGGCCCTGGAAGCTGATGTCCTTCACCGGCAGGCGGATGGTCTGCCCCTTGTCGCTCACCATCATCAGCTCATCGCCGTCCTCGACGGTGAAGACCGACAGCACCTGCCCCACGCGATCCGGCCGTGTGATGCCCTTGACGCCCTGTGTCGCACGCCCTTTCAGCCCGTACTCATAGGCGCTCGTCCGTTTGCCGTAGCCGCGATCGGTTACGGTCAGCAGGAACTGCTCGGCCGCCCCCAGCGCCGCGAAGCGCTCCGGCGTCAGCGTCGTCTCTTCCGAGGCGCTCTCTTCGTCGTCGGCCGCTTCGGCGTCCTCATCGGCGCTCTCGGCGCGCCGCAGCGCCGCCACCTGCTTCAGATAGGCATAGCGCTCCGCCACGGTGACATCGACATGCCGCACGATGCCCAGCGACACCAGCGCATCGCCCTCCGCCAGCTTGATGCCCCGCACGCCGATCGAGCTACGGCCCGCGAAAACACGAATATCGTCCACCGCGAAGCGCAGCACCTTGCCGCCGCGTGTCGAAAGCACGACATCGTCCGCCTCGCTGCAGATCGCCACCGCCAGGATGTGATCGCCCTCGTCCAGCTTCATGGCGATCTTGCCGTTGGCGCGGACGTCGACGAAGTCGGAAAGCTGATTGCGGCGGACATAGCCCGACTGCGTGGCGAACATCACCTGCAGCTTGTCCCACTGATCCTCGTCGGGCAGCTCCATGATCGTCGTGACCTTCTCGTCCTTCTTCAGCGGCAGAAGATTGACGAGCGCCTTGCCCTTGCCCTGCGGCGTGGAGAGCGGAAGCCGCCAGCATTTCAGCTTGTAGGCCATGCCGGTGGAGGTGAAGAACAGGATCGGGGTGTGGGTGTTCGCCACGAACACCCGCGTCACCCAGTCTTCGTCCTTGGTCGTGATGCCGGTGCGGCCCTTGCCGCCCCGCGCCTGCACCCGGTAGGTCGCCAGCGGCACGCGCTTGATATAGCCCTCATGCGTCACCGTGACGGCCATGTCCTCGCTCTGGATGAGGTCTTCATCCTCGACATCGGCGTCCAGCTCGACGATCTCGGTCCGGCGATCCGTTGCGAAGGTTGCGCGCACCTCGGTCAGTTCGGTGCGGATGATGCCCATCAGCTTGTCGCGCGAGCGCAGCGTCTCCAGATGGTCCTCGATCTCGGCGCGCAGCTCTTCCAGCTCCTTGCCGATCTCGTCGGCGCCCAGCGCCGTCAGGCGCTGCAGACGCAGGTCCAGAATGGCGCGCGCCTGCTCTTCGGAAAGCTGGATCGTCAGATCGTCCGCCATCTCGTGGCGGGGATCGGCGATCAGGCGCACCAGCGGCGCCATATCCTTGGCCGGCCAGCGCCGGGCGACCAGCGCTTCGCGCGCCGTCGCCGGATCGGGCGAGGTGCGGATGATGCGGATGAACTCGTCGATATTGGCCAGCGCGATGGCCAGACCGACCAGGATATGGCTGCGGTCGCGCGCCTTGCCGAGGCGGAATTTGGTGCGCCGCGTGACCACCTGTTCGCGGAAGCGCAGGAACGCCACCAGAATGTCGCGGACATTCATCTGCGCCGGACGGCCCGCGTCGATCGCCAGCATGTTGACCCCGAACGAGGTCTGCAGCGGCGAGAAGCGGTAAAGCTGGTTCAGCACAACGTCGGCGATCGCATCGCGCTTCAGCTCGATCACCACGCGCACGCCGTCGCGGTCGCTTTCGTCGCGCAGATCGGCGATGCCCTCGATCCGCTTTTCCTTCACCAGTTCGCTGATCTTCTCGATCATCGCCGACTTGTTCACCTGATAGGGAACTTCGGTGACGACGATCGCCTCGCGGTCCTTGCGGATCTCCTCCACCGTGCAGCGCGAGCGCATCGTGATCGAGCCGCGCCCTTTGGCCAGCGCCGCGCGCGTCGCCGCCTTGCCCATGATCAGGCCGCCAGTCGGGAAGTCGGGGCCCTGCACGATGTCCAGAACCGCTTCCATCGGCGCATCGGGCTCTTCGATCAGCAGGAAGCAGGCGTCGATCAACTCGCCCAGATTGTGCGGGGGAATATTGGTCGCCATGCCGACCGCGATGCCGCCCGCGCCGTTCGCCAGCAGGTTTGGAAACTTCGCCGGCAGCACCACGGGCTCGCGCCGGTCGCCGTCATAGTTCGGCTGGAAATCGACGGTGTCCTCTTCGATGTCGTCGAGCAGCAGCATCGACGCCTTGGCGAGGCGGCTTTCGGTGTAACGCATCGCGGCCGCGCTATCGCCGTCCATCGAGCCGAAATTGCCCTGCCCGTCGATCAGCGGCACGCGCATGGAGAAATCCTGCGCCATGCGCACCAGCGCGTCATAGATCGCGCTGTCGCCATGCGGGTGATAGCGGCCCATCACTTCGCCGACCGTGTTGGCCGACTTGCGATACCGCTTGTCCGAGGTGTTCCCGGCCTCTTTCATTCCGAACAGGATGCGCCGGTGCACCGGCTTCAGGCCGTCGCGCACATCGGGCAGCGCGCGGCTGACGATCACGCTCATCGCGTAATCGAGATACGAGCGTTTCATCTCGTCTTCGATGGCGATGGGGCGCACGTCGCCGCCCGGCGGTGGGCCTTCGCCGGGACGTTCCGGCAGGCCGTCTTCGGTGTGGTCAGCGCTCACGCGAACAGGCGTCCTTCAGGCGGAAAAAGCGCGCCGCCGGTAAGCCCGGGGCGCGCCGGAATCGAAGCCTGATTTATAGCTGAAGCGCGGGCCTCAAACCAAGGAATTAGAACGGGATTTCGTCGTCCAGATCGGCCGAGAAATCGCTCCGTCCGCCGCCGCCCGAGCGCCCGCCAGAGCTGCGCTCGCCGCCGCCATACCCGCCCGAAGAACCGCCCCCGTCGCCCCGCCCGCCCAGCATGGTCAACTCGCCGCGGAACTTCTGCAGCACGATCTCGGTCGAATACTTCTCGGCGCCGGAATTATCGGTCCATTTGCGGGTCTGCAGCTGGCCCTCGATGTAAACCGTCGAGCCCTTCTTCAGATACTGCTCGGCCACCTTGGCCAGCTGCTCGTTGAAGATCACCACACGGTGCCACTCGGTCTTTTCCTTGCGCTCGCCCGTCGCCTTGTCGCGCCAGGTCTCCGAGGTGGCGATCGACAGGTTCACCACCTTGTCGCCGGAATTCAACGAACGGACCTCCGGGTCTTTGCCCAGATTGCCGATGAGGATCACCTTGTTGACGCTGCCCGCCATAACCGCCCTGACTTTCCGTGAATCTGCGCCCTGCGCTGGGTCCACTTAACCACAGGGCCCCAAAGGGTCCATGGCCGCCGCAGACTATCCACAGCATTGGCAATTCACCGCAGAATTGTTCCCTATTAGTTCCTGCTTTGCAATCCCTGATCGATTGCCGACTCCCGCGCTGCGTGCATTTCATCAAAAAAACACGCGAGGGTAGTCATGGCCAATAAAATCCGGGTTCTGGTCGTCGTTCCCGCCGAACGGGAACTCAAGCGCTCGGCCCTCGCCATGGCCGCCGGCGACCGTGGCTCCGCCGTCATGCGCAGCGCGCCGGCACGCCTGCCGGGCGCCGTCACCTTCGACGAAACCTTCGCCGCAGTGCCCATGGCGCGCGTCGGCATCACCCCCTCCTTCGAGATGTCGGCGGCGCAAAGCGCGCCCTCCTTCATCGTCCGTGGCGAAATCGACGCCGGGCGCCTCACCTCCGCCCAGGGGCTCACCGTCTACGCCGATCCCGGCATCCACCCCATGATCACCTGCGGCACCTCGCCGGCCGTCGGCACCGCCGCCACGGTGCGCAAAAAGCTGGGTATTTCCGCCCTCCAGAAGCGCGGCCTCACCGGCAAGGGCGTCGCCCTTGCGATCATGGACACCGGCATCAACCTCGCCGCCCTCAAGGCCCGCGGGCTCAAGCCCAGGCTCAACACCCGCCTCACCTACAGCCCCTCCGGCACCAAACCGACACCCGGCCGCTACCCCATCGATCACGGCTCGATGTGCGCTTTCGACGCCATGGTCACGGCGCCTGAGGCCACCCTGCTCGACTTCCCGATCCTCAACCCGGCCACCGACGACACCGGCCTCGCCGGCTTCCTCAGCGACGCCACAGCCGCCTATTCCGTGCTTCTCACGGCCCTCCGCAAAGGCGGCGCGCTCTACGGCAAGGCGTTGGTCGTCAACAACTCCTGGGGCATCTACAGCGCCCGGGACGATTTCCCCAAAGGTCACCCCGGCCGCTACATCGACAACCCCAATCACCCCTTCAACATCATCTGCGGCACGCTCTCCCGCGCCGGCGCCGACATTCTGTTCGCCGCCGGCAACTGCGGCCCGCAATGCCCCGACGCGCGCTGCACCAGCACCCGGCACACCATCATGGGCGCCAACGCCTCCAGCGCCGTCACCACCGTCGCGGGCGTCGACACGCACGACAAGCGCGTCGGCTACTCGTCCATCGGACCCGGCATCGCCGGCATGTCGCCGACCAAACCCAATTTCGCCTGCTACACGCATTTTGTCGGCTCGCGCCCCGGCGTCCCCGACACCGGCACCTCCACCGCCACCCCCGTCATGGCGGGGTGCGTCGCGGCGCTGCGGACGAAACTGAAGCCGGAAAAACTCTCGCCTGCCGACCTCGCGCGCGAACTGCGCAGCGATGCGATCCACCCCGGCTATCCGAAAGGTTGGAACGCCGAGATCGGCTACGGTATCGTGCAGCCCGCGGCGACGGCGAAACGGCTCGACCTTTAGGCCTGCACGGAACTCCATGGCGGACCCTGGCCCCTTCGTGATGATGACGGTGGCGCTGCCCGGCAAGGTCAGCCTCGCAGCGGCGGCGCGGCGCCTGGGTCTCTCTCTCCGGCATCTCGACGAACGCTACGGCCCGGTCCTCCTCGACGCCGACAAGGCTCTCTACACCGTGCGGGTGAAGGCCGACGCAGCCGCATCGGCCGTGGGCTCGACGCCCTTCGCCGACCCGAAAATCCGTCCCCTCGACTGATCGATCTCGCATCGCAGCACGAGGCTCCCTAAATTGGGCGCTGCGCGGCTGGCTTCGGCTGCCAAAGTTCCTATTATGTTCCGACCAGCAGATTCGGGTCCGCCCTTGCACAAGCACCTGTCCGTTCGCGGCGCGCGCGAGCACAATCTCAAGAACGTCGACGTCGATCTGCCGCGCGACAGCCTGGTGGTGATCACCGGCCTGTCGGGCTCGGGCAAGTCCTCGCTCGCCTTCGACACCATCTATGCCGAAGGCCAGCGCCGCTATGTCGAGAGCCTCTCGGCCTATGCGCGCCAGTTTCTCGAGATGATGCAGAAGCCCGACGTCGATCACATCGACGGCCTCTCGCCCGCCATCTCGATCGAACAGAAAACCACCTCGCGCAACCCGCGCTCCACGGTCGGCACCGTCACCGAGATCTACGACTATCTCCGCCTGCTCTTCGCCCGCGTCGGCGTGCCCTATTCGCCCGCCACAGGCCTGCCCATCGAAAGCCAGACCGTCAGCCAGATGGTTGACCGGCTGATGGAGCTCAAGGAGGGCACCCGCCTCTTCCTGCTCGCTCCCGTCATCCGCGGCCGCAAGGGCGAGTACAAGAAGGAGCTCGCCGACTTCCAGAAACGCGGCTTCCAGCGCGTGAAGATCGACGGCGCTTTCTACGAGATCGAATCCGCGCCGGCGCTCGATAAGAAAAAGAAGCACGACATCGAGGTCGTCATCGACCGCGTCGCGATCCGCGAGGGCCTCGCCCAGCGCCTCGCCGACAGCATGGAGACCGGGCTTGGTCTGGCCGACGGCGTGATGATCGCCGAGTTCGCCGATGAGAAGGACGACAAGGGCGAACCCCGGCGCATCATCTTTTCGTCCCGCTTCGCCTGTCCGGTCTCGGGCTTCACCATCGAGGAAATCGAGCCGCGCCTCTTTTCGTTCAACGCGCCGCAGGGTGCCTGCCCCGCCTGCGACGGCCTCGGTACGCAGGTGTTCTTCGATCCCGAACTTGTCGTGCCCGACGACCGGCTGAGCCTGCGCGAAGGCGTCATCGCCCCCTGGTCCCGCACCCAGACGCCCTCGCCCTATTACATGCAGACGCTCGAGGCCATCGCCCGCCACTACAAGGCGAATATGGGCACCGCCTGGAAAGACCTGCCCGCGAAAGTGCGCGACGCCGTGCTCCACGGCACGGGCGGCGACGCCATCAACTTCGTCTACGACGACGGCCTGCGCCGCTATGAGACCAAGAAGCCGTTCGAGGGCGTGATCCCCAATCTCGACCGCCGCTGGAAGGATACCGACAGCGCGTGGGTGCGCGAGGAGCTGGAGCGCTACCAGAACAACGCGCCCTGTCTCGCCTGCCAGGGCTATCGCCTCAAACCCGAGGCGCTCTCGGTCAAGATCGCCGGCCTCCATGTCGGCGAGGTCTGCGAGATGTCGATCAGGAAGTCCGATACCTGGTTCGCCGAACTTGAGCCGAAGCTGAATGCGAAGCAGCGCGAGATCGCCGTTCGCATCCTCAAGGAAATCCGCGAACGTCTGCGTTTCCTCAACGATGTCGGCCTGGAATACCTCACGCTCTCACGCAATTCCGGCACGCTGTCCGGCGGCGAAAGCCAGCGCATTCGTCTGGCCAGCCAGATCGGGTCGGGCCTCACCGGAGTGCTCTACGTTCTCGACGAACCTTCGATCGGCCTCCACCAGCGCGACAATGCGCGCCTGCTGGAAACGCTGAAGCGCCTGCGCGATCTCGGCAACACGGTGATCGTGGTCGAACACGACGAGGACGCCATCCGACTCGCCGACTATGTCGTCGATATGGGGCCGGGAGCCGGCGTCCATGGCGGCACGGTCGTCGCGGAAGGGCCGCTGGACCGCATCCTGCAAAACCCGAAAAGCCTGACCGGCCAGTACCTCACCGGCTTCCGCCAGGTCCCGCTGCCCAATGTCCGTCGCAAGGCCGATATGAAGCGCGCGATCCGCGTAGTCCGCGCCAGCGGCAACAACCTGAAGGACGTGACGGCGGAATTTCCGCTCGGCACGCTCACCTGCATCACCGGCGTCTCGGGCGGCGGCAAGTCGACCCTCGTGATCGACACGCTCTACAAGGCGACCGCCCGCAAGCTGAACGGGGCGCGCGAGAATCCCGCACCTCACGCCAAGATCGAGGGACTGGAGAATCTCGACAAGGTCATCGACATCGACCAGTCGCCCATCGGCCGCACGCCGCGCTCGAACCCCGCCACCTATACCGGCGCCTTCACGCCGATCCGCGACTGGTTCGCCGGACTGCCCGAAGCCAAGGCGCGCGGCTACGGCCCCGGGCGCTTCTCGTTCAACGGCAAGGGCGGCCGCTGCGAGGCCTGCGAGGGCGACGGCGTCATCAAGATCGAGATGCACTTT
>JAKOQZ010000134.1 GCA_029778105.1 Pseudomonadota bacterium | reverse complement strand
ATCGGCACATCACGGCATCGCTGGACGTGTTGAACCTGTTCAACCGCAAGCTCAGCGATATCGATTACTACTACGAGTCCCAGTTGAAGACCGAAAGCCATCCCGTCGCCGACATCCACAGTCATCCGTCCGAACCGCGAACCGTGCGGCTGACGTTGCGGGTTGCCCTGTGATGACCGATCGCGGACTGCATTACGCGTTGGGCGCGTCGATCCTCGTTCATGGCTTGGTGCTGGGCTTGGGCGGCGGCTTGCCCGTGCCGCAGCCGGACGCGCCGCATCTGCTCGAAGCCCGGCTGATCCCGAAGGTGCCACCGGAGGTCCTGCCGGACAGGAAAACCGAAGTGCCGCATCTCGCGCCGCCGGTGCCCCACGCGGCACCTCCTCAGCCGGCCCGTCACCCCAGGGCGGCGACCCGGCCCGAACCCGTCGCGGTGCAGCAGCGCCTGGTGGGCGAAGCGCCTAGCGATCATCCTGCTCCGGCCATCGTGACCGCGCCGGCGCCATCTACCGCGCTAGCGGCGAGCGCACCGGCGGCGGCCGGTCCGGTCGCGCCTGCCGCCGGTCCGCCAAGTCAGACTGCGGCGGCGGCCAGCTATTCGCCGCCGAGCTTCGGTGCCCGCTACCTCGACAATCCCAAGCCCGGCTACCCGCTCATTGCCCGTCGGCGCGGGTTGGAAGGTACCGTGAAGCTCGACGTCCGGGTCTCCGCCGAAGGTATTCCGATCGCCGTGAAGGTGCGCGACAGCGGCGGTCACGAATCCCTCGACGAGGCGGCGGTCACCGCCGTGTGGCACTGGCGCTTCGTTCCCGCCCGGCGCGGCGGCGATGCCGTGGAGGCCTCCGTCATCGTGCCGATCCGCTTCCGTCTGAGTAGCGAAGACGCGGGTTGATGACGTCATGACGCTCCAGCTCTGGCTCGCCTTTGTCGTTGCGGCGTGTGTCGTGGCGCTGTCGCCCGGTCCCGGCGCGGTGCTCAGCATGAGCGTCGGCCTGCGCCACGGATACCGTCATGCCATCGTGGCCATTCTCGGCTTGCAGACCGCATTGCTCGTGCAGCTCACTTTGGTAGGGGTTGGCTTGGGCGCATTGCTGGCGGCGTCGGAAGCCGCCTTTCTGGCGGTCAAGCTGGCCGGCGCGGCCTATCTGGTGTGGCTGGGAATACAAAAATGGCGCGCCACGCCCGACCCTGGCGGGGTCTCGTCCGGTGGCGAATCGCCGCGCGGATTCTATGTTCAGGGGCTGCTGGTCAATCTGGGCAACCCGAAAGCGATCGTCTTCATCGCGGCGTTGGTGCCGCCGTTCATCGATCCGGCGCTACCGCGCCTGCCCCAGTTTGCGATCGTCGGGGCGACGATGTGCAGTGTCGATAT
>JAKOQZ010000133.1 GCA_029778105.1 Pseudomonadota bacterium | reverse complement strand
GGCGGCGGTCGACGACGCGCTGAAGCAGCTGGACCCGGAAGCCATGAACTATCTGTCCGACCCGCTGACGCGCCAGCTTGTCGAGGCGTCGCCCGGGCAGGCCCTGCCGCGTGTGGCGGCGCAGGAGGCGGCGCTGCGGCTGGCCGATTTCGACGTGATCGGGCTGGATACCGACCCGGGCGAGTATTTCGAGCTGGTCGGCGCGGTCTTCAGCAGCGCGATCAAGCTGAATGCCGCCGTCGGCAAGGGGCCGGAGCCGGCGCTGAGCGAGCAGCTGCGGGCGCTGCCGTCGTTCCGGCGGCTCGCGCGGTTCGACGGCCCGCTCTACGACATGCTGGTCGAAACCCAGGCGGCCCTGCCCGAAGCGGAAGAGGCCAGCGACACGCCGCCCCCGCTGCTGACGTTTTCCTCCGGGCGGCAGGGCGCGCGCGGCCCGGCGGCGCAACCGGCTTCAGCCCGGCGCGTCAAATAGGCGGCGCAGGCCGTCGACCGCGCCGGCGATCACTTCGGTGTTGATGAAGTCGGACGGCGCAAGATCCCCATAGGCGGCGTAACTGGCCTCGACGAAAGCCTCCAGCGTCAGCCAGCGCCCGGCGTCGTCGTCGACGGCGGCGGCGAGGCGTCCAAACAGCGGCTCGGCGGCGATGCCTGCGCGCCTGGCGATGGGTTCGTGGGTGGGCCATCGCACCGATTGCGCCAGATCGTCGAAGGGCTCGGGCACCGCGTCCGGATCGAGCGGCTGCAGCCCGGCCTTGCGCAGCGCCTGCCAGGCGAGCGTGCCCAGCACGCGCATGCGCGGGTGATTGTTGGTGTACATGAACGCCCCGTGCTGCAGCCACCGGTCGATCGCGCCGGAAATGTCGTAGCCGCTCTCGGCATAGACGGACGTCGCGGCGGCCCGGCTTTCGTCGAAGGCGCCGAGATAGCCCAGCTCGGCGTAGACGAGGCTGTTGAAGAGGCGCGGCACGCGCGAGGCCGCGATGCCGAGCTGGTAGGCCGCGATGACGATGCTGGACTGAAGCTGCTCCAGCGGACCGCGCACGAAGCGGAACTCGGGCTTCGTCACGCCGCAGGGCGTGATGTCGGGATGGAAGCCGGGGAAGGCGAAGAGCGGCAGATAGATCGTCTGCCCGAAGCGCGCCTCGAGCGCCGCGCGCTCCAGGCTGGGCGTGTCGGAGCCGTCAGCGATCTGGGTGATGAACAGGTTGAAATAGCCAAGATGCTTTTCGATCTCGGCCGGCGCTCCGGCGGCCGACACGTTGACGTGCCAGTCGGCGGCCTGACAGCCCGGCAGCAAGGCGGTGCACCAGTTCTTGAGGCCGCGCGCCTGACATCCCCCGATGACGGCGATACGCAAGCCGTCGTGATCAGGCACCGCGCCGCTCCAGCAGCTCTTCCTCGCAGATCACGCGCTGGGCCGCACGGATGCGGTCGGCCATGCCTGCGACGCCGGCGGCGGCGGCGGCCGGACGGGGCGGGGGGTGCGCGCCGGCTTCGCCGTCGATGAAGTGGCGCTGAAAGATCGACATGACATGCGCGACGCCTTCCGGGCGGACTTCCCTGAGATCCTCCTCCAGGAAGCCGTTCCCGGCGGCGGCTGAAGTGATGATTTCGTAGGAGGGGAAGTAGGCGCAGTCGGGAACTTCCCGGCTGACTTCCTCGGCCGTCACCCTGAGCGCCGCCTTGCTGTAGGTGTTGGACACCAGCACATGCCTGTCTTCATAGGTCGCGACCAGCGCGACCGGCGAAACGGTGAGAATGAGCCGGACGCCCGGATTGATCCGCCGCAGGGCGTGAATGAAGGCGAGCAGGTCGGCCTTCATTTCGGCGACGGTGAAGTTGTGGAAGGCGTAGCCGGTGTCCGGCACATCCTCGGTGACGACGCCCGGCGGGACGGGAAACACCGCGCCATCCACCGTCGAGACCCAGCCTTCGGTGAGGCCCAGGGTGAAGATGAGGACGTCGCAGGTCTCGAACATGGCGCGCACGGCGCGCAGATGGGCCTCGCGGTCGGCCTCCACCTCTTCAGGGGAGGCGAAACCGGCGGCTTGGATGCGGGGACGGAACGGGTCGAGATAACGGCCCCTGGGGTCGCGCCACACGCGATCGACCGGCTCGAACAGCCCGTAGGCCCGGCGGAACAGCTGAAGCAGCTGGCGTACGGTATAAATATTCGCAAATCGCGCGGGGAAAACTTCGTAATTCTCGTAAATTGCGCCCGGCGTCTGCGGTTTCTTCTCTGTAACGAGGTAGTTCATCCCGCGTGTGCGAAGCGTTCTGGCGATGTGCTGGGCGAAGCAACTGCCTGCAGTTGCAATAAAATCAGAGGGATAGATCGTGAAAGGGGTGGATATGACAGGATCGATGTCGTAAACGCTGTGTCCTGAAATCGATCTCCGCCAGAAACAGCTATCTGGCTTCATCTCATAGGGATTAGCCATCGGCGACTCATAATATTGTTGGGCAATTCCTGTAATCGTATACGAGAGTCCGCTTCATTTTCTGTGGTTATTTGTCGCGCGCGAAAAAGGCCCGGAGAACCGGGCCTTTCTTTTGAATTACCACATGTGTTTCGAGGGGGCGGACGCGCGCCTATTTGACCGCGACGAACAAATACTGGCGGTTCCCGAGATAGCCGAACTCGGGCGCATGGAAGGTCACAGCGTAGGCATCGCGGAAGCCGGCGTCGCGCACCTGCTGCATCACTTCCCAGCCGAACCGGGTGTAGCAAAGCACGCCCTGATTGGTGACCGGATCGCCGTGATATTCCGGCTCGGTCAGGTATTCGATCTGGCCATCGACGATCCGCGCCATGATGTGGTTGTCAGGCAGAAGGTCGATGAACGGCGCCGACCAGATCATCCGGCCGCCGGGCGAAAGAACCCGGGCGGCTTCGCGGAAGGCCCGCGTGAAGTCGGGAATATGCTCCAGCACGTCGAGCGAGATGATCGCGTCGAAGCTGGCGTCGGCGAAGCTGAGCTTCGTCATGTCCTCGTGGCGGATGCCCTGGGCGTTGGTCTCGCCCGGCGTCGCCTCGTCGCCCAGAAACTCGCTGCCCACCGTGTAGGGGAAGCGCTTGCGGTAATAGGCGTACATCGGCGTGAGCTGCTCGGTGATGTAGATCCGCGAGCTGGGGTAGAGGCCGCCTTCGATGTCGACCAGATGGATGGTCGAGCGCATCCGGTTGTTGAAGGCCGTGATCGGGCAATCGACGGTCTCGCGCCAGTTCACATAGCGCTCGGGCGCCTCGGTCACGCGCACGCTGAAATCGACCAGCGCCCGGGCGGTGTAGGAATAGCCGGGCAGCTTGAACTCGCTGACGCCGGGCGGCGTCTGTTCGGACAACGCCGTCAGTTCGGCGCGAAGCCGTTCTTCATCGCGGATCGCGTGAAGCTGATACTCCGCAAAGCTGCGGAGGCGATGAAGGATCATTGGGCGAGCTGGGGCGTCGGAGCGACGAGACCGGGCGCCGCCGGCGCGTCGAGTCCGGCAGCGATGCCGGACAGACCGCCGACCGCGGCTTTTGCGTTGAGGAGCGCGGACGAGAGTTCGTGCAGCGCGCGGGCGGCCTGGATGTTGTCGGCCTGGCCGCTGGCGGGCAGCGACGACCAGCGATCTGCGAAGCTGCGGATGCGCCCCGCCAGCAACAGAACCTGCTCGTAGGTTTCGTCGTCCGCAGCCGTGCGGCGGTCGAGCTCGTCGCGCAGCGCGTCGTAGTGGCCGATGTGCTCGCGGAAACGGTCCATCAGTTCGTCGCGTTCGCGCACGAGCGTGGCGAAGGCGTTTTCGCGGGCGACGATCTGGGCGCGCAGATCGCGTTCCTGCACCTGGAAGGCGCGGCGCAGGTCGTCGGCCCGCTCGATCTCGGTTTCGAGCCTGCGGGTGAGCGCGGCGATCGCCTCGCTCTGCGCTTCGCGCAGACCCTGCATCGAGTCGAGCGCGGTGCGCGCGGTCGCCAGATCGGACTGGAGCGACGCCGCCGATGCGGTGGCGGCCTCAAGCTGGGATTGCGTCGCCTGATGCTCGATGGCGGCGACGGCGCCGCGATGATGGAAGGCGCGCTCGATTTCGAAGAAGTCGGCGTAGCGGCGCCTGGTTTCCTTGAGGCGATACGCCGAAATTCTGGCGGCCGTCGCGCCGGCCGGCAGGCCGAGCCGTTCGCCCATCAATTCGGCGGCGCGCGCCGAATAGTCGGCGATCATGTGGAAATCGAGCGGGCCGTTTTCGGTGTCATAGGCGCCAAGGGCATATTCGTCCTCGATCCGCAGAAGTTCGATGCGCGGATCGAGCTCCAGCAGGAAGGCATACATGCGTCGCAGGATGGGCGTGCACTCGCGTTCGCGCCCGCCGGGGCAGGGGACGAGGGCAAGCTGCTCGCGCACATAGCTGGCGGAATAAGGCAGCAGTTCGTGCACGACGATCCGCCGGCCCGCATCGAGATGGCGCTTGAGATGGGTGTGGTAGAGATCCCAGGCCGAGCGGCTCCACAGATCGAAGAAGCCCTCGCTGCGCCAGTCGATCTTGCGCCATGGCGTGAGGAACAGATCGGCGTGCTCGAGCGGCTCGCCATGCACCCACTGGTTGATCTCGGAGACATAGGTGCCGCCGACCTCGATCGCGCCGGTGAGATAGTCGCGCAGCAGATCGAGGAAAAGAACGTCCCACTCGCCATCGAACAGACGCTGGGCGTAGGCCTTGCCGAAATCCTCGGCCACGAACTTGGCCTTGAGGGGGCAGGACGGGACGCGGAAGTGCTCGGGCCCGAGCGGCGCGCTGATCAGGGAAATCGTCGAGGTCCGAAGCGCATGCGGCCCGACCTGGGTTCCGGGCAGCAGGCGGAGAATCTGGGACAGGTTGCAGCCGCCGAGCTGGGCCACGACCAGATCGCGCGCGACGGTCTGGGATTCGCCGACAGTGTGCGTAGCGGCGTCGCTCATCGGAACCTGCCTTGTTGCCTCCACCGCGAGGGTAACAATCAGGTTCCCGGCGGCCAAGCCGGAAGTTTCGGGCCGCCAAGCGAAGTTAGCGTAAGCGGGGGCCGCGAAATTTTAGCGAAACCGGGCGGTCACCCGGCGATCTGGCGCGTGCCGGCCGCCGCCGCTGCAGGGCGGGCGTCCTTGAGGCCGTCGACCACGCGCAGGAACGACACCCGCGTCTCGCGCGCCGCCGCAAAAACCGCGCTGGCGGCCGCTTCCTGCGCGGCGCCGTAGGCGGTGGCGGTCTGCGCGCCTTCCAGGCGGAGCGCCACGTAGTGCTCGCCGTTGCGCAGCGCGTCGTTGTCTTCCGGCAGCAGGGCGCCCAGAAGGCGCACGACGCGGCCTTCGCCGTCGCTCAGCGGCATCAGAAGGATTTCGGCGCCGACCGTCGAGTTGTCGAGCATCGCCGCGCCGGCCTGGATCACCACCGATTCGCCGCTCTGGAGCGCGCGATTGAGCTGCGCCAGCACGTCGCCGTGCTGCGCGGCGGGGAACAGGCGGACGAAGTCGTGGTCGCGCAGCTCGCGGCCGAAACGCTGGCACATGCGCGTGCCCGCCAGACGGAACGCGAAGACCGCCCGGTCCAGACGCTCGAGCATGAAAAGATCGGGCAGGTGGGCCTTGAGCGCGCGCGGATCGACCGACGCGGCGGCGGGAACCTGCGAGTCCTGCTGAAGCGAATCCCAGTAAGCGAGGATCTTGGTCGCGGCGTCCTGGCGCATGTCACTAAACCTGTCTTTGTACGCACGTCCGGAAAACGGCCCGATCACCGTCTGCCTCGCGCTCACGCCCCGATCAGCATGAGGCGTGCCATGAGTCGGCTGCCCCGCACATCCCGGAAATGCGCCGAATCGCCCGGAATTCCGGGGGTTTGGCCGGGTGCGTGTCTCCCGTTGAGGGGTTAACCTTTGCGAAAGGTTTCCAGCGACGGACGAATTCGATGGGTTAGTGTCCCATAGCGGCACAGCCGCCAGAAAACCGGGGCACTTCCACATGCGTACTGCCAGCCTTGTCTTCTTCGCCGCCTGTCTGGGCAGCTGTCTGGCCGGTGCGGCCGTCGCGCAGGACGCGCTGGGCGGGTTCGACCGGCCCTATACGAATTCGGGCAATGTGTTCGGCAAGGGCGCCTGGGGCGACGGCTCGGGCACCGCGATGCCGCTGCCAGACCCGGACTCCGAGTACGGCATCTATTACGACCAGCCCTATTCCGGGGGCTCGAACCTGTTTGGAACCGGGTTCTGGACCGCCGAGTACATGGTGCGCCGCGCCGAGGGCGGCGTCGGCCGCATCACCGGCGAGAGCACCAAGGAATGGTCGTATTACAGCAGCGAGGCGGTCTTTGAGGGCGGGCCGCTGGGCCACGGCTATGCCGGGGGCGGCAAGGGCGGCGACGACAAGGGCCACGGCAAGGGCGGCAAGGAACCGTGCGGCTGCGGCGGCGGCCACGACAAGCCGCATGACAAGCCGCACGACAAGGAGTGGGCCAAAAAGTACGAGAAGAAGGTCTTCATCAAGTACAAGGAGAAGACGATCTATCGGGAGAAGACCCGCTACATCCCCTATCAGCGCACGCAGAAGATCGTGACCGGCCGCCGCTCGACCAGCGTGATCGTGCTGGAGCGCGTGAAATCGACCGATCTGGGCCCGCTGAACGTCACCGTGCAGGCGCGCACCCAGCGTCTCGCCGCGGTGTGCATTGACGGCAAGGGCAACGAGCATCCCGCGATCCGCGTGAGCACGTCGGATGGGGCGCGTGACTATGACGGCGAAGTCTTCCGCTGCGCCGGCGACCGGATGCTGCGGGTCTCGTTCGAGACCGGATCGGCCGAAATCACGGGCGCGGTGCGCACATCCGACGGCTCGTCCTACAAGGATTGCGACGGCGGCGACGCGCTGGTGCGGACGCGCGACGGCGAGCTGATGTGCCGCGCCAAGCGGCCCATGTCGGCCCGCGCCGAGCGGGCGCTGGAGGCGAGCGCCGGCGACTACGCGGAAGCGGTCTATGAAGGCGGCGGCCGCGCGGGCCTTGCGCCCGGCGAGATCGATCTGTCGGGTCTGCAGCTGACGGGCGGCGTGGGCAACTAGGCGGCCGGCCTCGTTCCGGCGCTTGGCGCAGGTGGAAACCAGTGATATGCGCGCGGGCCGGTTGTTCCGGCCCGCCGTCAATTCGAGGGCGGCCGATCTTTGAAGTTCCGGCGCCGAATTCGCGAATGACCTCTCCCAAGACTGCACTGATCACCGGCATCACCGGCCAGGACGGCGCCTATCTCGCCGAACTGCTTCTGGCCAAGGGCTATCAGGTTCACGGGCTGAAGCGGCGCTCGTCCTCGTTCAACACCTCGCGCATCGACCACCTGTATCACGACCCGCACACCAAGGGTCCGCGGCTGGTGCTCGACTATGGCGACATGACGGACTCCACCAACCTGATGCGGATGGTGAACGAGATCCGTCCGGACGAAATCTACAATCTCGCGGCGCAGAGCCATGTCGCGGTTTCGTTCGAGACGCCGGAATACACCGCGAACGCCGACGCGCTGGGCGCGCTGCGCCTGCTGGAGGCGATTCGCGTTCTGGGCATCCAGAAGACCACGAAATTCTATCAGGCTTCGACGTCGGAGCTGTATGGCAAGGCGCAGGAAGTGCCGCAGCGCGAGACGACGCCGTTCTATCCGCGCTCGCCCTATGCGGTCGCCAAGCTGTACGCCTTCTGGGCGACGGTGAACTATCGCGAGGCGTTCGGCGTGCATGCCTCGAACGGCATCCTGTTCAATCACGAAAGCCCGCTGCGCGGCGAAACCTTCGTGACGCGCAAGATCACGCGCGCCGTGGCGGCCATCGAAGCCGGGCGCCAGGACCGGCTGTATCTGGGCAATCTGGACGCCAAGCGCGACTGGGGCCATGCGCGCGACTATGTCGAAGGCATGTGGCGCATCGTCCAGCAGGACGAGCCGGACGATTACGTGCTGGCGACCGGCGAGACGCATTCGGTGCGCAGCTTTGTCGACCGCGCCTTCGCCTGCATCGGCGTGACGCTGGACTGGCGCGGCACGGGCGTCGGCGAGGAAGGCGTGTGCTCGAAAGACGGCCGGGTGCTGGTGAGCGTCGATCCGCGTTATTTCCGCCCGACGGAGGTGGATCTGCTGATCGGCGATCCGACCAAGGCGCGCACGAAACTGGGCTGGACCCATACGGTGGGCTTTGACGAGCTGGTGCGCGAAATGGTCGATGCCGACCGCGCGCGCCTGACCACGCCCGGCGCGGCCGGCGCCGCGTTCTAGACCCCGTGCGCGGGGAACCACGCATTCTGGTGACGGGCGCGAGCGGCTTCGCCGGCCGCCATCTGATGCGCGCGCTGGTGGAGGCGTTTCCCGGATACGCGTCATGGTGTCATGGCGGCCCGCGCAGCCGCGATCTGCCGCCGCTCGACGTCACCGATGCGAATGCGGCGGACGCCGCGATCGCCGCCGCCCGCCCCGACATGATCGTGCATCTGGCCGGGCAGGCCGATGTCGCCGCCGCGGGGGCCGATCCGGAGGCCGCGATGCGCACCAATGCGGGCGGCACGCACACCATGATCGAGGCGGCGCTGAAGCACGCGCCGTCGGCGCTGTTTCTGGCGATCTCCAGCAGCGAAGTTTACGGCGACAGTCTGGCCGGCGGCATGCCGACGCCGGAAACCCGGCCGCTGCTGCCCGCCTCGGCCTATGCCCGCAGCAAGGCCGCCGCCGAAGATGCGGTGCGCGCGGGCGTGGCGCGAGGGCTGCACGCGCTCATCGCGCGCCCGTTCAATCACACCGGCCCCGGCCAGAGCCCGGCCTTCGTCGCGCCGGCCTTCGCCGGACAGATCGCGGCCATCGAAGCGGGCCGTCAGGGGCCGGTGATGAAAGTCGGCTGGCTGGACGACGTGCGCGACTTCAGCGACGTGCGCGATATCGTGCGCGGTTATGCGCTGATGCTGGCGAAGGGCCGCACGCTGGCGCCCGGGACGGCGATCAATCTGGCCTCGGGCCGGGGGCGCACGGTGCGCGAGCTGCTGGATATCCTCAAAGGCTTCAGCCAGGCGGAGTTTGCGGTGGAGGGCGACCCGAAGCGCCAGCGCGCGAGCCGCCTGCCCGCGATGGTCGGCGATCCTGCGCTGGCCGGGCGGCTGCTGGGCTGGTCGGGCGCGATCGCGCTGGAGACGACGCTGGGCGATGTGCTGGCCGAGGCGCGGGCGCGGAGCGCGGCGCCCTGACGGCGTGCATTCCGCGGGATTTCGCGGTATGGCGCAGTCATGTCGGGAATGATCCAGCCTGCACGCGCGAGCGGGATGCCGTCGGCCTATCGGCCGGCGCAGGCGCGGCCCGGGCGGTTCGGACAGCTGAACTGGTATCGCGTCGTCGCCTGGTCGTTTCTGTTCGCTGTGATCGTTCCGACGGCGTTCACGGCGCTCTATTACGTCTTTCTCGCAGCGCCGCAGTATCAGGCGAGCGTACGTCTGGCGGTCTATGCCATCGGCAAGGATGCGGGCGAGGCCGCAGCCGAATTCGATTCGGCCGGCCCCAAAAAGGACAAGTCCAAGGAAGACTCGCTCGAGCCCGGGGCGTCGGAGCCGCGCGCCGGGGGCGCCCGCCAGATCGCCGGCAAGGCGATGAAGCTGATGAACTCGGTGTTCGGCAAGAACTCCGACGGGAAGGACGCCTTCATCGTCGTCAATTACATCCGCAGCCGCACCATCGTCAGCGATCTCAACGCCGACGGCTGGCTGGCCAAGGTGTTCGCCAGCGACGAGGCCGACGCCGTCTCGCGCCTGCCGGACGACGCCAGCCGGGAGCGGCTGTGGCGCGCGTTCAATACTCGCGTGGATGCCCAGGTCGACAGCGTCTCGCGCCTGATCACCGTGAACGCCCGGGCGTTCACGCCGGAAGAGGCGAACGAGCTGGCGACCCGCGTGGTGACGGCGAGCGAGCATCTGATCAACGGCCTGCGCACCCGCATGCTGGAGGATGCGACGCTGACGGCGGCCTCGACGCTTCAGAGCGCCGAGAACCGCTATCTCGACGCCCTGGCGGGGATGCGGCGGCTGCGCGACGAGGTGGGCGTGATCGATCCGGCCGAAGGCGCGATGGCGCTGGCGAAGGCGCTGACCGAACTGAAGGTGATCAAGGCGGCGCTGGAGACGCAGTATGCCGGAACCATCGCGGCGGTTTCGCCGGATTCGCCGATGGCGCGCGCCATCGCCGCACGCATCGCTGCAACAGATGCCGAGATCGCCGAGCTGGAGAAGCAGATCGCCGGCGCCAATGCCGAAGCGGGCGCGGTCGCGGCCTATCTGGCGGAGTTCGAAACGCGCGAGACCGAACGCATGCTGGCGGAGGCCGCCTATAAGCAGGCGGTGGCGTCGTTCGACCGCGCGCAGTCGGACGCCGACCGGCAGGGGATTTATCTCGCCGTCTTCGAGCCGCCGGGCGTGCCGCAGGAATCGCGCTTTCCGCGCGGCTGGCGGATCATTCTGACGGTGTTCGTGGCGCTGAGCGCGCTGTGGGCGGTGCTGTGCCTGGTCGGCGCAGGCGTCCGCGACCAGATGGCCTGGCGATGAGCGCGTCGGGTCTCATCGAACGGCCCGCGCCGGGGCGGCTGGCCGAACGGCGGCGGCCGGTGCGCGGCATCCGCTTTCATCTGAACACGCCGGGCCGTTTCGCCGCCATCCGCGACGCCGTGCTGAGCGCCCTGCTGTGGGCCGGCACGCCGGCGGCCATCGTTGGGTTCTATCTCTTTGTCTTCGCCGCCGACCAATACCAGTCGGAGTCGAAATTCGTGGTGCGCGGCGACACCGTGGCGGTCGGCGCCGAGGGCGGCGGCACGCTGGGCGACATCATCGAAATCAATACGACCCAGGATACGCGGATCGCTGCGGACTTCGTCGCCAGCGGCGCGGCGCTGGACGACATGAAGAAGCTGGACCTGGCGCAGATCTTCACCGCGCCGGGGCTGGACCTGTTCGCCGGCCTGCCGCGCGGGGCCACCGCCGAGGCGCTGGCCGACTATTGGCGCAGCATGGTCTCGGCGGAGGTGGACGCCGTGTCGGGCATCATCACGCTGAAGACCCGCGCGTTCGCCGCCGAGGACGCGCGCCTCCTGAACGTGGCGGCCACGGCGGCGGCGGAATCCAAACTGAACGCGCTGCACCGGCTGATGCTGCAGGGGGCGGTCGATGTGGCGACCGCGCGCGCCGCCGCTGCCGCAGAGCGGCTGAGGCAGGCGCGGCTGGAGATCAAGGTCTTCCGCGATCGTCACAAGTCGGTCGACATCAAGGCCGGTGCAAGCTCGACCTTCGAGCTGTTGTCGGAACTGCGCCGCCAGCGCATCACCGACCGCGCCGATCTGGCGGTGCTGCGGGCGCAGGGGGCGGGCGGATCGCCGGCGGTGAAAGCGCTGGAGGCGCGGATTGCGGCCGCCGACAAGCAGATCCTGGAGCTGGAGAAACAACTGACCGGCGCAATGGACGGCGATGAGGGCGCCGCCAGCGCGGCGATCGAAGCCTATGACCGGCTCGTGCTGCGGCAGGACATGGCCTCGCAATATGTCGCGCGTGCGGAAGCGGCGCTGGCGCGCGCCGAGCGGCGGCTGGAAAAGCGCTCGATCTATCTCGAGGTGTTCGTGCCGGCGGCCGCGCCGGGCGAGGCCGATTTTCCGCGCCGGTGGCTTATCGTGCTGGCGATCTTTGCGGCGGCGCTGGCCGGATGGGCGCTGATCCGCCTTGTTTGGGCCGGAATCAGGTCGCACGAGGTTTGATGGCCGGGCCGGTGAATGTGCGCTAAAATTCCCGAACGCGGTGGCAAGGTGAGCGGACCGATTCTCAGCAGATGAGCCAGAGCCTGAACAACGGCCTGAACAATCAGAGTCCGACACCGCGTCAGGCGGTGGTTCTGGCGCGTGCCTCGATGCTGGCCGACGCGCTGAAATCGCGCGCGCGCAATCTGACCCCGGCCCCGATGGCGCGCGAGCGCTTCGGGCGCATGCTAACGCCGGGACTGGCCGGCGGGCGGCGGCTGGAGCTGAATTCGCGGTTCGGGCGTCTGCTGGCGGTCAGCTTTATCGCCATCGTGATCGTGCCGACGCTGCTGACGGCGTTCTACTTCGCCTTCATCGCCGCCGACCGCTACGTGTCGGAAGCGCGCTTCGCCGTGCGCAGCGGCGACCGCTCGGCGCTGGACGTGCTGGCCGGGGGCACCGAACTGGGCAAGCTGTCGCAGGCCCAGGATACGCTGATCGTCACCGAGTACATCAAGAGCCGCGCGCTGGTCGAAGCGCTGCAGAACGACCTCAATCTGAAGGCGCTCTATTCGCGGGGCGAGGCGGACTATCTGTCGGCGGTGGCGCCGGATGCGTCGATCGAAGATCTGGTGTCGTACTGGCGCTGGCGCGCGAGCACATCGGTGGAGATGCCCTCGGGCATCATCACGCTGCAGGTCAGCGCCTTCACCCCGCAGGACGCCCAGGCCCTGGCGCGCGCGGTGGTGGCGCGTTCGGAGGCGCTGGTGAACCAGATGTCCGAGCGGGCGAACAGCGACGAGCTGAAGCAGGCGGAGGCGGAATTCGCGCGCGCCGAGCAGAAGCTGAAAGACATCTATGGCGCGATGCGCGATCTGAGAAATCAGGAAGGCGTGCTGGACCCCGGCATGACCGCCGAGGCGCTGACAGAACTGCTGACGGAGCTGCGCAAGGCGCGTCTGCAGATCGAGGGCGATCTGATCGTCGCCCGCAAGACGCTGAGCGAGGAGTCGCCGGTGGTGCGTCAGCTGAAGGCCAAGCTGGACGCCATCGATCAGCAGATCGCGAAGATCACGGCGCAGTTGACGGCGAGCGGCGAGGGGGCGGACGCCGTTTCCGACCAGATGGGCGCCTTCGAGGACATGGAGCTGAAGCGGCAGGTGGCGCAGGACCAATATGCGGCCGCGGCGCTGGCATTGGAGAACGCCCGCATCGCCGCCGACCGGCAGCGCATCTATCTGTCGACCTTCGTGCAGCCCGAACTGGCGCAGGATGCGTTGTATCCGCTGCGCCTGTGGACGACGCTGGCGGTGGCCCTTGGGCTGCTGGCGATCTGGACGGCCTTTGCGGCGCTGGCGCGATTTGCGCGTAACAGCACGGCCTGACGATGATCGAGCTGCGCAACGTGCGGAAATATTATCGCCGCGACGGGCGCGTGAAGACCGTGCTGCAGGATGTTTCCGGCCGTATCGACACGCGACGCGCCTATGCGCTGCTGGGCGGCAACGGCGCGGGCAAGTCGACCCTGCTGAGGCTGATCTCGGGCAGCGAGCTGCCCAATCGGGGGCGGATCATCCGCCGCGGCCGCATTTCGTGGCCGCTGGGTTTCTCGGGCGGGTTCCATCCGCAGATGACCGGCAAGCAGAACGTCGCCTTCATCGCGCGCGTCTATAACGAGGATGTCGACCGGGCGATCGAGTTCGCCGAGGACTTCGCGCAGATCGGCATGCATATGAACATGCCGGTCGGCACATACTCGTCGGGCATGACGGCGCGGCTGGCCTTCGCCGTGTCGATGGCGGTGGAGTTCGACTTCTATCTCATCGACGAGATCACGGCCGTGGGCGACGAGCGCTTCGCCGAGAGGTGCCGCGAGGCCTTCGCCGAACGGCGCGGCCGGTCGGGGCTGATCCTGGCGTCGCACTCGATCGGCACGATCCGCGACTATTGCGATCATGCGCTGGTGCTGCGCGACGGTGAACTGACCTATTTCGAGGATATCGACGAGGGCGTCGAATACTATCGCAGCGCCACGCTGGGCTAGGCGAGCGTCAGATCGAGCGCGGCGTCCGAGAACGCCGGGTGATAATGCGGGTCGTCGGCGATCATGGCCGCCCATCTTTCGCGGAAGAGCGCGATGGCGGGCAGATCGGGGTGGGTCGCGCGGCGCGAGGCCGACTCGTGGTGGACGAGGCGGATATGGCAGGCCCAGAGCGCCTCCCAGCCGCGCGCCGCCAGCCGCAGACACAGATCGATGTCGTTGTAGATGACGGGGAAGGCGGGATCGAAGCCGCCGATGGCGTCGAAGCGGTCGCGCCGGATCGCAAGGCAGGCGCCCGTCACTGCGGCGATGCGGCGTGGCCCCGGGATGCCGTCGAGCGCGGCCAGCGGCTTGCCGCGCAGGATGTGGCCCGCCGTGCCGCCGGGACCGATGGCGACGCCGGCATGTTGGATGCGGCGGTTCGGGTAAAGCAGCGTCGGCCCGACGGCTCCCGCATCCGGTCCGAGGGCGAGGCCGACGAGCGATTTCAGCCAGCCTGGATCGGTGATTTCAATGTCGTTGTTGAGAAAGACGAGAACGTCGCCGCTGCTCGCCGCCGCCGCGGCGTTGCAGATGGCGCTGAAATTGAACGCGCCTGGGCAGGGAACGACGCGGGCGCGCGTGTCCTGCGCGGGCAGCGACGCCAGATAGGCGCGTGTCGCGGACTCCGCGCTGTCGTTGTCGGCGATCGTCAGGGAGAGATCGGGGTAGTCGGTGCCATTGAGGACACCCGCAATGCACACACGCAGGAGGTCGAGCCGGTCGCGGGTCGGGATGACGACGCAGACCGATGGCCAGTCTTTCGGGGTGTCGGCGAGCGGGGCAGGCGGTGCCGGGCGCGGGGTGTGCCGGGTGAGCACCGCGCGGAGATGGCGCGCGGCGGCGGCGGGCGATCCCCTGCGGTGAAAGACGGGCCCGCGTGCCGGTGTCCAGGCGCTGACGAAGCCGGCAGTGAGGCCGCCGGATGTGTGCATCTCGCTGTCGCCCTGAATGGCGGCGACGGCCGGGTCGGCGGCGAAGGCGGCGGCGACTGCGTCGAGCGCCCAGGGCGTCAGCGTTTCGCCGGGCCCGAGGGTTACCTCGATCTGGTTGCGGATTTCGGCGTGCGCGGGGTCGGGGCGGTCGAGATCCTGCGGCTCATGTTCGCGGCGGCGCGGCTTCGCCCACTGCGCGTAGCGGGCCAGGGGCTTTTCGGTGAGGGCGCGGATCACGCGGCGGTTGGCGCGCTCGAACCGCCCGAGCAGCGCGAGCGCCAATGCGGCCGCGGCGTGACGGGGGTGACGACGGACCGCGCGGGTCAGCCGCCACACCGGGCCGCGCACGGCGACGCGCTCGGCGCGAAGAGGGGCGGGATATTCGATGTCGATCTGCGCGGCATCGGGCGGGATGCGGCCGATCCAGATGGCCCGGCCGAGCACCGGAGCCGGAAGGGCGTGGCGTGAGAGGGCGCCGGAGCGGGTGCGGATCAGCAATGCCGGGCGGGCGGTATCGTGAATCAGGCTGGCGGCGTAAACGATTTCGATCCAGCGTCCGGCCGGCGCGACGCGGTTAAGCGGCCCCGGAAAAATCGGCGTGACGACAGGCATCGCGGCTCCCCGCCGTGCTGCGAATCGCGCGACGGCTCCGCATCGAGACTAGCGCCAGCAATTGACGCGGTGCGAGTCGGGGGGCTAGCTGCATGCCGCACGTCTTGCCAGAGGGCCTTCGCACAGCCGCCATGCCGACCTCATGCTGACCATCGCCAAGACCCCGTTGCGCGTCAGTTTCTTCGGCGGTGGCACCGATTACCCGCAATATTTCAGCCAGTATCAGGGCGCGGTGCTGGGGACGGCGATCAACAAGTTCATCTATACCGTCGCGCTGCCGATGGTCGGGTATGCCGAGAGCCGGTTCCGCATCACCTATCGCATGGTCGAGACCGTCGATGAGGTGAGCGAGATCAAGCACAACGCGATCCGCGCGGCGCTGATGGAGGCGGGGTTCGACGACCCGCTGAACGTCGCCATCATCTCGGACCTGCCGGGCAATTCGGGGCTTGGGTCCTCGTCGTCGTTCACCGTGGGGTTCGTGAAGCTGGTGGCGCATCTGCAGGGGCGGCGGATCACGAAATACGACCTGCTCAAGGAGGCGGTGCGGCTGGAGCTGGATGTGCTGGGCGAGAATGTCGGCGTGCAGGACCAGACCCATGCGGCGTTCGGCGGGCTGAACCTCTATTCCTTTCACGGCGACGATTTCTCTATCCGGCCGGTGCGCATGACGACGCCGGCGCGCGACGGATTGAACGCGGCGCTGTGCCTTGTGTTCACCGGCGTCCAGCGTTCCGCGTCGGATACGCTGAAAGAGCAGATGAAGAACACCGCCGAGAAGAAGGTGCAGACCGAGCTGAAGCACCTGGTCGACCTCTGCCATGAGGGCGCGGCGATCCTGGAGCGGACGGACGCCTGTTCGATGCTGAAGGATTTCGGCGCGCTGCTGAGCGACGGCTGGCAGACCAAGCGCAAGCTTTCGTCGGCGGTCAGCAACGATCATATCGACGCGATCTACGAGACCGGCATGAAGGCCGGCGCGTATGGCGGGAAGCTATGCGGCGCCGGGGGCGGCGGATTCTTCCTGTTTCTGGCCCCCCCGGAGGCGCAGGCGCGCCTGCGCGAGACCTTCGGCGCGAAGAATTTCGTGAAGATCGAGGCAACGGACGACGGCGCGCAGATCCTCAACGCATGAGATCGCGCCGCGAATCGCATTAAAGGACCCTCATGGCCAAACGCGCGCTCATCACGGGCATCACCGGCATGGTGGGCTCGCATCTTCTGGATTTTCTGCTGGAGCATACGGACTGGGAGATCTGGGGGATGCTGCGCTGGCGCAGCCCGCTGGACAACATCTCGGCCCATCTCGACCGCATCAATCGCGGCGACCGCGTGAAGCTGGTCTATGCCGATCTGCGCGACACGATGTCGTTGCAGAATGCGGTGACGGCGGCGAAGCCGGATTACGTGTTCCACCTCGCGGCGCAATCCTATCCGCAGACCTCGTTCACGGCGCCGCTGGATACGCTCGACACCAACGTCCAGGGGACGGAGCGGCTGCTGGGCGCGCTGAGAGCGCATGCCAAGGACGCGGTGATCCATGTCTGCGCCTCATCGGAAGTTTTCGGCCGCGTGCCGAAGGAGAAGTTGCCGATCGACGAGGAATGCACGTTCCACCCCGCCTCGCCCTACGCCATCTCGAAGGTCGGGACCGATCTGATCGGGCGCTATTACGCCGAAGCCTATGGCATGACGGTGATGACGACGCGCATGTTCACCCATACCGGCCCGCGCCGGGGCGACGTGTTCGCGGAATCGACCTTCGCCAAGCAGATCGCGATGATCGAGCAGAACAAGCTGCCGCCGAAGGTGAAGGTCGGCAATCTCGACAGCCTGCGCACATGGGCCGACGTGCGCGACGCGGTTCGGGCCTATTACATGCTGGTGACGGTGAACCCGACGCCCGGCGCCTATTACAATATCGGCGGCGATTTCACGCTGTCGGTGCGGGGCATGCTGGAGACGCTGATCTCGTATTCGACCTGCAAGGATATCGAGGTGGAGATCGACCCGGAACGGCTGCGGCCTATCGACGCCGATCTGCAGGTGCCCGATACGCGCAAGTTCCGCGCGCATACCGGGTGGGCGCCCGAAATTCCGTTCGAGACGACGATGCGCGATCTGCTGCAGTACTGGCGCGAGCGGATCGACTCCAAGCAGTCGTTCCTGTCGCGCTGATGGAGAAGGGCGCACGCATCGCCGTCACCGGCGGCAGGGGGCTGGTCGGATCGGCGCTGGTCGAACTGCTGGCGGCGGAAGGCTTCGAAGACGTCGTGCCGGTGGGGCGTGAGGAATGCGACCTTTCGGACGTGCCGGCCACGCGGCGCTATTTCGCAGCGCTCAAGCCCGACTACGTGTTCCATGCCGCCGCGCGCGTCTATGGCATCATGGGCAACATGAAGAACCAGGGGCTGTCGTTCTACGACAACAACCTGATCAACACGGCGGTAGTGGACGCCGCGCACCGCGCCGGCGTGAAGAAGATCACCGTGATGGGCACGGGCGCGATCTATCCGTTTCCGCCGGCTTCGCTGCCGCTGCGCGAGGCGACGGTGTTCGATGGCCGGCCCCACCCTTCGGAAAGCGGTTATGCGCACGCCAAGCGCGCGATGCTGGCGATGCTGGAGGCCTATCAGGAAAGCTACGGCACCCGCTGGGCCTATATCGCGTCGTGCAATCTGTTCGGTCCGCGCGACAAGTTCGATATCGAGGGCGGGCATGTCGTGCCCTCGCTGATCGCCAAGTTCCGCAGCGCCGAGCTGGATGGCGGCAAGGTTTCGGTCTGGGGCGACGGCTCGGCCCAGCGCGACTTCATGTATGTGAAGGACGCCGCGCGCGTTGCGCTGACGGTGATGCGCGAGCTTGAGGGCGTGGTGAATATGGGGTCGGGGTCGGTCTGGAGCATCCGCCAGATCGTCGAGGCGCTGGGCCGCATCACCGGCCTCGGCGACCGTGTGGTCTGGGACGCGAGCAAGCCTAACGGCCAGGCCTACCGGGCTTACGACCTGACGCGGCTGGCTTCGACCGGCTTCGCCTGCCGCTATCCCATCGAGCAGGGACTGCAGGAGACCTGGGACTGGTATCGCGGGCAGACATAGAAAAGCGGCCGGCAGTTTCCCGCCGGCCGCTTTCGATCGAACGACGTTTCAGCCTTACGGCGTGAAGCGCTGGTTGATCGTGATGTTGTTGCCGACCGCCGTGGCCGACACGTCGACATTGCCGACCGTCGCGCCGATGTCGGCGGTGACGCGGGCGTAGGTGCCGGCGACGTTGACCTGCTGCTTCTGGTTCAGCACGGCGGCGCCGTTGGTCACGTCCATCGACAGGTTGTTCGCGATCGCGGTCGCCGCGATCGTGGTGTCGCCGCCGACGAAGCCGAGCTTCACATCGGCGACCGCGAACGGATCGACCGTGCCGCAGCGCTGGTCGTTATAGACCGAGCCGTAACCGCCCGCAGTGGTGAGGCCGGCGTTGTTGCAGACGCCCACAGCGCTGATGTCCACATCGCCCTTGACCTTGTGCACGTCGACCTTGAGCGAGGCGCCCACGTCGGCCAGCTGCATCTGCTGGTTCTGCAGGAAGGTCGAGCCTTCGGTCGAGGCGGTGAAGTTGTTGCCGATGGCGGTGGAGTTGGCGCGGAAGTCGCCGCCGATGATCCAGCCCGTGGCATTGAGGTGCGAATAGACCGTCGCCCAGTTGATCTGCCAGCCGTTGCGCAGGTCGTTGAGGTGGTTGCCCGGCCCAAGCGCGCCGGCATAGGCGCTGCCCGTCGACAGGAGGGCGGCCGCGGCTGCGACGCCGAGGATGGCCTTACGGATGTTCATTGTGTTGCTCCCGGTTCAATCTTGCATGCTGAAGGATCTTTGATCCCCGGGGCGCTCGGCCCTCGGCGGCATCGGTCGCAACCGGCGTGCCAGCCGCAATGCGACAGCCGATCTGTGCGGAACTGCGGATGACGATGGTTAGCGGGGTGTCGCTGCGCCGGCGCTGCGCCGGAACGGGCTGTCCCGCAGCATCGCCTTAACGTTAAGCCGTGCCGAAGCGGGACGGTGGCGATTGGCAAGAGCGTGCGTCTTGCCCACACTGAAACGTCCGCGATTCGTGGCGGTTCAGGACAGCAAGGCCCGATGGAGAAGCCGCTTTTCGATTATCAGTCGGACGTCGCCGACTATGTCCGGAACACCGAGCAGATGTTCCGCATCATGAAGGAAGGCGTCGACCGCTGGTGCGGCGGCTTCAAGGGCAAGACCGTCCTTGAGGTGGGCGCGGGATTCCAGCTGCCGCATGGCGGCCTGACGACCTGCCTGACGCTGCGGGATGGCGCCAAGCGCGCGTTCGGGATCGATATCGCGAGCCCTGAAGAATATGCGGCCCGCCCCGACCATGTGGCGTTCTGGCGTGCGGCGCGGGAGATTTATGGCGTGGATGTGCGCGGGCTCGACGAGGGGCGAGTGCATTTCGCGTCGCAGGATATCCTGTTCGACGACGCCATGTTCTCGCGCGTCACCATGCTGCAGATGAGCGCGTCGGCGATGTATTTCCGCGACGACATGTTCGACGTGATGTTCTCGAACGCGGTGTTCGAGCACGTGCCGGATGCGCGGGGCGTGCTGAAGGAGATGTTCCGCACCATGGCGCCCGGCGGCGCGGCCTATATCCACTGGAACCCGTTCACCAGCCTGGAGATGGGCGGCCACGATATCGGCATCCCGTTCTATTTTCCCTGGGCGCATCTGCGGCTGACGCAGGCGCAGCACATCGAGATGCTGAGACGGGTTCTGGCCGATCCCGCGCTCTATTCGACCGCCAATCCGCCCGAGCACACGATCACCCCGGCCCGCGCGAAGGAGCTCGCCGCCGATCCGGCGCTGTTCCACAAGCAGATGTCGGACGATCTGAACCGCCTGCGTGTCCGCGACTTTCTGGCCTATGCGCAGGAGGCAGGGTTCGAAATCCTGCACAGCGGCTATCACATCAAGAGCGATCTGCGGCTCTATCTGACCGATAAGGTGCGCGCCGAGCTGAAGGGCTATGACGACGACGAGCTGCTGACCTCGTTTCATTCCGCAGCGCTGAGAAAGCCGAAGGCGGACGCGTGATGGACATCGAGACTCTGGCGATTCCCGATGTGAAGATCGTGCGGCCGAAGAAGTTCGGCGACGCGCGCGGGTTCTTTTCGGAAACCTATTCGGCGCGCGCCTTCGCGGAGGCGGGCATTCCGGACGTGTTCGTTCAGGACAATCATTCGTATTCGGCGCTGGCGGGCACGGTGCGCGGGCTGCATTTCCAGCGGGCGCCCCGGGTGCAGGCGAAGCTGGTGCGCGTGGTGCGGGGCCGCATATGGGACGTGGCGGTCGATCTGCGGCGGTCGTCGCCAAGCTATGGGCGCTGGGTGGGGGCGGAGATTTCCGCCGAGGGCTGGAACCAGATCTATGTGCCCGGCGGCTTTGCGCACGGGTTCTGCACGCTGCAGGCCGACACCGAGATCGCCTACAAGGTGACCGACTATTACGCGCCGGCCGAAGATGGCGGCGTGTTCTGGCAGGACGAGGATCTGGCCGTCGACTGGCCCGTCGCGGCGGGCAGCGCAGTGCTTTCCGACAAGGACAAGGCGCTGCCGCGGCTTCGCGATCTGCCGCCGCTCTTCGCGTAGGTGACGACATGCGATTTCTCGTAACGGGCGGCGCCGGGTTTATCGGGTCTGCGGTGTGCCGCCTGCTGGCGGGCGAAGGCGCCGAGGTGCTGAACCTGGATATGCTGACCTATGCCGGCAATCCCGCATCGCTGACGGCGATCGCCAACCGGCCGAACTACAGCTTCCTCAAGGCGGACATTCGCGACCGCGCCGCGCTGGATGCGGCTTTCGGCGCGTTCAGGCCGACGCATGTGATGCATCTGGCGGCCGAGACCCATGTCGACCGGTCGATCAACGGCGCGGCGAACTTCATTTCGACCAACCTGATCGGCACGTTCACGGTGCTGGAGGCGGCGCGCAGCTATTGGTCGGGACTTGAGGGCGCGGCGAAGGCGGCGTTCCGCCTGCTGCATGTCTCGACCGACGAAGTGTATGGGTCGCTGGGGGCCGAAGGGCTGTTCCACGAGGAGACTGTCTACGATCCCTCCTCGCCCTATTCGGCGTCGAAGGCGGGCTCGGATCATCTGGCGATGGCGTGGGAACGCACTTACGGCCTGCCGGTGGTGATGTCGAATTGCTCGAACAATTACGGGCCGTTTCACTTCCCCGAAAAGCTGATCCCGCTCGCGATCCTGAACGCGCTGCACGGCAAGCCGATTCCGGTCTACGGCACGGGCGAGAATGTGCGCGACTGGCTGCATGTGGAAGACCACGCGCGCGCGCTCAAGCTGATCGTGACCGAGGGCAGGACCGGACGCCGCTACAATGTCGGCGGACGAAACGAGCGGCGCAACATTGACGTAGTGCGGGCGATCTGCGCGGCGCTGGACGGCTTTCTGCCCGACCGCGCCCCGCACGCGCGACTGATCCGCTTCGTCGCCGACCGTCCAGGCCACGACGCCCGCTATGCGATCGATGCCAGCCGGTTGGAGCGCGAGCTGGGGTGGCGGGCCTCCGAAACGTTCGACACGGGGATCGTGAAGACGGTGCGCTGGTATCTGGACAATGAATGGTGGTGGCGGCCCCTGCGCGAGCGCGTCTATGACGGCGAACGGCTGGGTCTCATCGAATGAGGATCGCCGTCACCGGCACGGCGGGGCAGGTGGCGCTGGCTCTGGCCGAGCGTGGCCCGCCGGCCGGCGTGGACGTGATCGCCGTCGGGCGGCCCGGGCTGGATCTGATGCGTCCAGACAGCGTCTTGCCGGCGCTGCGGGCGGCGGAGGCAGATGCGATCGTCAGCGCCGCCGCCTATACGGCGGTCGATCAGGCTGAAGGGGATGCGGCCACGGCCTTTTCCGTCAACGCGGCAGGGGCGGGTGCGGTCGCTGCGGCGGCGCGTGAGATGGGCGTGCCGCTTTTGCATCTTTCGACGGACTATGTGTTCGACGGGGCGCTGGACCGGCCCTATCGCGAGGACGACCCGACCGCGCCCCTCGGCGTCTACGGGGCGAGCAAGCTGGCGGGAGAAGAGGCCGTTCTGTCGGCGGGAGGGCGCGCGGCCGTGTTTCGCACGGCGTGGGTCTATTCGCCGTTCGGGCGCAATTTCGTGAAGACGATGGTGGGTCTGGCGGCGAGCCGAAGCGAAGTTTCCGTCGTGGCGGATCAGCAGGGCCGTCCGACCTCGGCGCTCGATATCGCAGATGCGCTTGTCGCTGCGGCGCGGCGTCTGGTGTCGGCGCCGCAAGATCCGGCGCTGCAGGGTGTGTTTCACCTCGCCGGCGGTGACGACGCGACATGGTGCGCGTTAGCGCAGGCGACGTTCGACCGGCTGGCGGCCGCAGGTCGACCGCACTGCGTGGCGCGGCCTATCCCGGCGTCGCAGTATCCGACGCCGGCGCGGCGACCCGCCAATTCGCGTCTGGATGGCGCGAAGCTGAAAGCGGTCTATGGCATCGAGGTGCCGGGATGGCGGGCCTCTTTGAGCGAGACCGTCGCGCGTCTGACCGCCTAGCTGCGCAGGATGCGGCCGCGAAGCATGCGCTCGGCGACCAGGCCGAACAGCAGCAGACCCACACCCATCGAGATCAGATAGCCCTTGTTGAGGACGACCGAGTGATAGTCGCCGTAATAGGCCTCGCGCGCCCATTCGACCCCGTGCATCAGCGGGTTCCAGGACAAAGCGTCACGGATTTCGGCCGGCAGATTTCCGGGCAGGAAAATCAGCCCCGACAGCGAATACAGCAGGATGTTGAAGAGCAGGATCACGATCATCGCGCGCTGCCGGATGCCGACAAAGACCGCCGCCGCGAGCCCGGTTCCGACGCCCAGCAGGAGCGATGCGCCCAGCGCGCCGATGAGATCGAGCGGGTCGTAGGGCTGGAACGTGGAGCCCATCAGGATCAGCACGCCGATGCACACGAACGTCACCGCGAACGCCGTCACGCATTCCAGAACGACGCGCGCGACCAGCAGATCGATGATCTGGACGCGCGGGATCTGCAGCAGGATGCGGTTGTCGGGAATGGCCTGCGCCACCCAGCGGCAGGGATAGGTGAAGAGGATGAAGGGCAGCACGCCCAGCGCGAAGAAAAGGATCGGATCTGTGCCGAGCCAGACGCGGGCGCCGACGATGCGGTAGATGGTCACGACGATCGCGATGTGGGCGAGCGGCCAGCACACAGCGATGAGATACATCGCGGCCCGGTCGAAGCGGGTATGCAGATCGCGCAGGATGAGCGCGCCCACGACGTCGACCTGCCGCCGGAAGGCGAGACGCGTGCTGATGACCTGCTGGCTCACCGGCGCGCCTCGATCAGCGGTTTGACGAAAGCAGCAAGATCGCCACCCTCATAGAGATAGCCCTCGATCCCTGCGCCGCGCGCCGCCTCGATGTCGCCGGGGCGATCGCCGACGAGGAACGAGCGCGCGGCGTCGACCGGATAGTCGGCCATCAGATCCTGCAGCATTCCGGGATTGGGCTTGCGGCGATGGTCGGGGCGGGCGTAGCGGGCGACGACGCCGTCGGGGTGCGCGGGGCAGAACTCGAAGCGGTCGATATGGGCGCCGGCGTTCTGCAACTGGGCGTTCATCCACATATGCAGCGCCTGCACGTCGTCCTCGCTGTAATAGCCGCGCGCGACGCCTGCCTGGTTGGTGACGACGAAGGTGTAGTAGCCGGCTTCGTTCGCCATGCGGACGGCCTCTATTGCGCCGGGAATCCACTCTATCTGATCGGGGCGATGCGGATAGCCGGTGTCGACGTTGAGAACGCCATCGCGGTCGAAGAACAGGGCCGGCCGCCGCCGTCGGGCCGGAACCTCGGTCTGCGCGCGCGCGAAGTCGTCGGGGATGCCGATGTCGATGAAATAGCCCTCGGCGATGTGCCCGCCCAGCGCGCCGGCGCTCGCCAGCGCCGGAAACACCGCGCCCTCCAGAGACACCACTCCCGGGCCGATGTGATCCAGCACGTCACGGGACATCAAATAGACGCCGGCATTGATCGGACCGCCGGGGCCGGTTTCGGGGCCGTGGAAGGCTCGGACGCGGCCACCGTCCAGCGCGACCCAACCGGACCGCTTTCCCGGCGCCTGGGCCCTGAGGGCGAGTGTCGCGAGGCCCTGAAAGGCGGGAATCAGAGACAGCAGGTTGAAATCGAACAGCGTGTCGCCGTTCAGCAGAAAAAACCTGTCGTCCAGCGCGTCGGCCGCGTAGGTGAGCGCCCCGCCGGTGCCGGCGGGGGCAGGCTCGCGGATTACCGTGACATTCGGGTCGCCGGCATAGTGACGAGCGATCACGTCGGCCTGAAACCCGCACAGCAGCACGATGCGGCTCAAGCCGTGGCGGCGGGCGTTTTCGATCAGGTAGTCGAGAAAGGGCCGGCCGCCGACATCGAGCATCGGCTTGGGCATCTGGCGCGTCAGCTCGCCGAGACGGGTTCCCAGCCCGCCGACGAGAAAGACCGCCTGCTCGACCATGTCCACGTCCTCTTGCAGTGTGCGCCCTTGCGTGCCCCATACGCGGTGATTTAGCAACGACGAGGCGGCTGCGACGCGCGGCCTATCGCCCGATGCGAGAGGGAGGCCAGGTCCCAGATGGACGCAGCGATACCGGGCATGGCGCATCGGGCGGCCGCAGGGCGGGATTGGGCGGTGCGGGCCGCGTTGCCGCTGTGGGCCGGGGCCGGGTTCGACACGCGCGATTCGCTGTTTCGGGAGCGGCTGGATTTCTCGGGCGCGCCGGTTCCCGCGCCGCGGCGTCTGACCACGCAGGCGCGACAGGTCTATGTGCTTGCGCAGGCGGCGCTGCTGGGGTGGCGGCCGGACGGCAAGGCGCAGGCGCTGACAGCGATGCGCGCCACGATCGCCCACTATTATCGGCCCGACGATCACCCCGGCTGGGTGTTCTCGATCGGCCCGGATGGCGCCCCCGCCGATTCCCGGCGCGAGCTTTACGCCCATGCCTTCGCGCTGTTCGGGCTCGCCTGGGCGTGGCGGCTGGAGCCCGATCCGGTGTTCAAGACCGTGCGCGACGAAACGCTTGCGCTGCTCGACGAGGCCTTCGCCGGGCCGGGGGGCGGCTATCTCAGCTATATGGGCGACGATGGCGCGGAGCGGCATCAAAATCCCCACATGCATCTTCTGGAGGCCATGCTCGCCTGGCATGAGGCGACCGGCGAACCGGCGATGCTCGCACGGGCTCGCGCCATCGGTGAATTGTTCGCGACCAGCTTTTTCCAGCCCGCGACCGCGGCGCTGCCCGAATTCTTCGGCCGGGGCTGGACCCGGCTGACGGGCGCGCGAGGCCGCCTGGTCGAGCCCGGGCATCATTTCGAGTGGGCCTGGCTTCTGCATCGCCTTGAGGCGACGTCAGGGCAGAAGCTGCGCCAGGTGGCTGGCCCGCTTTACGACCACGCCTGTCGCTTCGGTTACGATCGCGACGGGCTCGTCGTCGATTGCCTGACCGAAGACGGCGCGGTGGTGACGGCCTCGCGCCGCACATGGCCCCATACCGAGGCGATCAAGGCGCATGCCGCCGCCCACGAACAGGGCGACCCGGCCGCCGAGGCGCGCGCCGCGGCAGTGTGGGACGCGATGTTCGCGCATTTCCTCAGCGGGGCGGTTTCGGGCGGGTGGCGCGATCACCTCGACCCGCAGGGCAGGCCGCTGCACGCCTATATGCCGGCGACGACGCTTTACCACGTGTTCTGCGCGATCGCTGAAGCCAACAGGGTCTGGCCCTCATGACCACGACGCGCGGCATCATCCTGGCGGGCGGTACCGGCAGCCGGCTGTTTCCGGTGACGGTGGGCGTCAGCAAGCAGCTGCTGCCCGTCTATAACAAGCCGATGATCTATTTCCCGCTGAGCACGTTGATGCTGGCTGGCATCCGGGACATCCTGATCATCACCACGCCGGAAGATCAGGGTCAGTTCCGCCGCGTGCTCGGCGACGGCTCGCAATGGGGCCTTTCGTTTTCCTATGTCGTGCAGCCGCGCCCCGAAGGGCTGGCGCAGGCGTTCGTGCTGGGCCGGGATTTTCTGCAGGGCGGCCCCGCGGCGTTGATCCTCGGCGACAATCTCTTCTACGGGCACGGTCTGCAGGAGCGCGTGTCGCGGGCGGCGGCCCAAAGGTCGGGCGCGACGATCTTCGCCTATGAGGTGGCGGACCCTTCGGCCTATGGCGTCGTGACCATCGGTCCTGACGGCCGGCCGACCGAGATCGTCGAAAAGCCCAGCGAGCCGAAATCGCCCTGGGCTGTGACGGGGTTCTATCTCTTCGACGAAAAGGTCTGCGACATCGCGGCGAGGGTGACGCCTTCGCCGCGCGGCGAGCTGGAGATCGTGTCGGTGATCGACGCCTATCTGAAAGCTGGCACGCTGAATGTCGAATTTCTGGGGCGGGGCTTCGCGTGGCTGGACACGGGCACGCATGACGCGCTGCTGGAGGCTTCGGAATTCGTAAGAACCATCGAGCATCGCCAGCGAAACCGAATCGCCTGCATCGAGGAGATCGCCTTCCGCGCCGGGTATATCGATCGCGAGGGGCTGATCCGCGCCGCGCAGCCGCTTTCGAAGACCGACTACGGCCGGCATCTGCTGCGAATCGCCGCCGAATCGGCCTGAGACGCCGCCTGGCGCCAAGAATGGTTGCGCACCCCCGGCAACCTGCGAATAGTCGGTTGAAACATCGATCGAAGTTGCATGTCGGGACCATCAAAGAAGGCGCAGACGAACCGGCCGACCGGCTCGCGGCGAGAGCCGCCGCTTTCGTCGTCTGCGCCGTCTCCTGACGCCGCACTGGCGATCGCCGCGCTGAACGCGGAACTCGACCGGATGCGAGAGGCTGAGGGCGTGCTGATCGCGGAACTTTCCATTCGCGACAACGAAGCCAACGCCGTCCGCGAAACGCTGACCAAGCAGGACGGCGAGGTCGCCAGGACGCGCCGCGGCTGGCAGCAGGCGACCGAAACCGTTTCCGAGATGCGCCGGGCGCTGGCGGACGCCGATATCGCGAGCAACGGACTGCGCGCCGAAATCGCGGAACGGGAAGGCCGGATCGGGCTGCTGACGGCGGAGGTCTCGGCCGTCCGGGCCTCCGTCCTGGCCGCCGAGCAGGCATTGGCGGATCTGCGGGCCTTTTCCGGCGGCCAGCAGGGCGAAATCGAACGGTTGAAGCAGGTGGCGGCGGAAGCCACGCAGGCGGTGGATGAGATGCGCGCGCAACTCGCGGCGCGCGAGGCGGAGGCCGCATCCGAGATCCGCGCCCTGCGCGACCGTCTGGCAGAGCAGAGCGATGTCTTGAGCGCCATGAGCGCCCAGACCGCGACGCGTGTCGCCGAGCTGGTCGCAGCCGGCATGACGCAGGGCGAAACGATCGCCCGGCTGAGCAGCGATCTGGGCGGCGTGCGCGCCGAACTGATGCGCGAAGCCACCGGCCATGCCGAGGCGCGACGTGCGATCGAGGCGGGCGAGGCGGTGCTGGCGCGGGTGACGGTGCAGCTCGACGAAGCGCGCAACCAGGCGCAGCAGAGCGCGAGCGATGCGAACGCCCTGCGTGAGCAGATGTGGTCGCTGGAGCGCGATCTGTCCGCCTCGCGTCAGCGCGGCGCGGAACAGGACGACCGTCTGGCCGCGCTGGACGCCGAATTGAAGGCGATACGCGATGCGCGCGACGCGGCCCTCGCCGATCAGGCCAGGCTGACCTCGCGCATGGAGGCCGACACGCAGGTCCTGCAGCTGATGCGGGCCGACATCGAGGGCGCAAAGGCGATGATGCGCCAGATCGCCATGGTGCCGGAATCCGGCGCGGTGGTGGCGGCCACAGTCGGCGCCCAGAAACGGGCGGAGCCCCCGGACCATGAGGTGGCCCTGACCCGTGCGGGGTTCGACGGTGAGCTCGCGGCGCTGCGCCTGGAGCTCGCGGCGCGCGACGAGGCCCGCCGCAGGCGCGAGCGCGCGCTCGATGCCGCTCGGCAGCAGGCGCTGTCGGCCGAGTCGGCGGCGGCGGAGGCGCGGCTCAATCTGCTGGAGCGCGACGTGATGGTCTCGCGTCTGGCCGACCAGCTGACGGTGCGCGACAGCGAGCAGACCGCGCTGGAGAACAGGGTCGTCTCTCTGGTGCGCGAGAACGACGCGCGGCAGACCGAGCAGGGCAAGCTCGACCGCCGGGTGCAGAGCATCTCGCGTTCGTCGAGCTATCGGCTGGGGCTGGCCGCAGCCGGCATCATGCGCGGCTGGCGACGCATGATCCGGCGGGTGAGGCGCGGGCGCGCCAACCCGTTGTTCGATTTCGACTGGTATCTGGATAACAATCCCGATGTCCGCTGGCTGGGCGTCGACCCGTATGCCCACTATGTGAACAATGGCCGGGCGGAAGGGCGCACGCCGAACCGCGTCTTCCAGCCGCTCTGGTATCTCGACGTCAATCCCGACGTGAAGGCGTCGGGCATGGAGCCGCTGGATCACTATCTGCGTTTCGGCGCGGCGGAAGGGCGCAACCCCGCGCCGGGCTTCGACCTGCACGCCTATCTGGAGCGTCACCCCGAAGCGGCCAGCCGCGGCCGGCATCCGCTGCTTCACTTCCTGAAGTCGGCGCCGGCCGGCGAGGCGTTGCCGTCGGGCGGGCCGCGCATCCTGATGGTCGCGTGGCATTGTCCGACCAGAGCGCATGCCGGCGGGCTGCGCATGCTCGATCTCTATGACTATCTGCGGCGGGTCGCGCCGCATGCGCGGCTCGATCTGTTCGCGGTGAAGAAGCCCGAGATCGACTGGGCGTATGACGACCTCAAGTCGATCTTCGACAATATCTACTTCACCGAGCACAACGATCTGTCGGTCAAGGCGCTCAATGCGCTGCGGGTCGACCGGATGGTCTATGACGTCGTGGATTTCCAGTTCCTGGAAGCCTGTCATGATCTCGACTCGTATCGCGCGGTCGGACGCAAGTTGATCTTCACCCCGATGGAGCTGCTCAGCCGGGCCGCTCATATCGAGCGTCAGGCGCCCGGCCGGATCGCGACGGCGCAGCGCCTGGCCGAGCAGATGGATATCAGCCGTCGCGAGCTGGCGGTCTGCCGGAGCGTGGATGAGGTGGTGTGCGTCTCGAAACCCGACGCCGACTATCTGTGTTCGGTGACCGGTCTCAGCACGGTGACCGCGCTGGAGACGGGCGTTTCGGAGCTGGAGTTCGGGGATGTCGAGCCCGCGAACGAGACGAGTCGGCTGTCGAAGAAGGTCGTCTTCGTCGCCTATTTCGGATCGCAGACGAATGTCGAGGCGCTCGACTGGTATCTCGCCGAGGTTCACCCTCGCATCAAGGCCGCCATTCCCGATTACCAGATCGACGTGGTCGGGCGCGGCGATCTGTCGAAATACCGGGCGCTGGACGATCCCTCCATCAACCTGATCGGCGAGGTGCCTTCGGTCGGCCCCTATATCGCGCGGGCGGCAGTCGGCATTTCGCCGGCGCTCAGCGGTGCGGGCTTCCGGGGAAAGATCAATCAGTACGCCATGCTGGGGCTGGCGACCGTGGCGTCGCCCATTGCGGCGGAAGGGTTCGCGTACTGGCACGGCGAGAGCATTCTGGTCGGGCCGGACGCGGAATCGTTCGCCGCGCACTGCGCCGCGATGCTGCGCGATCCGGAGCTGAACGCGCGCCTCTCGGCGAACGCGCGGCGCACGTGTCTGGAGACCTATTCCTGGAAGGCGCGCGATGCGTCGATCCGCGCGATCTATGGCGTCAAGCGCCCGCGCCAGCCCGGCGCTCCGGTGATCACGGCTGTCGTGCCGTCCTATAATCACGGGCGCTATATCGAGCAGCGAATCCGTTCGATCCTCGATCAGTCCTATCCCAACATCGATCTCATCGTCATCGACGACAAATCGCCCGATGACAGCGACACGGTGATCCGCCGTCTGCGCGACCAATATGGGTTCACCTATATCCGGCGAGACCGCAATTCGGGCACGCCTTTCTCCGCCTGGGCTTATGCCGCGGAGAAGGCCGCCGGCGATTTCATCTGGATCTGCGAAAGCGACGACGTCGCGTTGCCGGATTTTGCGGCGACGGCGGTCGACCGGCTGTGCCAGGATACCAAGGCTGCGCTCTACTACTGCAACTCGCACGTCATCGACACGGAAGGCGCGATCATCGGATCGACCGCCGCGTATTTCCGCGACATCTGGCAGGACCCGCGCTGGGAGACGAGCTTCACCGCCGACGGGATCAAGGAGCTTGCCGACTATCAGGTGCGCGGCATGATCGTTCCGAATATGAGTTCGGCGTTGATCCGCACCGAAGCGTTCCGGGCCTCGTTCAGGCGCGACCTGCTGGATTTCAAGCTGACCGGCGACTGGCTGTTCATCGGCCGCGTTTTGACGCGCGGGCGGGCGATCTTCGATGTCCAGACATTCAGCTGCTTCCGCCAGCATGCCCAGACGGCGCGCGAACGCGTCAAGTCGGCGCGCTCGCAGGCGGAGTTCATCATCACGAAGTACCGTCTGCACAAGCTGGCGCGAAAGCCCGCGCGCGATCTGGCCGTGACGCTGAAGTCGGACGCGACGCGCTTCATCTACGAGCCCGCATCTTGGCGCGACGTCTTCGGCGCGATGTGGCGTATCTCGCGGACGGATACGTTGCGTGCGGGCGCGATGTTGTCGTGGTCGATGCTCTTTCATCGCGAATACTGGGCGAAGTTCCGCGCGCGTCTGAGGGATCGCCGCGCCTCGCAGGGCGGCGCTTAGTCGGCCGATGTTCGTTTCCTATTTCACGCCCTTCGCGGTCCGCAACGATCCCGTCAATTATCAGTGGGTCGTCTACAAGCAGCTGCAGTCGATCGGCGCGGCCGAGCTCGCCTTTCTAGGCGACACGGCCTATCTGGCCGATCCGGCGGAGCGCGTGGCGGCGAACCACCCATGCGCCAATCCGGACTGGATACAGCGGGCCAACTACGTGTTGCCGGACCCGGCGGTCCTGGCGTCGATCAAGCGGTTTCACGTCGGGCAGGAGGTGCTCAAGCCGATTCTGGATCAGCGGCTCGGCCCCAATCTCGCCTGGCGCCAGATCATGCGGGTGCCGTTCCCTCCGCTCGTGGCGTTGCTGAAGACCGGGTTGTCGGTCCTGAAGCGGCAAGGCGAGATCGAGGCCGTGCTGTCGTGGATCAATTGCGCCTCGATGCGGGCGGCGGCGGACGATCTGGGCATCCCGGTCATTCATGGCGAGCTGGGTCCGACGCGGGCGCCGCAGTTCCGGCCGACCGCCTATGTCGACTTCTCTGGCGTCAACGGGAATACCGAAGCCGGCCTACGCTATGCGCGCTTCGCCGCAGAAGGCGTCGCCATGCCGCAACGGACGCCCTCGGAGCTGCTGCGCGTTCTGGGGTGGTCGGGGGCCATCGGCAAGCCGACGCCGACCCACGAAACCGGCCTTGCCCTGCAGATCCCGAACGATTCCAACCTCGTGGCCTACGGCAACGGCTTCGACAATTTCGAGCTTGTGCAGTTCGCCCGGCGCAGCTGGCCCGCTTCGCAGCTTCTGATCAGGCCCCATCCGGGCTACCCGTTTTCTCCGGACCCGGACATCGAGACCGACACCTCGCCGGACGCGTCGCTGTTCATCGGGCGCGTCAAACGGATCATGACGGTTAATTCCAGCGTGGCCTTCGAGGCCATGCTGAACGAGACCCCGGTGGTGATGCTGGGCGAGTGCCCCTTTGCGGTGGGCGGCTGTCACCCTCGCAGCCTGATGCCGCGGGTCGACGCCAAGGCCTGGCTGGCGTGGCTGAATTTCATCAGTTTCGGCTATCTGGCGCCCTATGAATGGGCGTTCGATCCCGCCTATCTGCGGTTTCGTCTCTCACGGCCGCCGGAGGCCGAGATTATCGACCGGCATTTGTCATATTGGGTTTGAAACCGTGTTGAACGCGCTCTGTCGGTCGCGTGCCTTCCGATGCATAATGTCCTAGGACTGCGCGAGAACGGCTGACGGGATGCACGGCTTGTCGAACGGGACGGACTTCTACTCGATCTATACGCACGGCTTCGTGCGCGTCGCGGTGTGCACGCCGACGGCGCATCTGGGCGACCCTACGGCCAATGCGTCCGAAGTGGTGGCGCTTGCACAGCAGGCGGCGGGCGAGGGCGCCGCCGTCATGCTGTTCCCGGAGTTGTGCCTTTCCGCCTACACCAATGACGAGCTGTTTTTTCAGCGTCCGCTGATCGAGGCGGTGCGGAAAGCGGTGGAGGACGTCGCGCGGGCGAGCGAAGGGTTCGGCGGGCTGGTCGTCGCGGGCGCGCCGCTGGAGCATGAAGGCCGGCTTTACAACACGGCCGTCGTCTTCCATCGCGGCCAGATTCTGGGCGTCATTCCCAAGTCGTACCTGCCCAACTATCGCGAGTTCTACGAGAAGCGGTACTTCGCCCCCGGCGCAAATGTGCGCGGCGAGATGATCGAGATCGCCGGGCAGTTCGCGCCGTTCGGCGTCGATCTGATTTTCAAGTGCGTCGACATCCCCGCGTTCGCGGTGGGGGTGGAGATTTGCGAGGATCTCTGGACGCCTCTGCCGCCCTCGAGCCTGGCGGCGCTGGCCGGCGCGACGGTTCTGCTGAACCTGTCGGCCAGCAATATCATTGTCGGCAAGGCCGAAATCCGCCGCCAGCTCTGCAAGGCGCAGGCGATGCAGACCGTTTCGGCCTATCTCTATTCGGCGGCGGGGCCGGGAGAATCGACGACCGATCTCGCCTGGGACGGGCACGCCGCCATCTTCGACGAGAATGGCCTGGTCGCGGAGTCGCAGCGGTTCGGAAAAGGCGAAAAGCTGCTGTTCGGCGATATCGACGTCGAGCGCCTTGCCACCGAACGCATGAAACTCAACACCTGGGGTGACGCTGCCGACGTTTATCGCGAGGCGGTGCGCGCCTATCGCCAGATCGATTTCGTGCTGGACCCGCCGTCCGGCGATATCGGCTTCCGGCGTACGCTGGAGCGCTTCCCCTTCGTTCCGTCCGATCCCGTGCGGCTCGATGAAGATTGTTACGAGGCCTACAATATCCAGGTGCAGGGTCTGGTGACGCGTCTTCATGCGACGGGCATGAAGAAGGTGGTGATCGGCGTTTCCGGCGGCCTGGATTCCACACAGGCGCTGATCGTCTGCGCCAAGGCGATGGACCGCCTCGGCTTGCCGCGTAGCAATGTGCTGGCCTTCACGATGCCGGGCTTCGGCACGTCCGCCGGCACGCGCGACAACGCGTGGCGGCTGATGAGGGCCTTCGGCGCGACGGCAGCCGAGATCGATATTTCCGCTGTGTCGATGCAGACGCTGAAGGATATCGGGCACCCTGCCGGAGACGGCGCGGCGCAGTACGACATCACCTATGAGAACGTGCAGGCCGGCGCGCGCACGGCGACGCTGTTCCGTCTGGCCAATCTGCACAACGGCATCGTGATCGGCACGGGCGATCTGTCGGAACTGGCGCTGGGCTGGTGCACCTATGGCGTCGGCGATCACATGTCGCATTACGGCGTGAACGCGGGCGTGCCCAAGACGATGATCCAGTATCTGATCCGCTGGGTCATCGCGCGCGATCTGTTCGGAGCCGATGCTTCGGGCGTTCTGCAGTCGATCCTCGATACCGAAATTTCGCCTGAGCTGATTCCTGCGACCGACGGCAAGGCGGTGCAGCGGACGGAGGACACGATCGGCCCGTACGAGCTGCAGGATTTCAACATTTACTGGACCGTCCGCCACGGGATGAAGCCATCGAAAGTCGCGTTCCTGGCATGGCATGCATGGCGATCCGTCGACGCCGGGCGCTGGCCGGACGGTCTGACCGGCGCGCGCCGCCACGCCTATGGCCTCGGTGAGATCAGGCGGTGGCTTGAGGTCTTCCTCTATCGATTCTTCACGACCAGCCAGTTCAAGCGGTCGGCCGTACCCAATTCGCCGAAAGTACTGTCGGG
>JAKOQZ010000132.1 GCA_029778105.1 Pseudomonadota bacterium | reverse complement strand
CGTATTGTGGGTGAAGATCGCGATGCTGTCGGAGGTCTGGTGATATTCGTCGTGCAGGCCGGTGCCGAGCGCGTGGGTGTTCCCGCCGGCATAGGCGGGCGCCAGCGGACGCTGGGCGAGGACGCCGGCGAGGACGTTCCGTGTGAAGGTATTGCTGCCCGGATTGATGCGGTAGCGCGAGAAGAATGCCTCGGTATCCGACCCGTTCAGCGTACTGGTTTCGCGATCCAGCGTTTCGTGGGCGTAGAAGGCGCCGACGAGCCAGTCGGCCCAGCCGGTCGAGCCGGTGAGGCTGACGTCCTGAGTGACGGTCTGGAAGTTCTGCTAGCCGACATCGGGCTCTGTCCACAGAAGGTCGGCCGAGGTGTAGGCGGCGTCCGAGCCGCCCGCGAGCGTCCAGGCGCGATAGGCGGTGATCGAGTTGAGCTGGCCCAAGCCCAGATCGCTGTTCACCTCACCCGAGAAGCCATACTCATCGACGATCTGCGGATGCTCGCGATTGGCGAAACCGATTTGATCTTCGATCGTGTTGACGTTGGCCGTGCCCTGATAGCCCAGCACGGTCTGGATCGCCTGATAGACCGTCAGACCGCCGGCCCGGCCGGGGCCGCCCGGGCGCAGGACGGCGGCGTAGCAGCACTCGTCATCCTTGTGTCCGGCGTCGGCAATGAGCCGGATCGAAGTCGTCTCGCTCGGTTTCCACAGGAACTGACCGCGGAAATTCCAGCCTTCCTTGGCGTTGCCGTCGCGCTCGGTCAGTGACGGTCCCGAGAAGATGCGCATGAAGCCGTCGCGCTTGCGGTAGGACCCGAACAGGCGGAACGCGGCATCGTCGGACACCGGGCCGGTGACGTTGGCGTTGAAATAATAGCCGTCGAACGACTCGTACGTGGCGCTGGCGTTGGCCGAGAATTTCTCCATGTCCGGCTCGCGCGTGATCACGCTGATCAGACCGGCAGAGGTGTTGCGGCCGAACAGCGTCCCCTGCGGGCCGCGCAGCACCTCGACACGCTGGATGTCGCCAAGATCGCCGAACGCGACCGAATTGCGGCTGCGATAGACGCCGTCGATGAAGATGCCGACAGCGGACTCAAGCCCGGGATTGGAGCCCTGCGTGCCGACGCCGCGGATGCGGGCGGTCACCGAGCCGGACGATTCCGATTGCGGGAATGCAAGGGCCGGAACGACCTGTGTCAGGCTCTGGGTCTCACGGACGCCGGCGTTTTCGATCGCCTTCTGGCCGACGGCCGTGATGGCGATCGGCGTTTCCTGGATTTTGGTGGCGCGTCGCGTCGCGGTGACGGTGATCTCCTCGGCGTCATCCGCTGTCTGGGTGGTGGTGACCGTCGTGTCGACGGTGGACTTCTCCGCTTCAGGCGTTTGGGCAGAGGCTGTGGTTAGCGAAAGGCAGGCACCGGCAAGCAGAAGTTTCGTCAGGCGTGCGCATGGCGTCATCGGTCATTTCCCCCTGTTTGGCTCCCGGCTTATGAGCGCCGTGGATGCCGTAACGTCAGTGGAAGACCAATTTTACCTTAGGTCAACTTCGAAAGTTACTTTTGGACTCAGTTCAAGATATTATATTTCGCAACGCGACGGGATCGTCGCTGCACAGCGCATTGCAACCGCGGCGCACCAGAGCCTGCGCAACCTCAACGGGCGGTGTCCATGCCGCAAGCTTCAACCCGCGCGCGTGCGTTTCGGCCGCGGTTTCGGCAGTGATGTCGGGCCAGAAAGGAAACCATCCGGCAGCGCCGAGCGCCTTGATCGCCCCTTGCAGAGAGCCATGGTCGCGGGCGTAAAAGCCTGCCTCCCACGGTGCGCCTGCGGCATGGGCGGCGCGCCATGCGGCAAGGTCGGGGGGCGGACCGTGCTCGGGCGGCGGTGACGAATCGCCAAACCAAGTCTGGGGCAGTGTTGTAGCGTAGAACGGAATCCCGGGATTGAGGGTGCGGGCGCGCGACAGCGCCCGCCAGTCGAACGACACGAAAACCGTGCGGGCGACGAAATCGAGACGTTCGACAAGCGTGACGGCGGCCTCGGCCAGCCGCTCGGGATCGGCGCCGTTTTCGAGATGGAGAAGATCGGTCTTGAGCTCGATCCAGAGCTGGAAGCTGTCGCTGCGGCTTTTGGCGAGCTCGATCACCTCGGAAAGGCGGGGAATGCGGACGCCGTCAAGACGAGCCTGACGGGGATGGCGGCGGGCATAGCCGGTGCCGGGCTGCAGCGCGCCGGCATCGTAGGCCGACAATTCGGCATAGGTCAGCGATTTGAGCGGCGTACGCGCCGTGATCCACGCCCCGTTCCTGCGGACGATTTCAGGCTTGAGCGTTTCGTCGTGAAAAACGACGAGTTCGCCGTCCGCCGACAGATGCACATCGAGTTCGGCGCCATCGGCCCCGCAGGCGATCGCGCCTTCGAAAGCCGGCAGCGTATTCTCGGGCCACAGATCGGCGCCGCCGCGATGAGCGATATTGAGCGTCATGGGGAAACGACCCGCTTATCTGAGCGCAGCGATAAAGGCGCGGACGCGTGCGGCATTGGCGCCCCGGTCGTTGTCGCCTTCGCGCGCCGCCGCGCGGATGTCGAGCACCGCGCCGCCGTCTTCGGTGGCGGCGATGCGAATGACGATGTCGTCCTTCAAGCCGAACCATTCGGAGACCGAGGTCGCCTCGATACGGCCCTCATCGGACAGGTTCGCGGCGACCTGCCAGCCCATGTCCTTGACCACCTGCGCGGCCTTGCCGTGCAGGGCCGCCGCGCTGACGCGGCTGCGATAGGTGACGATCTCGGGATAGGCCTTTTTCTGAAGCGCCGCGCCGGCCGCGTCATAGTCGGCGCCGTTCGGCGCGACGCGCCGCACTTCGGCCAGCGTGACGAAGGCCGGCGGGTTCACCGTGTCGGTGGAGATGTCATGCAGCGCGGGAGATGCTTCTTCCTGCTGCTTCATCTGCCAGGGCACCCAGGCGACGCCTCCGGCCACAGCAAGCGCCAGCAGCGCGGTGAAGGCCCCGCCCAGCTTGCCCCGGATGCCGCCCAGCAGCAGCGTGACGATCGCCGCCCCGCCCGCCCCGACTGCGGCGAGAAAACCGTAGTGAAGGAGCGTGTTCTCGGCGAAGGCCAGATCCCACGCGCCGTATTTATGGCCGATGCCGGCGACACCGATGACGCCGCCGGCGACGAGACCGACCAGCAGCGCCAGCGCCGCCAGCGCCTTTTGGAGGCCCGTCATGCAGCCCGGCCGGCAGTCGGCAGCACGTGGTTCTTGAAGGTCTCGCGCAAGGAGAGCTTCTGGATTTTGCCGGTCGCGTTGATCGGGACCGCTTCGACGAAGGCCACATCATCGGGCATCCACCATTTGGCGATCTTGCCATCGAGATATGCGAGCAGGTCTTCCTTCGTCGCGGACGCGCCAGGCTTGAGCTGGACGACGAGCAGCGGGCGTTCGTCCCACTTGGGATGAGCGACGCCGATCACCGCAGCGACGGCGACGGCGGGATGGCCGACGGCGATGTTCTCGATGTCGATGGACGAGATCCACTCGCCGCCGGACTTGATCACGTCCTTTGCGCGGTCGGTGATCTGCATATAGCCGTCGGGGTCGAGCGTGGCGACGTCGCCGGTGTCGAAGAAGCCGTCCTCGTCGAGAATCTGGCCGCCCTCGCCTTTGAAATAGCCCTTGGCGATGGCGGGGCCGCGCACCACCAGGTGGCCGAACGTCTTTCCGTCGCGCGGCAGCTCCTTGCCGTCATCGTCGAGAATTTTCATTTCGACGGTGAACAGCGGACGCCCCTGCTTGGACTTGATCTTGAGCTGTTCGTCGAAAGGCTTCTTGCGATCGCGGGCCAGCAGCGAACCGATCGTGCCGATCGGCGACAGCTCGGTCATGCCCCAGGCGTGCATCACTTCCACGCCGTAGACCTGTTCGAATTTCTGGATCATCACCGGCGGGCAGGCCGACCCGCCGATGGCGACGCGCTTGAGCGTGGAGAGCTTGAGGTTGTTGGCCTCCATATGCTGCAGCAGCATCAGCCAGACGGTCGGCACGGCGGCCGACATGGTGATCTGTTCGCCTTCCAGCAGATTGTAGACGGACTCGCCGTCGAGCTTTTGCCCCGGCATCACCATCTTGGCGCCCGTCATGGGCACGCTGAAGGCGAGCGACCAGGCATTGGCGTGAAACATCGGCACGATGGGCAGCACGGTGTCGGCGTTGGAGAGCGCGAGCACATCGGCCTGCAGCGCCGCCATCGCGTGCAGCACGTTCGAGCGGTGCGAGTAGAGCACGCCCTTGGGATTGCCGGTGGTGCCGGAGGTGTAGCAGAGGCCGCAGGCGGCGTTCTCGTCGAGCGTCAGCCAGTCGAAATCGTCGTCGGCCTCGGTGAGGAGATCCTCGTAAGCGACCGCGTTCCTGAGGCCGGTCTGCGGCATATGGGCGGCGTCGGTGAGAATGACGTAGGTCTCGACCGTCTTGAGCTGATCCTGAAGCTTCTCAAGGATCGGCACGAAGGTGAGATCGACGAAGATCATCCGGTCTTCGGCGTGGTTGGCGATATAGACGAGCTGTTCGGGGAAAAGACGCGGATTGAGCGTGTGATAGACGCCGCCGGCCCCCGTGATGCCGTACCAGGCCTCAAGGTGGCGCTCGGTATTCCAGGCCAGTGTCGCCAGCCGGTCGCCGGGCTTCACGCCGCGCTTCGTAAGCGCCTTGGCGAGCCGCAGCGAGCGGTTATGGATGCCGCCCCAGGTGGTGCGCCGGACCGGACCCTCGATGCTGCGCGTGACAATCTCCTTGTCGCCCGCATAGGTCGCCGCGTGATCCAGCACGCGGTGCACCAGAAGCGGCCAGTCCTGCATCAAACCAAGCATTTCCGTTCCCCAACCGTTTTGTCATCGAACGGCAAGTTTTAGGGGCCGGAACGGCGCACGTCCAGATTTTGCAGCCTCAGGCGGACCCGCGCTTGAGCCCGGTCGGGGCGGGCTGTCCGCTCATGGCGCAGGAGCGCGGGTCCAGGCGCCAGACGTCGCGGTGTCGGTGCAGGGCCACCAATTCGATCAACCTGCCGTCCATGGCCCCGCGCGCCAAGTCCTTACGGACGAACGACCACCCGCTGCTGCAAAGGTAGCGGACCATCTTTCTGTTGATGGCGAGCAACGACGCTTCGGACCACAGCAGGTCGCAGGTTTCATAGGCCCAGTCATTGAGGACCTGCGTGGTCTGATTCATGGACCCCCTGCCCCAATCGGTGCGGGCACCGACCATCATATGAACGGCGAAAGCCCGGCGGCTGCGGTCGATTTCGACCGTGCGGATGCCGATCAGGCGGCCGGTCGTCTTGTCGAATATGCCGAACAGGTGACGGTTGATGCGGTCGAACGCATCGATATAGGTGCGAAGCTCGGCCAGCGTGCGGGTGCGCGGGACCGCATTGACCATGGCAGCCGCCGCAGGGTTCGCGAGCCACGCGCCCCACGACTCGGATTCATCGCCCCTGACCAGCGACCGCAGAACGAAATCCGGCGTATCGAAATCAAGCAGAGGCCCCAAGATCGTTTACCTCCGCGCGAGCGGGCATGAGCTCAGGTCGAGACGAAAGCGAGCGGCCGTCGCGCCTCCAGAACCGTGCTGGGGTCGGAGTGGACCAGAACTTCGGCGTTGGGAAACGCCAGAGAGACCGCGTCCTCCACCCGGTCTGACAGCGCATGCGCATCTTCCAGCGACATGGCGCCGTCGAAGACGGCGTGAAGCTGAATGAAGACCTGCGTGCCGGACTGGCGGGTGCGCAGATCGTGGACATCGAGAACGCCCGGCACGGCGGCGGCCGCCGCCTTGATGCGCGCGCGGTCTTCTTCAGGAAGCTCCCTGTCGAGGATCTGATCGAGAGACTGGCGGGCGATGCTGAACGCGCTCCACCCGATGACCACGGCGATCAGAATGCCGAATGCGCCGTCAGCCCAGGCGAGCCCCAGCCAAACCGCCAGTCCCAGCGCCACGACCACAGCCGCGTTCGACGCCAGATCGGTGACGTAGTGCAGATGGTCGGCCGAGACCGCCAGAGACCCGGTCGCCCGGATGACGTGGCGCTGATAGAGCGTGAGGGCCAGCGTGGCGGCGATCGAGACGACAGCGATGCCGACGCCCAGCGCGCCGTTGCTTATCGGCTCTGGCGCAAGGAGGCGGCCGATCGACTCCCAGATCAGGAACGCGGCAGACCCGGTCATCAGCGCCGCCTGCGCAAGACCGGCGACGGCTTCCGTTTTTCCGTGGCCGAAGCGGTGCTCCCAGTCCGCGGGCGCCAGCGCGGCGCGGATCGCGAGCGCGTTGAGTCCCGACGCGCCAAGATCGAGCGCGGAATCGGCGAATGAGGCCAGCATCGCCACGGACCCGGTCCACCACCAGGCGACAAGCTTGATCCCGGCCAGCGACACGGCCGTGACGATCGCGGCCAAAGCGGCGCGTTGCATCAACGTGGCGGCGGACACGGCAGGAGTTTCTGACATGCGGTAAAACTAGCGCGTCGCACGGCGCGGTTCCGCAGGTTTCTCTGCGAGCGAAACGCGTGTGCGAAGAAATTTCATCCGCAGGCAGAGCTGCGGTCGTTCAGGGAAACAGCTTGCCCGACGTCCACGCCTCGCCCGCGGCGGCGCGGCGATAGACCAGACGGTCATGCAGGCGGAATGCGCCGTCGCGCCAGAACTCGATCTGCACCGGCGTGATGCGGAACCCCGACCAGTAGGGCGGACGCGGCACCTCGCCGATCGGATATTTGAGGGCGTATCTGCCGACCTCTTTCACAAGCTCGGCCCGGCCTTTGAGCGGGCGGGACTGGCGCGAGGCCCAGGCACCGACGCGCGAATCGCGCGGACGGCTGGCGAAGTACGCGTCGGCTTCGGCCTCGCTAACCACGCTGACGGGGCCGCGGACACGAACCTGACGGCGCAGGGATTTCCAGTGGAAGAGCAGCGCCGCCCTGGGCTGGCCCAGAAGCTCGACGCCCTTGGCGCTCTCGAAGTTGGTGAAGAAGACGAAGCCGTCCGGGCCGTGGTCCTTGAGCAGCACCATGCGGAGATCAGGCATACCGTCGGCATCGACCGTCGCCAGCGCCATCGCATTGGGATCGTTGGGCTCGGAACGCTCGGCCTCGGCCAACCAGGCGGCGAAACGAGCCATCGGATCGCCTTCGGCCACCATTTCGGGCGTTTCAGGTCGGGGGGCGCTCATCTCATTCCTTTAACAGGCGGGAAGTCCGCCCTAAATAGGGTCCGAAGCGGGCTGAATTCCCCCCCGCACACGGAAATCGCATGTCTGACCCTTATAGCGTGCTGGGCGTAAAAAAGACCGCCACCGAGGCCGAGATCAAGAAGGCCTTCCGCACGCTCGCCAAAAAATACCATCCCGACACCAACAAGAACGACCCGTCGGCCGAAAAGAAGTTCAAGGAGGCGTCCGGCGCCTACGAACTTCTGTCCGACAAGGAAAAGCGCGCCGCCTTCGACCGGGGCGAGATCGACGCCAACGGCCAGCCCCGAGGGTTCGGGCCGCAGGGCCCGTTCGGCGGCGGCCAGGGACATCCGTTCGGCGACGGCGGCCATTTCGAATACGGGCTCGGCGGCGGCGGGCCGCAGGGCGGCTTTCGCCAGGGCCAGGCGGGCGGCGGGTTCGACGATATCTTCTCCGAGCTCTTTTCGGGCTTCGGGCGCGGCAAAGGCGGAGCCAAGGCGAAACCGCAGGGCGCCGACGTCAAGTATAACCTCGCCGTCAGCCTTGAGGACGCCGTGGCCGGCGCGACCCAGCGCGTGACGCTGGCGAGCGGCAAGACGCTGGACGTTAAAATCCCCGTGGGTCTGGAGGACGGACAGCAGATCCGGCTGCGCGGCCAGGGCCAGAATGGCGGCGACGCGATCGTGGTCGTCTCGATCGCGCCGCACCGCATCTTCCAGCGCGACGGGCGCAATATCCGCGTCGACCTGCCGGTCTCGCTGAAGGAGGCGATTGAGGGCGCGAAGATCAACGTGCCGACGCCCACAGGCGCTGTCGCCCTGACCATTCCGGCAGGGTCGAACGGCGGCAAGACGCTGCGCCTGAAGGGCCGGGGCTGGCCGGCGGCCGGAGGCCACGCGGCCGGCGATCTGCTGGTCACGGTCAGGCTGATGCTGCCCGAGACGGTTCCCGAGGCGCTGAAGACGGCCGCAACGGCAGCCGGCTACGATCCCCGCAAGGGTTGGGGCTGAGGCGCGGTTTGACCCCTTCCAAGGGGCGTGTTAGCAGCCTCGCAAAGCCCCTTTCCGGGGACGCATGAGGGATTATGACCAGCCAGCTCATGGCGGGAAAACGCGGCCTGATCATGGGCGTCGCGAATGACCGCTCCATCGCCTGGGGCATCGCCAAGGCGCTGCACGGCGCGGGCGCCGAAGTCGCGTTCACCTATCAGGGCGACGCCCTGAAAAAGCGTGTCGATCCGCTGGCCGCCAGCGTGAACTCGCCGGCGGTTCTGCCCTGCGACGTGACCGACCCGGCCAGCATCGACGCCTGCTTCGACCACCTGCAGAAGCTGTGGGGCGGGATCGATTTCGTCGTCCACGCCATCGCGTTCTCGGACAAGAACCAGCTGCAGGGGCGATATGTCGATTCGACCTACGAGAACTTCCAGCTTTCGATGAACGTCTCATGCTGGTCGTTCACCGCGGTCGCTCAGCGCGCCGAGAAGATGATGAATGACGGCGGCTCGCTGCTGACGCTGACCTATTACGGCGCCGAGCGCGTGATGCCTCACTACAACATCATGGGCGTCGCCAAGGCGGCGCTGGAAGCGAGCGTGCGCTATCTCGCCGAAGATCTGGGCAAGAAGGCGATCCGCGTGAACGCGATCTCGGCCGGGCCGATCAAGACGCTGGCCGCCGCCGGCATCGGCGATTTCCGTTTCATCCTGAAGTGGAACGAGCTGAACGCGCCGCTGCGCCGGAACGTGACGATCGACGAGGTCGGCAATGCCGGGCTCTATCTGCTGTCGGACATGGGCGCGGCGGTGACCGGGCAGATCCACTATGTCGATGCGGGCTATAGCGCGATCGGGATGCTGGCCGTCGACAGCGCGGCGGAGAGCGCGGCGCTGCTGGCCACGATGGACAAGGAGGGCTGACGCCCCTTGTCGCATAACACGTTCGGCCATCTTTTCCGGATGACGACCTGGGGCGAAAGCCACGGGCCGGCGCTGGGCTGCGTGGTCGACGGGTGCCCGCCGGGAATCGCCCTCACCGAGGCCGACATCCAGCCCTGGATGGACAAGCGCAAACCCGGCACGTCGAAATTCGTCACCCAGCGGCGCGAGAGCGATACGGTGAAGATCCTCTCCGGCACGTTCGCCGACGAACGGATGGACGGGCCGGTGACGACGGGCACGCCGATCAGCCTGCTGATCGAGAACGAGGACCAGCGCTCGAAGGACTATAACGAGATCCGCGACCTCTACCGCCCCGGTCACGCCGACTATTCGTATCAGGCGAAGTACGGCGTGCGCGATTATCGCGGCGGCGGGCGACAGAGCGCGCGCGAAACGGCGGCGCGCGTCGCAGCCGGAGCGGTGGCGCGCAAGGTGCTGACCCATGTGCTGGGGCCGCAGGTGACGATCCGCGCGGCGCTGGTGCAGATCGGCGCGGACCGGATCGAACGCCGTGACTGGGACTGGGCCGAAACCGAGAAGAATCCTTTCTGGTCGCCCGACGCGGCCGCGGCGCGGCGCTGGGAGAGCTATCTCGACGCCGTGCGCAAGGCGGGCTCGAGCGTCGGCGCGGTGATCGAGGTGGTGGCCGAGGGCGTGCCGGCGGGCCTCGGCGCGCCGATCTACGGCAAGCTGGACCAGGATCTCGCGAGCGCCTTCATGAGCATCAACGCGGTGAAGGCGGTCGAGATCGGCGACGGTTTCGCGACGGCGGCGCTGACCGGCGCGGAGAACGCCGACGAAATGCGGATGGGGCCGGACGGCAAGCCGGTTTTCCTGTCGAACCACGCGGGCGGCATCCAGGGGGGCATTTCGACCGGGCAAAGCATCGTCGCGCGGTTCGCGGTGAAGCCGACCTCGTCAATCCTGACGCCGCGCCAGACGGTGACGATCGAAGGGCACGACGCCGATATCGTCACCAAGGGACGCCACGACCCCTGCGTCGGCATCCGCGCCGCCCCGGTGGGCGAGGCGATGATGGCGCTGGTGCTGGCCGACCATGCGCTGAGGCACCGGGCCCAATGCGGCGCGACGGGCTGATCTCGGTCGTCAAGCCGGACGATCCGCCGCTCTATCCCAGGCTCACCGGGTGGGCGCGGCGGCGCGCGATGGCGCATATGCTGTTCGCCGACCATGGCGTGTTCCGCACGTTCTTCAACACGCGCACGCGCGTCAGCGACGAGATGTGGCGTTCGTCGCAGCCCCTGCCCTATCAGGTGAACGGCGCCGCGAAGCTGGGCATCCGGACCATCGTCAATCTGCGCGGCGCGGGCGACAATTCGTTCTACCGGTTCGAGGAAGAATATTGTCAGCGCAACGGCATCACGCTGATGAACTTCATCGTCTTCTCGCGTGAGGCGCCCAAACCGGAGACGGTGCTGGACGCCAAGTCGATGTTCGAGACGCTGGAATACCCGGCGCTGATGCACTGCAAGTCAGGTGCGGACCGCGCGGGGCTGATGTCGGCGCTGTATCTGCATTTCCGCAAAGGCGCGCCGATCGAGACGGCGATGCGACAGCTTTCGCTGCGCTTCGGACATATGAAGCAGGCCAAGACCGGCATCCTGGACTTTTTCCTCGCGACCTATGTCGCCTACAACGCCAAAACGCCTGTGCCGTTCGAGACCTGGGTGCGGGAGATCTATGATCGCGACGCCGTGACCAAAGCGTTCCGCGACTCGTGGTGGGCGAGCGTCGTCACCGACAGGATCATGCGGCGGGAATAAGCCGCCTTAACCCCGCCGAAATCGGGACGTGCCATACAGAGGCATGCAACGCGCGCGCAGAATTCTGACAGTCGTTGCCCTCGCAACGCTGATCGTGCTCGGCTTGTTGAGGGGGTGGTCGATGCTCGCGGCGGGCGACGGCAGCGGCAATCTCGATCTGTCGAGCGTCGGCCCGCTACTCCTGCTGGGTCTTGGGGGGCTTTGCGCCTTCTCACTGGCGGCGCTGATCATGTGGGTGGCGCGTTCCTCCGGCCGGCCCCCCCCGAGACCATAGCCCCGACCTCGCAGACGACGAGCCGGTGCTCCAGCCGCCCACTCCGCCTGTCCCGCCGGCCTCGCGCAGGAAATGGCAGGGCCACGGACAGCCCAGGTCCGCCGTTTTCGGCCGTCGCGTGAAACCCTAGGCGTCAGTCGCGCTGGAACGTCGCCACCAGTTCGACATGGGGCGAATAGAGGAACTGGTCGACCGGCGTGACGCGCGTGAGGGCGTAACCGCCGGCGATGAGCGTTGCGGCATCGCGCGCGAAGGTCTGCGGATTGCAGGATACGGCGACGATGCGCGGCACGCCGGAGCGCGCCAGCTCCACGCTCTGCGCGGCTGCACCGTCAAATGCCGGGTCGAAGACGACGGCATCGAAAGGCTCGAGTTCGATGCGGGCGAGCGGACGGCGGAACAGATCGCGGCGCTCGGCGGTCACGGGCTTGAGGCCCGGCAGCGCGGCGGTCTTGCGGAGCGATGCGATGGCGTCGGCGTCGCTGTCGGCGGCGTAGACTTGCGCTCGCACCGCAAGCCGGACAGCGAAGGGACCGATGCCACAGAAGAGGTCGGCGACCTTGCGCGCGCGCTTCACGCCATCGAGAACCAGACCTGCGAGAACCTCTTCGCCTTTGGCCGTCGCCTGAAGGAAAGCGCCGGGCGGCAGCGTCGCGGTCGCGACAGCGCCCATGCCGATCTGCGGCGCGCGGAAGAGGGCCAGCGGCTCGCGTTCAGCGGTGAGCCGCGCGACGCCGTGGTCGCGCGCAATCGCGGCGAGGCGGGCGTTGAGGCGGGCATTGCCGTGCAGGGGCCCTTTGATGTCGGCATCCATGCCCGACTGGGTTGCGGTGACGAGAAGGCTGAGCCACTTGTCAGGCATCTCGTCTGCAAGGGCCTGCGCGAACGCCAGCGCACCGCCAAGCCCGGGGGTCAGGATCGGGCACATCGTCGCGGCCATCACCTCATGCGACCCGCGGCGGTGATAACCGGCGACGCCGTTCTTCAGGGCTAGCGTCACGCGCCGCCGCCCTTCGCCATGCGCATCGACCAGCGGCGCCACTTCGGCGGCGATCCCTGCCGCTTCGAGCGCGCGCAGGACGAGGCTGCGCTTCCACACGCGATAGGCGTCATGCGCGATGTGCTGGGTCTGGCATGCGCCGCAGACACCGAAATGCGCACAAGGCGGCGTCACGCGGTCGGGCGAAAGTTCCACCACGCGGGCGATCGTGCCGCGCTTACCCTCGCCGTCGATCTCAAGCACGTCGCCCGGCGCGGAAAAAGGCACGAAAATGCCGTCTTCAGTCACGCCGTCACCGCCGCCCGCAAGAGCGACGATCCGTGCGCGGCGCCCGGTCAGCGGGCCTTCTCCGCCATCAGCAGGAATTCAACATTGCCGTCGCCGCCGGTGATCGGGCTTTGCGTCGTGCCCTTGACGGCCCAGCCCGCCGCGCCGAGCCAGATGCCGATACGGGCGACGACTTCGCGCTGGGTGAGCGTGTCGCGCACCACGCCCTTGCCGACATTGCCGCGCCCGGCCTCGAACTGCGGCTTGACCAGCGCGATCAATTTCGCCCCCGGCGCAGCGAGCGCAAGCGCGCGGGGCAGCGCGAGTTGGAGCGAGATGAAGCTGACGTCAGCGACCACGAGATCGGGTTGTTCGACGATTTCGGTGCGGGTGAGGTTGCGCGCGTCGGTCTTTTCGAAGGCGACGACACGCGGGTCTTTCTTAACGTCGGCATGAAGCTGATCCTTGCCGACATCGACGGCGAACACCTTTTTTGCGCCACGCTGAAGCAATACCTGCGTGAAGCCGCCGGTCGATGCGCCGACATCCAGGCAAACGAGACCGGAAGGATCGACGCCGAAATGGTCGAGCGCATGGACGAGCTTGAGCGCGCCGCGCGAGACATAAGGGTTGGCGCGCGCCTTCAGCGTCAGCTTGACGGCGGCATCGACCATGTCGGACGCGTTCTCGACCTTACGATCGCCGGAGAACAGGTTGCCGGCGCGGATTTCCGACTGCGCACGATTGCGGCTGCGGAAGAGACCCTGCTCCACCGCCAGAAGATCGGCGCGCATCTTTGATCCGGCAGGCGGTCCTGCGGGCGCGGCCGGCTTGGCGGTGAGTGTGAGACGGGGCCTTACGCCCGGTTGCTCGCCCATTGGGCCTCTCGTCCAAGCGCATGCATGATGGTCGATACGATATGCGGCGCGTTGAGTCCGGCTTCGTCATACTGACGCTGCGGAGTATCGTGATCGATGAATGTGTCGGGCAGACAAAGCGTGCGCAGCTTCACGCCGCCGTCCAGCAGGCCCGCATTGGCCGCGAAATGCAGCACATGCGCGCCAAAGCCGCCGATCGCCCCCTCCTCGACCGTCACGACGACCTCGTGGGTGGTCAGCAGGCGACGGATGAGGGCCTCGTCGAGCGGCTTGGCGAAGCGCGCGTCGGCGACCGTGGCGTTGAGGCCCATCGCCGCGAGCTGATCGGCGGCGCGCAGGCTTTCCTGAAGCCGCGTGCCGAACGACAGGATCGCGACGGTCTCACCCTCGCGCAGCACCCGGCCCTTGCCGATCTCGAGCGGCGTGCCGTGTTCGGGCATTTCGACGCCGACGCCCTCGCCGCGCGGATAGCGCAACGAACTGGGGCCATCGTTATAGGCCGCCTGCGTCGCCACCATATGCTTGAGCTCGGCCTCATCGGCCGCCGCCATCACGACAAAGCCGGGAAGCGTGGCGAGATAGGCGGTGTCGTAGGCGCCGGCATGGGTCGCACCGTCGGCGCCGACCAGCCCGGCGCGATCGAGTGCGAAGCGCACCGGCAGACCCTGCAGCGCAACGTCGTGAACGACCTGATCATAGGCGCGCTGCAGGAAGGTGGAATAGATCGCGCAGAACGGCTTGTAACCCTCGGTCGCGAGGCCGGCCGCGAAGGTCACGGCGTGCTGTTCGGCGATACCGACATCGAAGGTGCGGCCGGGATATTTCTTCTGGAAGTGGTCGAGGCCGGTTCCGGACGGCATTGCGGCGGTGATCGCCACGATTTTGGGGTCGCGCGCCGCCTCGTCGATCAGCGCATCGGCGAAGACGCGGGTGTAGCTCGGCGCGTTGGAAACGGCCTTGGCCTGGACGCCGGTGATGACGTCGAACTTGGCGACGCCGTGATATTTGTCATCGCTGCTTTCGGCGGGCGCATAGCCCTTGCCCTTCTGGGTCACGACGTGGACGAGCACGGGGCCGTCGAGCAGCTCGTCGCGGACATTGGTGAGCACGGGGATCAGATGGTCGAGATTATGACCGTCGATCGGGCCGACATAGTAGAAGCCCAGCTCCTCGAACAGCGTGCCGCCGGTGACGAGGCCGCGCGTGTATTCCTCGGCGCGTTTCGCCTTGTCGAAGAAAAAGCGCGGCAGGGCGCGGGCCAACTGCTTGCCGAACTCGCGGAAGCCCAGATACGTGCCCGACGAGATCAGTCGCGCCAGATAGGCGCTCATCGCGCCGACCGGCGGAGCGATCGACATGTCGTTGTCGTTGAGGATCACGATCATGCGCGAATGCATGGCGCCGGCATTGTTCATCGCCTCGTAGGCCATGCCCGCCGACATCGCGCCATCGCCGATGACGGCGATGACGTTGCGCTTCTCCTTCGACAGATCGCGCGCCACCGCCATGCCGAGACCGGCAGAGATGGAGGTGGAGGAATGCGCCGCGCCGAAGGGGTCGTATTCGCTTTCCGAGCGCCGGGTGAAGCCGGAGAGCCCACCGCCCTGACGGAGCGTGCGGATGCGCTCGCGCCGGCCGGTCAGGATTTTGTGCGGATAGGCCTGGTGGCCGACATCCCAGATCAGGCGATCGTGCGGCGTGTCGAAGAGATGGTGGATGGCGACGGTGAGCTCCACCACGCCCAACCCCGCACCGAGGTGACCGCCCGTGACGGAGACTGCGTCGATGGTCTCGCGGCGCAGCTCGTCGGCCAGCTGTTTGAGCTGGGCGCGATTGAGGCCCTTCATGTCGGCCGGGCTCTTCACGCGGTCGAGCAAGGGCGTCTTTGAAGGCGAAGGCGGGACTTGGGGCGGTTGCGTCATCGTCTGCAAGGGTGCGCGGAGGTTAAAGCGGCGCACAAACCGTATTATCGCACCTGCTAAGGGGCCGCGTCGAGGGTCGTCACACAGGGCGCGCTTCTGGCCCGCCTCACCGATTTCGCCTGTTTTCGGCGCTTTTCACGCCAAACCGGAGCCCTGCGGCGGTTTCAGGCGGCGCGGTTGACGACGAGACCGGCCAGCGCGCGCAGGTTGTCGGCCCGGCTGTCGAAGCCGTCGAGATGCGCGACGGCCTGGGCGGCCAACATCTCCGCCTGGGCACGGGCGCGCTCCGGCCCCAGCACCGCGACGAAGCTCGCCTTGCCCAGCGCGGCGTCCTTGGCCCCGGCCTTGCCCATGGTTTCGGGGTCACCCTCCACATCCAGCAGGTCGTCGGCGATCTGGAATGCGAGGCCGAGATCCTGACCATAGCCGATGAGCGACTGGCGCTGATGCTGCCCCGCCCGGCCCAGAATGGCGCCGGCCTCGCAGGCGAAGACGATGAGCGCGCCGGTCTTGAGACGCTGAAGCCGGGTGATGACCTCGATGCCGATCTCGCGGCCCTCGCTGTCGATGTCGATCATCTGGCCGCCCACCATGCCCGCATGACCGGCGGAGACGGCGAGACGGTGGACGAGATCGGCGCGGACGAAGGGATCGGAATGGATCTCGACGGCAGAGAGGAGCTGGAAGGCAAGCGCCTGGAGCGCGTCGCCCGCGAGGACGGCGGTCGCCTCGTCGTATTCGCGGTGGAGGGTGGGCTTGCCCCGGCGCAGGTCGTCGTCGTCCATGCAGGGCAGATCGTCGTGCACCAGCGAATAGGCGTGGAGGCACTCAACCGCCGAGGCGGCGCGGAGCAGCGCGTTGCGCTCCACGCCGAACAGACCGCCTGCCTCGATGGTCATGAATGCGCGCAGCCGCTTGCCGCCACCGAGCGTCGCATAGCGCATGGCATCGACAAGCCGCGCTTCCGGCCCGGCCGGGCGCGGGAGATAGATATCGAGTGCCTCTTCCATGAGCGCCTGAGTTTCACGCAGGGCGGCGTCCAACGCGCTCATGAGGCCTAATCCGCGTCGAGCTTTTCAACGCCTGCAGGCTGGCCGCCCGCACCGATGACGATCTTGTCGATACGCGCCTCGGCGTCTTTCAGTTTCCGCTCGCAATGCGCCTTGAGCGCGGCGCCGCGCTCGTAGATGGCGATCGACTCCTCAAGCTCCACGCGCCCGCTTTCCAGCCGCCCGACGATTTCCTCAAGCTGTTTGAGGGCTTCCTCGAAAGTGAGTTTGTCGAGATCGGTTTTCGCCACCATGACCTAAGCCGCCATCAATGCCTTCACATGCGCCGCCGCCGACGCGGCCAACGCGTCGAGGTCATACCCGCCCTCGAGAGTGGATACCACCCGGCCGCCGCAATGCTCGGCCGCAAGGTCGCAGACCCGCATCGTCGCCCAGGCGAAATCGGCTTCGGTGAGGCGCAGATCGGCCAGCGGGTCGGCCGCGTGCGCGTCGAACCCTGCCGAGATCAGGATGAGTTCCGGCCCGAAACTGTCGAGCGCCCCAAGAACGCCGAGCTCGAACGCCTCGCGAAAGCCGTCGGAGCCCGTGCGCGGCGGCAGCGGCACGTTCACGATGTTGCCTGCGACGCCGCGCTCCTGCGGCAGGCCGGTTCCGGGATAAAGCGGCCACTGGTGGGTCGATGCGAAGAAGAGATCGGCATCGCGCTCGAACGCCGCCTGGGTGCCGTTGCCATGATGGACATCGAAATCGACGACCGCGATGCGGCGCAGATTGTGCCGGGCCCGCGCATGGTGGGCGGCGACGGCGACATTGTTGAAGACGCAGAATCCCATCGCCGCCCCCGGCTCTGCATGGTGGCCGGGCGGCCGGACGGCGGCGAAAGCGGTTTTCGCCTCGCCCGTCATCACGGCGTCGACGGCCGCGATGACGCCGCCCGAGGCGCGCAGCGCCGCCTCGCCCGAGCCGGGCGAAAGCGTGGTGTCGCCGTCGATCGATTTGAGTCCCTTGGCCGGCACGTTATCGAGCACATGCCTGACGAAATGCCGCGGATGAACGAGCGCCAGCGCATCGGCCTCGGCGCGGGGGCATTCGCCGCGAGCCAGCGCGTCGAAAGCCGGGTCCTTCAGCGCCTGCAGAACCGCCCGCAGCCGCTCCGGCGATTCCGGGTGGCCGTCAGGCGTCACGTGGTCAAGGCACGCGAGATGCGTGAACAGCGCCGTGGTCATGCGCCGAGCCTAGCGCGGTCAGCCCCGTGCCGCCATGGCGGTTTGGGCGGGAAAGCGGCCGCCGCGCCCGCTTAAGTGGGGCTTAAGTCCGGCGGCATTGGCAGCGGACGGCCCGGGGATCAGCTTGTCGCCAGTCACGACAGCGAGAGTTCCCATGCCCGCCGCCCGCGCGCCGCTCGATTTCCTCTGGTTCGTCCCCTCGGCCGGGGACAACAAATATCTGAGCCACCCGGAAACCGACCGGGCCCCCACGCCCGCCTATCTGCGCGATATCGCGCTGGCCGCCGACCGGCTGGGCTATTACGGCGTGCTGCTGCCGACCGGGGCGCACTGCGCCGATTCGTGGATCACCGCCGCTTCACTGGCGAGCCAGACCGAACGGCTGAAATTCCTCGTCGCCTCGCGGCCGGGGCTCATCGCGCCGGCGGAATCCGTAAGACAGGCGGCCGCGCTCGACCGCATCAGCAAGGGCCGCGTGCTGCTGAATATCGTGACCGGCGGCAGCACGCCGCAGCTCGCCGCAGACGGTCTCTTCCTCGACCACCGCGAGCGCTACGAGCAGACCGACGAGTTCATGGAGATCTGGCGCCGTCTGGGCGCGGGCGAAACCGTCACGTTCGAGGGCAAATATCTCTCGATCCGCAAAGGCAAGCTGCACTTCCCGTTCGTGCAGAAGCCGCATGCCCCGATATGGTTCGGCGGCTCGTCGGACATCGCCCGCGATATCGCTGCGCGCCATGCCGACGTCTATCTCGCCTGGGGAGAGCCGGTGCATCAGTTGAAGGACATCTTCGCAGATGTCAGGGCGCGCGCCGCGAAGCTGGGCCGCCAGATCCGCTTCGGCGTGAGGCTCCACGTCATCGTCCGCGAGACCGAAGGCGAAGCCTGGGACGCTGCGAACGAGCTCATCAAATATGTGTCCGACGACGCCATCGCGGCCTTCCAGTCCCTGATGGCGAAGTCGGAATCGGTCGGGCAGTCGCGCATGTCGGCGCTGCACAAGGGCAGCCGGGACAACCTGGTGATCGGCCCCAATCTGTGGGCCGGTATCGGCCTGGTGCGGACAGGCGCCGGCACGGCACTGGTCGGAACGCCCGACCAGATTGCGGACAGGCTGGATGAATATGCCGCGATCGGCGCCGATACGATCATCGCGTCAGGCTATCCGCATCTTGAGGAAGCCTATCGTGTGGCCGAACTTCTTTTCCCCAGGCTGAACCTCAAGCACCGCACGGATGACGGTCTACCCGCCTCGTCGGTCTCCGCCTCGTTCATCACGCCGCAGCCGGACGACCGGCTGGCGAAAGTGGCCGCAGAATAGACCGCCCTTACGCCGCCTTCGCGAGCGCGCTAGAAGGCGGCCATGAAAAAGGGCCGCGGGCGTTTCGTCATTTATCTTCTGGCTGCGGTTGCGGTGATTTCCGCGGCGGCGGCCTATTGGGTGCCGCGCTATTTCGAGGCGGCCTGGTTTCTTGAAGACATCGCCGCCGGCCCTTCCCCTTCGATGTGGAAGACGTTGCACGCCGCCCCGACCGCCTCCGGCGCACGCTGGACTGTCGAGGGCCGGGCGGGCGAAGGCGATCTCTATACGCCGACCGAAAAGATCAAGGGCCGGATGATCTTCGTGCCGGGACTGGTGGCCGACGCCCGGCGCGATCCGCGCGTGATCGCCTTCGCCGAAACCCTGGCGCGGGCCGGCTTCCTGACGCTGGTGCCCCAGACGACCGCCTTCGACGGGTTGAAGGCGAATGCGGGCGATATCCAGACGCTGCACGACGCCGCGACCTGGCTGGCCGACACGGACTTCCCCGACGCGCCGAAAACCAGGATCGGCATCGCCGCCCTGTCGTACATGGCCGGCCCCGCGCTTCTGGCCGCCAGCCGCGCGCCGCTGAACGAGAAGGTCGGCTTCGTCTTTTTCATCGGCGGCTATTATTCGATGACCGACGTGATCCGCTTCGTCACCACGCGGAAATTCCGCCTGAACGACAACGAGCCGTGGCGCGAGGAATCGCCGGCGGACTACGCGCTGTGGGCCTTCCTGGCTGCGCAGGCGCAGGGGATCGAAGGGCCCGATCGCGACCGGCTGATCGCGATCGCCTCAGCGAAGCTGAAGAATTCCAACGCAGACGTGACAGCCATCGTCGCAACGCTGGAGAGCGAGGGTCATGCGATCTATGCGCTGATCGACAACCGCGATCCTGACAAGGTGGATGCGCTGGTCACCGCCCTGCCCGCGCCCTTGCGGGCCCAACTCGATGCGCTCGATCCGTCGAAACAAGACCTATCCGGTTTCACGGCCGATGCGCTGCTGGTCCACGGTAAGGACGACCCCCTGATCGCCTCGACGGAATCTGAAAAACTGGCGGCGGCATTGGGCGGCCGGGCGCATCTCTATCTGCTCGAGCAGGTGACCCATGTTGAGGTCAACCGGGCCGGGTCGTTCTGGGATCAGCTGGACATGCTGTTCGCCGGGCGGCGACTGCTCAGCTATCGCGAATAGAGCTTACGGCGCCCACGCGAGTTTCACGTCGGGGCGGCGCTCTTCATTGCCGCCGCCGTCCGTGAACGCCACCTCGGCAAAACCGTGCCGGGCGTAGAATCGCCGCGCGCCCGCGTTCGCCTGAAAGGTCCAGAGCTGAAGTCCCCCGGCGCCATGGGCGCCATGCCGCGCATGCTGGATCAAGGCGCCGCCAAGGCCGCGCCCCTGAAAGCGCGGATCGACATAAAGATGATCGATCCATCCCGGCCGGGTGGCCATCATGGCGGCAATCCGGCCATCCATGATCGCGACCGTCACCTCATCTTCGCGGAACACGACATCCCGCATCCAACGCCTCGTGTCGTCGTCGGTGTGCGCCATCGGAACGAGATTCTCGATCGCGCGCCGGGCGGCGAGAAATATGTCGGCGACCGCAGGGGCTTCGTCGGCCGTCGCCCGACGAATGACAGCCGCGATCATGCCGGCGGAACCGCAGATGACGTCATGCGCCGTTTCTCCCTATTGCGCTGCACGGTAGCGCAGAGTGCGCCACAGCGCTAAACCGCGGTCATGGAAGATGACCCCGTCAGACCGCCCGCCGTTCTCGCCGCGATCTGGGCCGACACGGAAGAGGCCGGATTCAGCTTTTTCTCCGACTACAAGCTGGGCGGACTGTTGCGCGTTCTGGCGGCCTCGAAACCCGGCGGACGCCTGTTGGAGATCGGGACAGGCACCGGGCTGGCCACCGCATGGCTGCTCGACGGCATGGACGCATCGGCGCGCCTCACGTCGCTGGAAGCGAACGGACGGTGGTCGGCCATCGCGGCGCGGCATCTCAGGCACGATGCACGGCTGACGCTGCTGGATGCCGATGCATTCTCATGGTTCGGCGGGCAGCCGGACGCGAGCTACGACCTTGTCTTCGCCGATGCGATGCCCGGAAAATTCGACGGCTTCGATGCGCTGTGGCGCCTTCTGAAGCCGGGCGGGATCTATGTGATCGACGATCTGATGCCGCAGCCAGGCTGGCCCGCCGGTCAGGAGGCGCGGGTCGCCGCCGTGCTGGCGAACCTCGACGCGCGAGACGATGCGCAGGTCGCCCGCCTGGCGTGGGCCAGCGACATCGCCATCGCCGTGAAGGCCACCTGAGCGGCTACTGCGCCGGAACGGCCTTGGGGTTTCCGCTGTCCCAGAATGCGCTGTAGGCCTCGGCCCAATAGTTGAAGTTGCGCATCCGCTTGATCACCCAGTTGCCGGTGACGCCGCCATTCAGCCCGACATTCATCGCCATTGCGGACTGACCGTCGGGAAAAAGCATGGCGCGCATGCCCCAGGTATTGGCGTTCCAGTCGTTCAACGCCTTCAGCGTCACCTTCGGCGACTCCTTGAAATAGAAGGTCTGCGCGGTAAGACCGATGCAGCGTGGCACCGGGTCTTCATTGCACTCGCTCAGCCAGATCTCGTAGGAAACGCCGTTCGCCGTACCGGTCTGGATATATGGACCGTTTTCGCCCTGCAGGCGCTCATAGCCATAGCCGTCGGCCTTGATGAACGCCTCAAGCTCGTCGAACGTCAGGCCGTCATAGGACTTGGCGAGCATCGCCAATACCGCCGGGTCGGGTGGCGGCGGCGGCGCAGGCTGATCAGATCCGATGGCCGTATCAGGGTCGGGCCTCGGCGCGGGTTGTGGCGTGGGCTCCTGTGCAATGGCGGTTCCTGCAAGGAGCAAGGCGGCGAAGATGCAGCGCATGAAGGTCCCCCGATGTCTCAGGCACGTTGATAGATGTCGATGCCCAGGGCATCGCGCGTTCTGACCGCGTCGCCCCGGGCGATCAGGCAATTGAGGTGCGCAAGGCTCTCACCTGTCGCCATCAGATAGTTGCCACTGGTAATCCTGGCGCGGAAAAGCGCCGGAAATACGTCCACCGCGCGCCTGGGCTCGCCGAGCATGTCGACCAGACGGGCGAGGCCGGCTTCGTGATCGTCGATGAGGTCCTGCAGCCGCTTGCGCGCGTTGCGGAACGGCTCGTTATGGGCCGGCAGGATCAATACGTTGGGGTCTACGAGGTCGCGCAACCGCGCGCAGCTGTCGAGCCAGTCCTGCAACGGGTTGCCCTCGGGCTCGGTGGGGAACACCGAGACGTTCGATGAGATGCGCGGCAGGATCTGATCGCCCGAGATCATGATGTTGTCGCGCTCGCACCACAGGCACACATGTTCCGGAGCGTGGCCGCTGCCGATTACGACGCGCCAGTCACGCCCGCCGATCGTGAGCACGTCATCCGCTTGGAGCCGCACATAGGATTGCGGCAGACGGTGCACGCCCATGCCGAAACCGCCGAAACGCTTTTTGTAGTGCTCGATCGCGTCCTCGGGGAATCCGGCGGCCTTGTAGAACGAAACGCCTTCCCACGGCGCCTCCTTGCCCGTGTCCATCACCAGCATGCGGCACATCAGATAGTCGGTGCGGCTCATCAGCAGCGGCGCGCCGAAGCGTTCCGCGATCCAGCCCGCCAGCCCGACATGGTCGGGATGCAGGTGGGTGACGATCACCCGGGTGACCGGCAGTCCGTTCAGCGCCGTTTCAAAGACCTTTTCCCAAAGCTCTTTGCAGGCATTGGTGTTGACGCCCGTATCGACGACCGCCCAGCCGTCGCCGTCTTCGAGCAGCCAGAGATTGATGTGGTTGAGCTGAAACGGCAGCGGCATGCGCAGCCAGAGGATTCCGGGCGCGACTTCGACCGTTTCTCCCGGCGCCGGCTTCTGGGCGAACGGATAGATGAGACCGCGATCGTCGCGCACGCGGGCGGCTGCCTCTGCGGGCAGTTCGACGGCGTCAGACATGGGCATTTCCAGATATCATGACCCAAACGCTAGGCCCCAAGTCTGGACAGGTCAAAGCGCTTCGAACTCCGTAGCGTAAAGCGCCTCGGCGCCGGCGGTGACGGAACCCAGCAAACCGGCCGCAGCCGTGACCGCATTCGCCATGAAGAACCTCGCATTGGCGATCCGCCCCGCCAGAAACGATGCGTCGCCCTCACCTGACGACAGGCGCCGGGCCGCCTCGATGGCCCCGCGGCCCAGCAGGTGACCGCCGAAGACGGCGCCCATCATTTCAAGAAAAGGCGTGGCGCCGGCCAGCGCGTCATAGGGCTTGCCTTCGCCCAGACGCGCAACGAGCCAGGCCGCCGCGTCCCGCGCGGCCGCAAGGCCCGCTGCGAGCTGACGCCCGGCATTGGCATGGATGTCTTCCGGCGAAGACTGAAGCGCGTCGGCGGTCTCCGCGATCTCGGCGAAGAGGCCGGCCAGCGCCTCGCCCTTGTCGAGCCCGATCTTGCGGGTCACGAGATCGATCGCCTGAATGCCATTGGTGCCCTCGTAGATTGGCAGGATGCGCGCGTCGCGATAGTGCTGCGCCGCGCCCGTCTCCTCCACGAAGCCCATGCCGCCATGGACCTGCACGCCGAGGCTGGCGGCCCGTACGCCCATATCGGTGCACCACGCCTTGGCGATGGGCGTGAGAAGCTCTTCTCGATGCTTGGCCCGAACGCGGGCGGCAGGATCGGGATGGTGGCGCGCCAGATCGATGGCGAGCGCGGTGGAAAGACAGATCGCGCGGCCGGCCTCGATGCCGGCGCGCATCGTCATCAGCATGCGGCGGACGTCGGGATGGCGCTGGATGGGCACCATGGAGGCGCCTTCGTGCTGGAGCCCGAACGGCTTGCCCTGCGCGCGCTCGTTCGCATAGCGCACGGCCTGCTGCAGCGCGCGTTCGGCGATGGCGACGCCCTGAACGCCGACATTGAGACGGGCCGAGTTCATCATCGTGAACATCGCCGCCAGTCCCCGGTTTTCCTGTCCGATCAGGAACGCCGTCGCGCCGCCATTGTCGCCGAACGACATGGTGCAGGTGGGGCTGGCGTGGATGCCGAGCTTGTGCTCCAGGCCGACGACGGCGAGATCGTTGCGCACGCCCGGATTGCCTTGCGCATCGGGCAGGAACTTCGGCACGAGGAACAGCGAGATGCCGCGCGTGCCCGGCGGCGCGTCGGGCAGACGCGCCAGCACCAGGTGGACGATATTCTCGGCGACGTCGTGATCGCCCCAGGTGATGAAGATCTTCTGGCCGGTGACGCGATAGGCGCCGTCACCTGTACGTACGGCGCGGGATTTCAGCGCGCCCACATCGCTGCCGGCACCCGGTTCGGTGAGGTTCATCGTGCCGGTCCAGGCGCCGGACACGAGTTTCGGCAGATAGACACGCTTCTGCTCGTCGGTGCCGTGGGCCGAGATGGCCTCGATCGCGCCATGGGTGAGCAAGGGGCAGAGGCCGAAGGCCATGTTCGCCGCCTGCCAGAATTCCTCAACCGCCACGCCGATCGTCATGGGAAGACCCTGCCCGCCATGCTGGGGCTCGGCCGTCACGCCGGCCCAGCCGCCCTCGGCGAAGGCACGATAGGCGTCGGCGAATCCCTGCACGCTGCGGACGACGCCGTTCTCGAGCCGGGCGCCTTGCTTGTCGCCGCCACGATTGAGGGGGGCGATCACTTCTGCGGCAAGACGCGCCGCTTCACCCAGCACCGCCTCGCGCAGATCGTCGTCATAATCGGGGAACGCGCCCGATGATTTCAGGGCTCCGGCGCCCACAATGGCGTCGAGCGTGAAGGCCAGATCGGCGAGTGGCGGACGATATTCGGACATGGGAACAACCTGTGGAAACCTTACGTTTCGAATACGTCTCCCTCGCGCTCTGGACAAACCCGGAATTCCAGAGCCATCTCGGCCACAGATTCTGTTACAAAAGCGGAGCCCTCCGATGAAGCTCACCACCGCCACCCTCGTCGCCCTGCTTCTTGCGGCTCCGGCCGCCGCTCAGGGCCTGTCGACCGACGCGAGCCTCGCCCCGGCGGGCACCTATGAGGTCGACAAGGCCCACACCCGAATTTCCTGGGAAATCAGCCATTTCGGCGTCTCGACCTATATCGGCTGGTTCAAGACGTTCGACGTCTCGTTTTCGTTCGATCCGAATGCGCCCGAAAAGTCCTCGCTGAAGGCAGCGATCGACCCCAAGGGCGTCCACACGCTGGACCCGAAATTTGACGAAGAGATCGCCTCGGAGAAATTCTTCGACGCCGCGAAATACCCCGAGATCACGTTCGTCTCGACCGCCATCGAAAAGACCGGCGACACCACGGGCAAGATCACCGGCGACCTGACATTTCACGGCGTCACCAAGCCGGTCACGCTGGACGTCACCTTCCATGGCGGCCTTCAGAGCCCGCTGAAGAACACCTACGTCCTCGGCTTCCACGCCACGGCGACCATCAAACGGTCGGAATTCGGCGTCACCGAGTATGTCGATTTCGGTCTGGGCGACGACGTGACGGTGACGATCGAGGGTGAGTTCGACCATAAGGACTCGTAATCTGCCCGCCTGACAGAGGAGTCGGTCCGCATGGCGTTTTTCCGCAATTCCAGCACCAGCTATGGGGCCGTGGCGGTCACGCTGCACTGGCTGATCGCGATCGCGATCCTCTACATGATCTGGCTGGGCATCTACATGACCGATGCCGAGGACTATGAGGCGTACCAGCTTCACAAGAGCCTCGGCATCACGATCCTGGCGCTCAGCCTGCTTCGGCTGATCTGGCGTTTCGTCAATCCGCCGCCGCCCTTGCCCGCCGGCATGAAGGGCTGGGAGCGGTTCGGCGCGCGGGCCACGCACTGGGCGTTCTATTTCCTGATGATCTTCATTCCCTTGTCGGGCTGGGCGCTGGCGTCGACCTCGGCGTTCGAGACGAAGATCTGGGGGGCCTTCGATCTGCCGCGCCTGCCCGGGCTCGCCGGCCTGGACGCCGACGCGCGCGAGGCGGCCGGCGAGCGGATCGAGGGAATTCACGAGACGCTGGCCATGTGGCCGATCTTTATTCTGCTGGCCCTGCATGTCGGCGCGGCGTTGAAGCACCATATCTGGAACCGCGACAACGTGTTGACGCGCATGCTGCCCTTCATCCCCGCCCCCCGGAAGCCGTCATGAAGCCCCTGGCCGCCCTTGCGTTCGCCCTCGCGCTGACCGCTCCGGCGGCGGCGGCAAACTGGACGGTGGATGCTGCGCGCTCCACGCTCGGCTTTGAGGTCACGGCGCAGGGTCAGCCCTTCACGACGGTGTTCAAGGATTGGTCGGCCGTCATCTCGTTCGATCCGGCCGACCTGTCGAACGCCAACGCAACGGTCACCATCAATCTGGGGTCGGTCGACTCAGGAGACCGGCAGCGCGACGGGATGATGGCCTCGAAATCGTGGTTCGACACATTGGGTGCGACGTTCAGCGCGCCGCAGGGCGTGCCGCCGGGCCAGGCGGTGTTTCAGACAACCGCCTTTCGCAAGACCGGCAACACGACCTACGAGGCCGACGGCACGCTGGCGATGCGGGACGTGGTGAAGCCGGTCACCCTGCCCTTCACGCTGGTCATCACCGGCAGCGAGGCGCACATGACGGGCGCGGTGACGATCAATCGAACCGAATGGGGCGTCGGCCAGGGCCAGTATGCCGGCGGCGATCCGGTGGCGACCGACGTGAAGATCAGCGTGGATCTTATCGCCACCGCGCAGTAGCGAAATCCGGTGATTTCCGCGCACGCGGCGCTATAAGCGCGCAGCAATGCCGATCGTTCCTGTCGATCCTGCACATCCTTCCGCTTTCCGCGCGGCGATCGCCGCAGCGGCCCGACAGATCGCGTCCGGCGAGCTGGTCGCCTTTCCGACGGAGACGGTCTACGGCCTCGGCGCCGACGCCACCAACGGCGAGGCGCTGGCGCGCGTGTTCGAGACCAAGGGCCGGCCACGCATCAACCCGCTGATCGTGCATGTCGAAAGCGCCAAGGCGGCGCGCCGTCTGGTGCAGTTCAACCCGCTGGCGCTGAAGCTGGCGGAGGCGTTCTGGCCGGGCGGTCTGACGCTGGTGCTGCCGAAGACCGCCAAGTGCCCCGTGCACGACCTCGCCAGCGCCGGCTTACCGACGCTGGCGATCCGCGTTCCGGCGCACCCGGTGGCGCAGGCGCTGATCCTGAGCGCCGGGGTGCCGATCGCCGCGCCGAGCGCCAATGCATCGGGCGAGCCGTCGCCGACGCGCGCGGCGCATGTGGCGGAGAGTCTGGGCGAGGCGCTGACCATCCTGGACGCCGGGCCGTGCAACGCGGGCCTTGAGTCGACGGTGATCGGATTTGACGGCCGCCAGGCGGTTCTTCTACGTCCCGGCGCGACGGCGCGCGAAGACATCGAGACGATCACCGGGCCGCTGGCCGTCGCGTCGGACGACGAGAGCCGCCCATCGTCTCCCGGACGGCTGCTGCGCCATTATGCGCCGGCGGCGAAACTGAGGTTGAACGCCGAGGCGCCTCGCAGCGGCGAGCTCTATATCGCGTTCGGGCCGACCGACGTCGACGACGCGCTGCAATTGAGCGAAGCGGGCAGTACGCGCGAGGCGGCGGCCAATCTGTTCGCCCTGTTGCGGGAAGCCGACAAGCGGGGCGCCAAGGCCGTCGCCGTCGCGCCGATCCCTGCCAGCGGCCTCGGCGAGGCGATCAACGACCGCCTCGCCCGCGCCGCGGCGGCGCAGGACTGAACCTCACTCCGCCGGAGCGACGCTGCCGCCCTGAACCGTCTGCTTCTTGGCGCCGATCTTGGCGGCGCTGATGAAGGCCATGATGAGCGTGGCGACGAAGGGAATCGCCTGGACGCAGAGCGTCAGCATCCAGACGATGCCGGCAGGATCGCCGAAGCCCCGCGTGTAGGCGGTCGCGAAGACTGCGATCCCGATGAGGACGAGAAGCAGCAATTCCTCCGACGCCAGCAGCAGCACCTGACGGATGGGGGCGGCGTCTTCGCATTTGGGCGTGCGCAGGAACGGCATCTTGCTGGTGAAGAGGCCCGACCATACCGCCTTGCCGACAGTGTGCGACAACGCAAGGCCGGCGATCGACGCCTGCAAAGCGCCGACGAAGCCGGAGCCCACGCGGAAGGGATAAAGCAGCAGCGTCTTGCCCGTCTTCACCGCGAAGAGGCCGAGCGCGATGGCGGCCAGCGACATCATCGGAAGGTCGAAGGTGCGCGCGTCATAGACCATGAGCGCCGACCAGAGCAGCGCGGCGGCGGTGAACCCGAGCGACAGCGCATCGGCCAGCCAGGGCAGCCAGCCCGCGATGAAGTGATAGCGCTGCGAATTGGTGAGCTGCGTCTTTTTGGAGAACAGCGCGCCGGCGTGGCGCTTCATGATCTGCATCGCGCCATAGGCCCAGCGATAGCGCTGATCCTTGTAGGCGGCCAGCGTGTCGGGGATGAGACCCTTGCCGAAGCTGCGGTCGATATAGACGGACTCATGCCCGTCCTCGAAGATCCTGAGGCCGAGTTCGGCGTCCTCGGTGATGCACCAGGTCGCCCACTGCTTTTCGTCCAGCACGGTGCGGCGCATGATCGTCATCGTGCCGTGCTGGATGATCGCATTGTCCTCGTTGCGTTCGACCATGCCGATGCGGAAGAAGCCCGCATATTCCTGGTAGGCCATGGTCTTGAAGAGGTTTTCGCCGCCGTCGCGATAGTCCTGCGGCCCCTGCACGAGCGCGACCTTGGGGTTCTGGAAGTGCGGGATGCAGACTTTCAGCCAGTCGGACGTGACCTGATAGTCGCTGTCGATGACGGCGACATATTCGGCCGCGGGATCGGTGATCTCGAGCGCCTTGTTAAGCGCGCCGGCCTTGAAGCCCTTCACGCCGTCGAAATGATAGAAGCGGAAGCGCGGACCCAGCGTCGCGGCATGGGCCTCGACCGGCTTCCAGACGGCGGGATCCTTGGTGTTGTTGTCGAGAATGACGACTTCGTAATTCTGATAATCGAGACGGCTGAGAGCGTTCAGCGTCTCGATCATCATGTCCGGGGGCTCGTTGTAGGCCGGCACATGGATGGAGACGCGCGGCTCGGCCGTCATCGGGGGCGGGTTGGCGATGCGGCGCTGAACCCGCCATAGCGACTGGGCCATCTCGACGCATTCGGCGAGGATCACCGCGATCGCCAGCGAGGCCACGGGCACCACAAAGATGAAGACGAGATAGGTGTCCCAACTGGCGTATTGCAGCGAGGCGCTGTCGAACACCACGATCATCGCCGTCACGATGAGTCCAGAAAGCGCCGCCAGAAAGAGCTGACCGAAGAAGGAGAGATGCGGCGTGGTGCGCAGGATGAGCGCGCCGGCCAGCATGGTGATGACGACGGCGATGCCGGCGAACCAGGGCCAGTCCGGCAGCGAGGTGATCTCGCCCGCGAGTTCGAACTTGGGCTTGCCGTCGGCCGTGAAGACGCCCCAGAACGCGCCGACCGCGCCCTCGTCTTCCACCTTCCACGGCTGGTCGTAGGCTTCGAGCAGGTAGTAGTCCCAGCCGAGTTCCTTGGCGGTCGTCAGGAAGGCGCGCACGAAGGCCGCCTCGTTGGCGGCGCCGGGCACAGCGCCTTCGCGCTGACGCCCTTCCGACGGCCAACCGGCTTCGCCGATGACGATAGGCTTGTGGAACTTGTCCTCGAGCACCTTCAGGCGGTTGATGATATGGCCGACCGCGCTCTCCAGCGGGATGCCTTCCCAATAGGGCAGCATGTGAACGCCAATGAAGTCGACTTCATCCGCGAGGGCCGGGTTGGCGTCCCAGACGTTCCACGGCTCGGCGGTCGTCACCTTCACGCGGCGCGGGGCCTCGCGGCGGACACGCTTGATGTACTCGTTCAGCTGCGCGACGGAGACATCGCCACGCAGGATCGCTTCGTTGCCCACGAAGATCCGGTCGATCGAGGTGCGGTTGGTGCGCAGCACCTTGAGCGCGAGGTCGATCTCTTTTTCGTTGGATGCGGCGTCGGACGAAATCCAGATGCCGAGCGCCACCTTCATGCCCAGTTCGCCGGCGATCTCGGGCAGCTTGTCGAGACCGCGCGACACCGAATAGGAGCGGACGCGGTTGGTGTATTTCTTGAGATCGGTCAGGTCGGCGCGCAGCCGCTCTTCGCTGAAGGTCTTGGAATCCTCAACCGTGTAGAGATGGCTCGGGTTATAGGAGAAGCCGCGGATCGGGGCGTTCCAGTCGGGCGCGTCGACCTCGCGGTCGAGCGAGAACCAGGTGAACACCGAAACCGCGCACGCGATCAGCAGCGCGATGAGCGCGCGGCGCTGGGGCGTGCCGAAGAAGAAACGCCAGATGCGCGCGCCGAAGCCCGCGCCGGTTTCAGGCGTATCGATGGACATTCAGCTCAGCTCCCGCAGGGCCGTTCCCCTGCCCGGCCAGTTCTTGGTGAATAGCAGCATTGCTGCAGTGCAGCAATTCCGCCTTGCGCGAGGCGTAGTATGCGCCCGATGAACGCCCGATGAAAGCCGGCGTTCCGGTCAGGGGGCGGCCGGCTTGTCGGCGATGGACAGCAGTTCCACCTGGAAAACCAGGGTCTGGCGGGGCGGGATCGAGCCCCGCCCGGCGATCCCGTAAGCAAGGTCGTAGGGCAGCACGAACTCGTAGGTCTCGCCGACTTTCATCAGCGGAATGCCCTCAACCCAGCCGGAGATGAGCTGTCCGAGCGGAAAGGTGGCCGGTTCGCCCCGCTTGTAGGAGGAGTCGAACTCGGTGCCCTCGATGAAGGCGCCCTTGTAGTGCACCGTCACCTCGTCAGCCGGGGTCGGCTGACGGCCTTCGGCGACGGTCTTGACCGGCTTGTAGCGCAGGCCCGAGGCGGTCCTGGTATAGGCGGGGTCGGCGTCGATCTTCGCGAGGAAGGCCGCGTTCGCCTGGTCGCTGATCCTGGCCGGGTCGAGCGTGTAGTCGGGCGGTTCGATCTGAAGCAGGCGGTCTCGGACGATCCTGGCCGCCGGCTCAAGATCGGCCTTGAGCTTGGCCAGCCGCCCTTCGATCGCGGCGCGGAGCGGCGCCTGATCGGGCCCGGTCGTCAGCTTCGCGACGTCGCGCGCGAGCGCGTCCTGCCCGTTGAGGCCGCGCGCGAAGGCGCGGTCGAGCCCGTCGGTCTCGTCCTCGAACGCCTTGGCCTTGGCCAGGGCGTCGTTCGCCGCCGTCAGGTCGGCGCTCATGCCTTCCAGACGGGTGCGATAATCCTCCGACCGGAGCCAGAAGAAGACGCCCACGCCGATACCGGCGAGGGCGACGAGGACGAGAGGCAGACGCATCAGCCGACCTTGAAGAGCTCGACCTTGAAGACGAGCGTCTGGCGGCCCGGAATGCCGCCGGTGCCGCGCTCGCCATAGGCGAGGTTGTAGGGGATGGCGAACTCGAACGTGTCGCCTTCCTTCATGAGCTGCACGCCCTCGGTCCAGCCGGGGATCACCTGATGCAGGCCGAACGAGATGGTCTGGCCGCGCTTGTAGGAGGAGTCGAATTCCTTGCCGTTGATCAGCGTGCCGGCGTAGTGGACCTCGACCATCGAGCGGGGGCCGGGCTTCTTGCCGCCTTCGGGGCCTTCGTTCAGCACGCGATAGCGCAGGCCCGAGGCCGTCTGCTTCACGCCGTCCTTGGCGTCGTAGTCGGCGAGAAACTGGGCGTTGTCGGCGTCGGTGAGAGACATAATCTTCCTTAGGGTTTGGCCGCCGAGGCGGTCTTGATTTCTTCGTGGTGGCGAATGACCTCGCGGACGATGAAGTTGAGGAACTTCTCCGCGAAATCGGGATCGAGCTTGCTTTCGACCGCCAGGGCCCTCAGCCGGGCGATCTGGCGCTGTTCGCGCGCCGGATCGGCGGCGGGCAGCCCCTTGACCGCTTTCAATTCGCCGACCCGCTTGGTGCATTTGAAGCGTTCGGCGAGCAGGTGGATCAGCGCGGCATCGAAATTGTCGATGCTTTCGCGCAGCTCCAGCAGCTCGGGGTCCGGCGCCGTGGTCACGGGCTGACCTTGATCAGCTCGATCTTGAAGACCAGCGTCTGGCGCGGCGGGATGTGGCCGCGGCCGGCCTCGCCATAGCCGAGCTGATAAGGCAGCGCGACGGTCCAGATGTCGCCTTCCTTCATCATCGGCAGGATCTCGAGCCAGCCGGGGATCAGCCCTTCCAGCGGGAAGGTGGCCGGCTCGCCCCGCTTGTAGGAGCTGTCGAACTCGGTGCCGTCGACGAAGGTGCCGGCATAATGGACGGTGACGGTGGAGGTGGCCGTCGCCTGCTTGGCGCCGGCGGGGGCCTCTTTCTCGACCTTGTACATCGCGCCCGAGGGCAGCTTGACGACGCCGTCCTGCTTGCCGAACGCCTCCAGGAATTCGGCGTTCTTGGCGTCGGTCAGCTTGTCCATGTCGAGCTGCGTCTCGGGCTCGGCGCCCTGGCCGGTGAGCATGCCGACCAGTTCCTGGAACTGCTGGCCCTGGGTCTTCACGTCTTTCTGGACTTCGCCGAGCACGCGCTGGACGTCGCCCTGGGACTTTTTCAGCCCCTCGACCTGGGCCTGCAGGGTTTCGACATCGCCGCGCTGGCGCTCGGTGGTCACGTAGGAGTAGGCGGCGGCGCCCAAGGCGGCGACCAGCGCCAGGATCGAGAAAATGCGTTCCATCAGCTGCGAAATGCCCGATTTCGTTCAAAAGAGGTGCGCCATAAAGCACGGCCCGGCGGCATTTGCACCCCTTGGCGCGAGGCCGGATTTGCGGGAATCAGGGGCCGCATGACCCATCCCGACCGCCGCCCCATCGCCTGCACCGGCGCCATCGTCTGGCGCGGAGACGAAGTTCTGCTGATCCGGCGGGGCAAGGCGCCGCGCAAGGGCGAATGGTCGATCCCCGGGGGGCGGATCGAGTTCGGCGAGATGATGCGCTTCGCCGCCCTGCGCGAGGTGCGCGAGGAGACCGGCTGCGAGGTGGAGATCGCGGGGCTGTGCGACGTGGTCGATTCGGTCGTGGAGGGCATTCACGCCGTGCTGATCGATTTCAACGCCCGCTGGGTTTCGGGCGAACCCATGGCGGGCGACGACGCGGACGAGGCGATGTTCGTGAAGCTGGAGGACGTGAAGCGCTATGTCACCTGGGGCGAGACGCTGCGGGTGATCGCGCTGAGCGCGCAGCAGATGGGCGTTTCGCCCGCATGATGTTTCGTCCGTATAAAGACGAAAGGCCGGACGCTTTCCGCGACCGGCCATCCTTATGACGCGCCAGTTGTAGCACGGGAAAAACAGTCTGGCGAGGGGGCGAAATCTTCCATAGCTGGACCGTCTCTGACGACTTAGGAGACGGTTATGACGACGCCTTGCGGACTTGATTTCGGGACTTCCAATTCGGCCATCGGAGTGATCCGCGACGGCCGGCCGGCGCTGGCCGAGCTGGAGAAAGGCCAGGCGCTGTTCCCCAGCGCCATCTTCTTCGACTTCGAGCAGAACAGGCCGCTGTTCGGGGCGGAGGCCATCGAGACCTATATGGCCCAGGTCGACGGGCGGCTGATGCGCGCGCTGAAGTCGATCCTGGCGACGCCGCTGGTGAAGGAGTCGACGCTGCTGAAGACGCAGCGCATCACCTTCGAAGCCGTGATCGGGCTGTTCGTGGCCGAGATGAAGGCGCGGGCCGAAGCGTCTCTGGGCCGGCCCATCGACGCCGTGGTGCACGGCCGCCCGGTGCATTTCGTGGACGGCGACGCGGCGGCGGACCGCTT